>NZZG01000176.1 GCA_002698575.1 Pimelobacter sp. | reverse complement strand
CAGTCAAGGACACCGAAGGTGCCGCGAAGCGGGCGCCGCAGGCGATCCTTGACGGCGGGAGCAGGTCGGCTACGCGCGCGGCCCCACCACCGCAACCACCCGGACCGGCCCCGAAGAAGCCGACGGCGCGGCCCCACCCACGGTGACCACCCGGACCGACCCCGAAGAACCAGACCGGCCGGCGACTCCTCAGGCTCGGTCCGAACCCGTCCGCGCATTCGGCCCCTGCGGCCCCTCGTCGACCTCACCCGACTCGTCGCTGGGTGATCCGGCGACGGACTGGTCGTCGGAGATCGGGGTGTCGGCGTCGGCAGGGTCCATCCCGCCGACCTCCGAGACCTGACCGCCGCGGCCGTCCTGGTCCTGGGGCTGCTCCGGGGGCTGGTCTCGCTGGTCCTCGTCCATATCTCCACCGTGCCAGCCCCACGGTCGGCGCGGCCCACCCCGAGGGACAGGACGGCCGGGCAGGATGGAGCGATGGAGTACGTCGAGGTCGCGCGCGCCGAGTCCGAGCGCGGAGAGCTGGTCCTGCGTGAGCGCACGCCGGAGGACGCGGGCCCCCGGGTGCTCGAGCTGCGGGCCAACGGCGTCTTCGTGATGGACACCGTCGAGGTCAGCACCGAGCGTGCCCTCGCCACCGCCGCACTCGGCCTGGTCCCCGAGCCGCGCGCCGTGGTCGTCGGAGGCCTGGGGCTGGGGTTCACGATGCACGAGGTGCTGGCCGACCCCCGCGTGGAGACCTGCGCGGTCGTCGAGATCGAGCAGGCGCTCGTCGACTGGATGCGCGACGGCACCGTGCCGCACGGGCCTGCCCTGCTGGCCGACGAACGCGTCACGGTCGTCGTCGCCGACGTCGCGGCTGCCGTCGCCGAGGCCCGCCCGGCGTCGTACGACCTGGTCCTCCTCGACGTCGACAACGGCCCCGGCTACCTCGTGCACGACGCCAACGCGGCGCTCTACTCGCCGTTCTTCCTGGCCGAGGTGGCTCGGGTCCTTCGTCCGGGGGGTGCGGTGGCGATCTGGTCCGCGGACCAGGCGCCCGCCCTGGCCGAGGCAGTGGCCTCGGTCTACGCAGCGACCGAGACCATCCCGCTCGACGTGGTGCTGCAGGGCCGGGCGGAGCAGTACTGGCTCTACGTGGGTCGGCTCCCCGCGTCGTCGCCCGCAGCGCCGGCGACCGGTTGACGGGAGCGCTGCGACCTCGGTCGCGGGGCGCTCTCGGGGATCGGGTCCGGCTCGGGCGGCTCTCCCACGGCCTCGTGGTCCTTCTGCCGCACGGCCGTGCGGATCTGCTGGAGGTTGTTGCGCAGCAGGTCCGAGACGAGCTCGTCCATCCGCGGGTCGCTGAGCATCTCGATGATCACGCGCATCACGGTCTCCGAGGCCTCCGAGACGATCGTGTCGTAGCCGGGGAGCTTGCTGACGATGCGCGCGTTGGGGTCCTCCCGGACCTTCTCGGCGACCAGCGCCTTCAGCTCGTCGTGGTTCTCGAGCAGGGCGTCGGAGATGTTCTTGGTGTACTTGCCGGTCTGGATCACCGCGGCCACCTCGTCGAGCACGACGATGGTCAGCGGTCGCTTGATGAAGCCGAGGAGCTTGTAGGCCAGCCGGCTCAGCAGCTGCAGGAACCACGGCCGGCGCAGCCCCATCCGCACCAGGACCGCCCCGACGATCGCCGCGAGGACCGAGCCACCGAGGGTGACCCCGGCGACGAGGAGGAGCACCTGCAGGGTGCTGAGGTCGTCGAGCCACTGCGTCACCCGATCACCGTAGTCGCCCCGGTTACGGCAGGATTCACCCATGACGCGATACGTGGCGCTCGGCAGCTCCATGGCGGCGGGCCCCGGACTCCTGCCCCGCGCCCCCGGCAGCCCCGCCGCCGCCATGCGGTCGGCGCGCAACTACCCGAGCCTGCTCGCCGCCGACCTCGGTCACGAGCTGGTGGACGTCTCCTACTCCGGGGCCACCACCGCGCACCTCCTGCACACCCGTCAGAACTCCGCGGCGCCCCAGCTGGACGCGCTCGACGGCACCGAGTCCCTGGTCACGATCACCATCGGGGGCAACGACATCGCCTACGTCCCCGGGATGTACGTCGCCACGTTGCCGCGCGCGACCCGTGCCCTGCCGATCGTCGGCCCCCGACTGCGAGACGCCCTCGACCCGCACGCGCGCGAGCTCGCCCTGGCGCGACTGGCCCCGGCGATGCGCGCCGTGGGGCGCGAGGCACGCTCACGGTCACCGCGGGCCCGGGTCGTCTTCGTCGACTACCTCACGCTCCTGCCTCCCGCCGGCGAGAGGTCCTTCCCGCTGCGTCGCCCCCACGCCGACCTGGCCCGGCACCTCGCCGTACGCCTGGAGGAGATCACCGCGGAGGCCGCCGAGGCGAGCGGGTGCGAGCTCGTCAGCGTCGCGACCGCCAGCCGCGAGCACCACGCGTGGTCCGCGGACCCGTGGACCGTCGGACTCACGCTGCCCACGCCGGGGACGCCCCTGGCCTACCACCCCAACGAGTCCGGGATGCGGGCCGTGGCCGAGCTCGTGGCCGAGCACCTGTAGCCGCCTGCCGGGAGCACGTCGGACACCCGATCGTCAGGTGCCCGACAGGTCCGGCACGGACCCGGTAGGTAACGTTCGAGGGGTGAGCACGCACGACGACGTCCGGATCGAGCACGACTCCATGGGTGAGATCGAGGTGCCCAAGACGGCCCTGTGGCGCGCCCAGACGCAGCGTGCGGTCGACAACTTCCCGATCAGCGGGACCACCCTGGAGCCCCGCCTGATCCACGCCCTGGGCCAGGTGAAGGCCGCCGCGGCGCAGACCAACGGCGAGCTCGAGGTGATCACCGAGGAGCAGTCCTCGGCCATCGTCTCGGCCGCCCGCGAGGTCGCGGAAGGCCGCCACGACGAGCACTTCCCCATCGACGTGTTCCAGACCGGGTCCGGCACCAGCTCCAACATGAACGCCAACGAGGTGATCGCCAGCCTCGTCGCACGCTCCGCAGCCGACGGCGACGCCGCGGTGCACCCCAACGACCACGTCAACGCGAGCCAGTCGAGCAACGACACGTTCCCCACCGCCATGCACGTCGCGATCACGCTGGCGGTGGTCGAGGACCTCACCCCGGCCCTGACGATCCTGGGGGACGCGCTGGCCGCCAAGGCCGACGAGTTCGCGGGCGTCGTCAAGTCCGGCCGCACCCACCTGATGGATGCCACGCCCGTCATGCTGGGCCAGGAGCTCGGCGGGTACGCCGCCACGGTGCGCTACGCCGTGGAGCGTCTCGAGGCCGTGCTCCCGCGGGTTCGCGAGCTGCCGCTGGGCGGTACGGCGGTCGGCACCGGCATCAACACCCCGGCCGGGTTCGCGCCGCGCGTGATCGAGCTGCTCGGCGATGCCACCGGGCAGCCGTTCAGCGAGGCGCGCAACCACTTCGAGGCCCAGGGCACGCGCGACTCCCTGGTCGAGCTCAGCGGGGTGCTCAAGACCGTCGCGGTCGGCCTGACCAAGATCTGCAACGACCTGCGCTGGATGTCCTCGGGCCCCACCACCGGTCTCGCCGAGATCCACCTGCCCGACCTCCAGCCCGGCTCCAGCATCATGCCCGGCAAGGTCAACCCGGTACTGCCGGAGGCGACGCTGCAGGTCTGCTTCCAGGTGATCGGCAACGACGCCGCGGTCACCGCAGCGGGCAGCAGCGGGAGCTTCGAGCTGAACGTCGCGATGCCCCTCATCGCCCGCAACGTGCTCGAGTCGATCCGGCTGCTCTCCACCTCGACCACCGTGCTGGCCGAGCGCTGCGTGGCCGGCATCACCGCCGACGTCGACCGGATGCGCACCTACGCCGAGTCGTCACCGTCGGTCGTCACCCCCCTCAACAAGTACATCGGTTACGAGGCTGCGGCGTCGGTGGCCAAGAAGGCGCTGGCAGCCGGCGCCACGATCCGCGAGACGGTCCTCGCCGAGGGGTACGTCGAGCGCGGCGAGCTCACCGAGCAGCAGCTCGACGACGCGCTCGACCTCGAGGGGATGACCCACCCGTGAGCATGACCGACCGCGACCACGTCAGCCGCCAGTACGCCACCGAGGAGCACCTCGAGACGCGCACGTCGGTGTGGCACCCCACCCTCGACGGCCGCGAGCCGTCCTGTGAGGCGCTCACCGCCGTCGTCCAGGGCGAGCCCCGACGGGTGCTCGAGGTCGGGTGCGGCACCGGCGCCTTCGCGGCCCGGATCGCCACGTCCCTGCCCGACGCCGAGCTGATGGCGGTCGACCAGTCCTCCCGCTTCGTTGAGCTCACCACCCGTCGCGGCGTCGAGGCGCAGGTCGCCGACGTCGAGGAGCTGCCCTACGACGACGCGTCGTTCGACGCCGTGGCCGCCCTGTGGATGCTCTACCACGTCGGCGACCTGCATCGGGGCCTCGCCGAGATCCGCCGGGTCCTGCGCCCGGGCGGCCGCCTCGTGGCGGTCACGAACGGCGACGAGCACATGGCCGACCTGCGCCGTGAGGCCGGTGGCGAGGCCGTGCTGACCCAGTTCAGCAGCGAGAACGGCGAGGAGGCCCTGCTGCACCACTTCGAGGACGTCACGCGCGACGACCTCCGCACGCGGGCGTTCTTCGGTGACCACGCGGCAGCCGTGGCCTACCTCCACTCGTCGCAGGAGGACGTCGCCTGGCGACTGCCGCACTTCGACGGTCCGCGCGAGTACGCCGGTCACACGACGGTGTTCGTCGCGACCTGATCTCGCCGGCCTACTTGGGGCGTTGGCAGAAGTTCTCCGGACGGAACCCGGGTGGGTTCTCCTGTGCCTCGACCCTCGAGAGGCACGCCTCGTAGGTCGACTCGGAGTTGTTCTCCTGGCGCGCCCGGATGAGCAGGAACAACGCGCCCAACATGATCGCCCCGGCCACGATCACCGCGATGAACCGGACCAGGTCGGAGCCTTCGCTCGGCGGCTCGCCGAAGCCGTAGGGCAGCATCGTCTCCGGGTCGCGTTCGCTCACCGGTCCATCGTCCCAGGTGGCTCAACCCGGGCGCGGAGTGGTCACTCTTGCCGGCTCACCGCTCGGCTCACCCGGTCTCGACACGCTCCGTCGCGGCTCAACCAGCGACGAACGCAGCCTCGCAGGCTCGGTTGGGTTCAGTACCAACCGTGGGACTGGCTGTGGCCCCACGCACCGCACGGGCTGCCGTAGCGGTCGCGGATGTAGCCGAGGCCCCAGCGGATCTGGGTGACGGGGTTGGTCGCCCAGTCGGATCCCGCCGAGGCCATCTTGGAGCCCGGCAGAGCCTGCGGGATGCCGTAGGCGGACGAGGAGGGGTTGTCGGCGCGCGGGTTCCAGTTGGACTCGCGGATGTAGAGGGAGTCCAGGCAGCCGAACTGGTCGGACGAGAAGCCGAACTCGGCCAGGAGCACCCGGGCGACGTCGCGGGGGTCGCCGTCGGAGAGGTCCTGCTCACCGGTCTGGGCCGGACCGTCGGCCTGGGTGTCGGAGAGCGCGGCCTCCTTGACCGGGTCGGTGTCGTCACGACGGTCGGCCGAGCGGGAGAGCTGCGGGGCCCGCTCGAGGCTGGTCGCAGCCGCCTCGGCGGCGCGCTCGGGATCGGCCGTGGCGACCGGCGCCGCGGCCGCGAGCGAGGCTGCTGCCGGCGTCGCGGGGCCGGCCGAGGAGGACGACAGCACGCCTCCGGCGACCGTCGTGCCGGTGGCGGCGACCGCGACCGAGCCGAGCAGGACCGAGGTACCGAGCGCCTTGCGCGGGGCCGCGGTGAGCGGTCCCCGCTGCGGGGCGCTGCGGTGCCGCCCGGCGGTCGCGCCGGACGCGTCCGTCCCGGACGAGGCGGGTCGGGTCGAGGACCGGCCGGTGCGTGCGGCGCGAGGGGCGGCGTGCTTGGCGTGCTTCGACAAGGTGCAGGAATCCCTGGAGGTAGGCGACGGGGGTCGTCTTGTGCTGCGGCGGACGGCGGACGTGCGACGGTCTCGCCGTCACGAGGACGACGAGGCCTTGCGCCACCCTGCCGTGCGGGGTGGGGGCGTGCAAACCGAACGCGCGGAAAACTCCGACTCGTGGTGACAAATCAGCACGCTCTCAGGTACCACGCACCACGTGAGTCCCACAAGTCTCATGTGTCCCGGGATGCGTCCCGGCTGCGGACCGAGCCGAGGCCGGGAGGCGCTCGACCCGGCCCGCACGGAGCCGGCCGCTCGGGCGGGTCAGACCGTGACGTTCTCCAACATCTCGGTGACGAGCGCAGCGATGGGCGAGCGCTCCGACCGGGTCAGGGTGACGTGCGCGAAGAGGGGGTGGCCCTTGAGCTTCTCGATCACCGCCACGATCCCGTCGTGGCGACCGACGCGCAGGTTGTCGCGCTGGGCGACGTCGTGGGTGAGCACCACCTTGGAGTTGGCACCGATCCGCGACAGCACCGTCAGCAGGACGTTGCGCTCCAGCGACTGCGCCTCGTCGACGATCACGAAGGCGTCGTGCAGCGATCGACCACGGATGTGGGTCAGCGGCAGGACCTCGAGCATGCCGCGGTCGAGGATCTCGTCGATCACGTCTGTCGAGGTCATCGAGCCCAGCGTGTCGAAGACCGCCTGCCCCCAGGGCGACATCTTCTCCGACTCCGAGCCCGGCAGGTAGCCCAGCTCCTGGCCGCCGACGGCGAAGAGCGGACGGAACACGACGACCTTCTTGTGCTGTCCTCGCTCGAGGACCGCCTCCAGGCCGGCGCACAGCGCCATGGCCGACTTGCCGGTGCCGGCACGCCCACCCAGGCTGACGATGCCGACCTCCGGGTCGAGCAGCATCTCCAGGGCCACCCGCTGCTCGGCGCTGCGTCCGTGGATGCCGAAGGCCTCCCGGTCGCCCCGCACGAGGTGGACCTGCTTGTCGGGCCCGACCCGCCCCAGCGCGGTGCCCCGCTCGGAGAGCAGCACCAGGCCCTGGTGGCAGGGCAGATCCCGCGCGGCGTCGAGGTCGAGGACCCCGTCGTCGTACAGCTCGTCGAGGTCGGCGGCCGCGACGTCCAGCTCGGCCATACCGGTATAGCCCGTATCGGAGTCGCTGATGGCCTCGGCCCGGTACTCCTGGGCGTCGAGGCCGACCGCGGAGGCCTTGATCCGCAGCGGCAGGTCCTTGGAGACCAGCGTGACGTCGGAGCCCTCCTGAGACAGGTTGTAGGCGACGGCGAGGATCCGCGTGTCGTTGTCGCCCAGCCGGAAGCCCGAGGGCAGCGACCCGGAGTCGGTGTGGTTGAGCTCGACGCGCAGCGTTCCGCCCTCGTCCCCGACCGGGACGGGCTCGTCGAGCCGACCGTGCTCGACACGCAGCTCGTCGAGCATCCGCAGGGCCGAGCGGGCGAAGTAGCCCAGCTCCGGGTGGTGACGCTTGCCCTCGAGCTCGGTGATCACGACCACGGGGAGCACGACCTCGTGCTCCGCGAAGCGGCGCGCGGCGCCGGGGTCAGCGAGCAGGACGCTGGTGTCGAGGACATAGGTGCGAGGTGTCACGGGATTCGCCCTTCACGTGACCGCGCGCGCACTCCTCGCCCGGCCCTCAGTCGCCACAGATGGACCGGGAAGGAGCCCGGACGCCGGAGTGCCGGCGTCCTTCCGCCGGGGGCGGCGAGCAGGTGAGCACCTGCGAACCACCTCCTGCGTACAGGTCGTGACTTCTCACGAGCGGGCCTCCCGATACCGGCGAGCTTCCCCACTCGCCGACACTGCGAACGTACGCCGCCGTCGGGCCGTGGCTCAGCGACACGCGGTAACGAGGCGTGAAGTTCGCGTTACGCGGCGACGTCGGTCGATCGCGCGACGACCCCCGCGCACGGGACCGTGGCTCAGGCGCCGAACCTGCGCTCGCGCAGGGCGTAGGCCCGGATGGCGCGCAGAAAGTCGACGCGCCGGAAGTCGGGCCAGTAGGCCTCGCAGAAGTAGAACTCCGACTTGGCGCTCTGCCACAGCAGGAATCCTCCGAGCCGCTGCTCACCGGAGGTGCGGATCACGAGGTCGGGGTCGGGCTGCCCCTTGGTGTAGAGGTGGTCGGCGATGTGCTCGACATCGATGATCTGGGCGAGCTCCTCCAGGGTGGTCCCCAGAGCGGCGTGCTCGTGGAGCAACGACCGGACCGCGTCGGCGATCTCACGACGACCCCCGTAGCCGACGGCGACGTTGACGAGCATGCCGTCCACGTCCGCGGTCGCGTCTGCCGCGGTCTTGAGGCGCCGGGCGATGTCGTCGGGCAGCAGGTCCAGGGCACCGACGGGGTGCAGGCGCCAGCGGCGCTGGTCGGCGAGGGAGTCGACGGCGTCGGCGATGATCTCGAGCAGCGGCGCGAGCTCGTCGGCCGGCCGGTTGAGGTTGTCGGTGCTGAGCAGCCACAGGGTGACCACCTCGATGCCGACCTCGTCGCACCAGCCGAGCAGCGGCTCGATGTTGGCCGCCCCGGCGCGGTGACCGTGGGCGGTGTCGCGACCCACGGCCTTGGCCCAGCGGCGGTTGCCGTCCAGCATGACGCCGACGTGCTGGGGCAGGTCGCCCGACATGCGGCGCAGCATGCGCGCCTCGTACGCCGGGTAGAGCACCCGACGCAGTCCCGTCTTCCAGTCCGCCACCCACCGATCGTAGGACACCGGCGACGGTCGGCGACACGACGCGACACGATGTCCTCGACACCGGCACGAACATCGGCACTCGAGGAAGGGATCGCGTCGTCCCCGCCCGCCTGACACGATGGCGCCAGTGGCACGAGCGGCGCGAGGCCGCTCCCCTCCCGAGAGGACGACGATGCACCCTTCCTGGCACCCGGACCCGACCGGCCGGCACGAGCTGCGCTACTGGGACGGCTCGACGTGGACCGACCACGTCGCCGACCAGGGGAACCAGTCGGTCGACCCGCTCATCCCCCAGCCCGACCCCACCCCCCAGTCCGTCGCCGCCGCGGAGCCGACGCTGGACCCGGCCGCCATGTCGTCGTTCCAGGACCAGGTCTCCCGGGACGAGGCGTCGCCCTACGGAGGTGGGTCGACGCCGAGCGGGTCGGCCGACGTCACCCGGGTCGCGGGAGCCTCCGCACCGCAACCCGACACCGCGGAGCAGCCCGGCGCCGAGGCGGGCGACGAGCAGAGCGCCCCCGTCGAGCCGGAGCAACCCACCTCCTACGGCGCCGATCCCTACGGCACCTCCGGACCGGTCCCCCACGCCGCGCCCGCGCAGGTCTCCTCCCCCGGACCCGCTCCCGGCTTCAGCGGTGACGTCTTCGCCGGGATCAGTGGTGACCTGATCGACGGACGGTTCTCGGAGAAGAGCGGTTCCGGTGTCGAGCGGCAGAACAACCGGATGCTCCGGGTCCGCGTCACCGAGCCGTTCATGGCGCGCCAGGGGTCGATGGTGGCCTACCAGGGCGACGTGGTCTTCAACTACCAGGGCGGAGGGGCGGCGAAGTTCCTGAAGAAGGCCTTCACCGGTGAGGGTCTCTCCCTGATGCGCGTCGAGGGCTCGGGCGACGTGTTCCTGGCCGACCAGGGTCATCACGTGCACATCCTCAACCTGCACGACACCGGGATCTCGATCAGCGGCAGCAGCGTCCTGGCGTTCTCCTCCTCGCTCGAGTGGAACGTCGAGCGGGTCAAGGGCGGCAGCATCGCCACCGGCGGACTGTTCAACACCACCCTGCGCGGCAGCGGGTGGGTGGCGATCACCACCGACGGAGAGCCCGTGGTGCTCAACGCCGGCGAGGCCCCGACCTTCGCCGACACCGACGCGGTCGTCGCCTGGTCGGCCCACCTGCAGACCAGCCTGCGCTCGACCATGTCCGCCGGTGCCCTGATCGGCCGCGGCTCGGGTGAGGCACTGCAGGTGACCTTCGCCGGCCAGGGGTTCGTGATCGTGCAGCCGTCCGAGGGAGCCTCGGTCCCGCCGCACAGCCACTGAGCCGGCTCCGGTCCTCAGCTCCGGCCCCCGACGGCCACCCACCACCGGGCACCGGCGTTGCCAAGGTCTCACGCCGTTCGTCCGCGCCCGGTAGGTGAGCCCCGGTAGGGTCGGGTCATGGAACGCGCCATGAAGCACGCCAACGACGCGCTCCGCGCGGGCAGGGAGACCTTCGGCGAGATCGGCGAGAAGGTCGCCGAGACCGTCCAGGAGTTCAAGCCCAAGCTCCGCGGGATGTCCCACCTGGCGCTCACGCCGCTCGCCCTCGCCGGCGGGATCGTGCTGATCGTGCTGTCCCCGGACACCACCACCCGGATCGGGTCGGCGGTCTTCGCCTTCAGCGCTCTGCTGCTCTTCGGCGTCTCCGCCCTCTACCACACCGGCACCTGGTCGCCGCGGGTCTGGGCTGCGCTCCGCCGCTTCGACCACGCCAACATCTTCATCCTCATCGCCGGCTCCTACACGCCGTTGACGTTGATGCTGCTCGACGGCACCCAGCGTGTCGTCCTGCTCACGACGGTCTGGTCGTGCGCGATCCTCGGCGTGCTGTTCCGGGTGTTCTGGATCGGCGCACCTCGCTGGCTCTACACCCCGCTCTACATCGGGCTCGGCTGGGCCGCGGTGTTCTTCATCCCGGGCTTCATCGACGGCGCGAGCTCGGTCCTCGGCAACGGCATGGCCGTCGCCGTGCTGACGCTGGTCGCGGTGGGCGGGGCGCTCTACACCGTCGGCGGCGTCGTCTACGGCGTCAAGCGGCCCAACCCCTGGCCGCAGCACTTCGGCTTCCACGAGATCTTCCACAGCTTCACGATCCTGGCGTTCGTCTCGCACTACGTCAGCGTCTCGCTGGCGACGTACTCCCTGCGCTGACGCGGGGGGTGCTCGGCCGACCGCGCGGTGGCTACCGTGGAGCCATGGCAACGATCGAGCTGACCAACGACAACTTCACCGAGCACATCGACGAGAACGGCATCCTCTTCGTCGACTTCTGGGCGAGCTGGTGCGGTCCGTGTCAGCAGTTCGCCCCGACCTACGAGGCCGCCTCCGAGGCGCACCCCGACATCACGTTCGGCTCGATCAACACCGAGGAGCAGCGCGAGCTCTCCGCGGCGGCCGGCATCAAGTCGATCCCGACCCTGATGGTCTTCCGCGAGAAGGTGCTGGTGTTCTCCCAGCCCGGGGCGCTGCCGGCCGCGGCCCTCGACCAGGTGATCGAGGGCGTGCGCGGACTCGACATGGCCGACGTACGTCGCGAGATCGCCGCCCAGCAAGGCGAGGCCCCGGAGGCCTGATCGGCCCTCAGCCGTTGGCGGCCTTGCGGAACCGCTTGGCGACCTTCGGCAGCGTGGAGCTGCCGCCGTGCAGCATCGTCATCATCTGGGCGAGCTGGCCGTCCATCTTCTCGGTGCGCTGGAAGGACGTCAGCGCCATCACCGGCTTGAAGCGCTGACGCGCGATGGCCTTGGCGTAGGTGAACTCCCGCAGCCCGTCGGGGCCGTGGATCCGTCCGAAGCCCGAGTCGCCGACGCCGCCGAAGGGCAGTGACGGGATCGCGGCGAACGCGATGATGCCGTTGACGGCCGTCATCCCGGAACGGATCTGCTCGGCGATCTCCATGCCGCGCGCCTGGGAGAACACCGTCGAGCCCAGGCCGTACCTCGTCGCGTTGGTCAGCTCGATCGCCTCCTCCATCGTGGCGACCTTGCGAACGGTGACGGTCGGACCGAACGTCTCCTCCTGGACCGCCAGGGAGTCCTCCGGGACGTCGACGAGGATCGTCGGCTGGACGTAGCGCTCCCCCACGGCCTCGACGCCGCCGAGCAGTGCCCGGCCACCCTTGGCGAGCGCGTCGGAGATGTGCGACCGGATCACGTCCAGCTGGCTGGCCATCGTGATCGGCCCGATCTGCGAGCCGGGTGAGGAGTCGGCGCGGACCTCCTTGGCCTTGGCGACCAGGGCGGCCACGAACTCGTCGTAGACCCGCTCGTGGACGTAGATGCGCTCGACGCCGATGCAGGTCTGTCCGGCGTTGGAGGCCGCACCCCACAGCGCCGCGTCCGCGGCGGCGTCGATGTCGGCGTCCTTGTCGACGATCACCGAGTCCTTGCCGCCGGCCTCGATGACGACGGGGGTGAGCGTCTCGGCGCAGGCGGCCATGACGCGCTTGCCCGTGTTGGTGGAGCCGGTGAACGCGACCTTGTCGACGCCGGCATGGCACAGGGCGGCACCGGTCTCGCCGAGCCCGGTGACGACCGTGAAGACCGGGCGACCCACGGACTCCTGGAAGGTCCGGGCGAGCCAGGCGCCGACGCCGGGGGTGTACTCCGAGGGCTTGAATACGACCGCGTTGCCGGCCGCCAGGGCGTAGACGATCGAGCCCATCGGGGTGAAGACCGGATAGTTCCACGGGCCGATCACCCCGACGACACCCAACGGCTTGTAGGCCACCGAGGCCGCCTGGTTGGCCATCAGCAGGCCCGAGGGCACCTTGCGACGCTTGAGGTGCTTCTCAGCGTTGCCGGCGGCCCAGGCGATGTGGTCGATGGCGAGCGAGGCCTCGAGCATCGCGTCGCCGTGCGGCTTGCCGGTCTCCTGGTGCACCAGGTCGGCCAGCTGCGCCAGGCGACGGGTCATCGCGCCCTTCCACTTGGTCAGGTGCTCGGCACGCTCGTCGAAGCTCAGCGCCGCCCACCAGGCGGCATGCTGCCGGGCGTCGCTGACCGCGGCCGCGACCTCCTCGGCGGAGTGGATCGGGTGGGTGCCGACGACATCGCCGGTGATCGGGCTCAACGAGTCGAAGGTCTGCTCCGCCTCCAGCGCCAGCCCGTCCGGGGTGAAGAACGTCTGGGTGTGCTCGAGGGTGGGGTCGGTCAGTGTCATCGTGCGCTCCTGATCTCAGCGGCTGCCTTCTCGGCGATCATGATGGTCGGTGCGTTGGTGTTGCCGCGCGGCACGGCCGGCATCACCGAGGCGTCCACGACCCGCAGGCCCTCGACACCCCGGACCCGCAGGGACGCGTCGACGACCGAGTCCTCCCCGGAGCCCATCGCGCAGGTGGAGGTGGGGTGGTACAGCGTCTGCGTCCACGTCCGGATGTGCTCGAGCAGGTCCTCGTCGGACGGGTCGCTCGGGAGGTTCCAGGGCTGGTCGAGGTAGTCGGCCAGGGCACCCTGCGTGCAGATGTCCCACGTCGTCCGCGCTCCCGACAGCAGGGCGTCGAGGTCGCTCTGGTCCTCGAGGTACGCCGCGTCGATGGCGGGGTGCCACGTGGGGTCCGCGGAGCGGAGCCGGATCGAGCCACGGCTGGCCACGGAGACCAGCGTGGGGGCGGCCGAGAACATCCGCTCGTTGGGCTCGTGCAGGCCGTTGTCGAAGAAGCCGGTCGGCGCGACGTGGACCTGCAGGTCGGAGGCGGGCAACCCCTCGCGGGTCGAGAAGAACATCCCACCCTCACCGATGTTGGACGACAGCGGCCCGGTGCCGCGTGCCTTCCACTGCAGGAGGTTCTTCAAGTTGGACATCTCCGCGACGTCGGTGGTGCCGCGCGTTCGCCAGATGAGCGGGATGACCGGGTGGTCCTGGAGGTTGGCCCCCACCCCGGCGAGGTCGACCCGACTCTCGACGCCGACCTCGCTCAGGTGGCTGGCCGGCCCGATGCCCGAGAGCATCAGCAGCTGCGGGCTGTTGATCGCACCGCCACTGAGGACGACCTCGCGGCGCGCGTGCACGGTGTGCTCCGCTCCGGCCTGGCGGAAGGTGACGCCGGTGGCGCGCTCGCCGCTCAGCTCGACCCGCGAGGCGAGGGCGCCGGTCGCCACGGTGAGGTTGGACCGCTGTCGAGCCGGAGCCAGGTAGGCGGTGTTGGTGGACCACCGCTTCCCGCGCTTGCAGGTGACCTGGTACTGCCCGGCGCCCACCTGGGTGGCGCCGTTGAAGTCGTCGTTGCGCTTGTGGCCGGCGCTGACCGCGCTCTCGACGAAGGCCGAGCTGAGCTCGTGGGTGTAGGCGCGGTCCTCGACGTGCAGGGGTCCGCCGCTGGCGTGGTAGCGGCCGGAGAGCCGCGCGTTGTCCTCCGACTTGAGGAACCACGGCAGCACGTCCTCGTAGCCCCAGCCCTCGGCGCCGTACTGGTCGCGCCAGGAGTCGTAGTCGGCATGGGCACCACGGATGTAGATCATCGCGTTCATCGACGAGCACCCGCCGAGGGCCTTCATCCGCGGCCAGTAGGCCCGCTTGCCGTGGAGCTGCTTCTGCTCGGTGGTCGAGTAGTTCCAGTCCCACTTGGTCTTGAAGAGCGAGGGGAAGGCCGCCGGGATGCTCACCTCGTCGGCGCCGTCGGTCTCACCCCCGGCCTCGAGGAGCAGGACGGTGACGCCCGGATCCTCGCTCAGTCGAGCTGCCAGCNCGGCCCCGGCACTGCCGGCGCCCACGATCACGTAGTCATAGGTGTCCTGGGTCACAGGACCGAACCTACTCCCCGGTACCTGCCGACCCCACCCCCCGTGGTGAGCAAGCCTCGCCGTCTCGCAGGACGGGACGGGTCGAGCCGCGCGCAGGGTCCTGGTGGCGCAGCCCTCAGCCCTCACCCAGGAGTCTGGTCCTGCTCCCCAGCCTGCTCCTCGGCCTGCTCCTGGGGCTGCTCGCGGGCCGCCTGCTCGCGCATCTGCCGTGCGGCGGCCAGACCGCGTGCGGGGCGCTGAGGGCGGGGGTCGGAGGGGTCGTAGAGGCCCTGGTCGGCCGCCTTCGCGGTGTTCTTGAGTCGCTTGGTGAGGCTGAACCCCAGCACCACCNCCGCCACGATGAGCAGCCCGAAGACGGCGAAGGCGGTCCAGCCGGCGACGACGTCGTCGTCCTCGGGGATCTGGTCGACGGCGACCGTGAGCAGGAGTGCGACTGCGGCAGACATGCCCTCAGTCTCTCACCGTCGACCAGGGCCTGCTCACGGCGCCAGGTGCTCGGCCTCGATGCCGGCGAACAGGTCGTCCTCCGGCATCACGGACTCCACGTGGCTGGTCACGAGCTCGAAGTCCTCGGTGGGCCAGATCTTGGCCTGCGTCTCGCGCGGGATCGCGAACCAGTGCCCGTCGGGGTCGATCTGCGTGGCGTGCGCCAGCAGGGCCTGGTCGCGCACACCGAAGTAGTCCGAGCACGGCACCTTCGTGGTCACCCGGGCATCCCAGTCGGGCTCCGGCTTCCACTGCTCCAGGCGCTCGCCCCACGGCGACTCCAGACCGAGGTCGAGCATCGCCTCGTGGATCGCCTCGATCCGGGCCCGGTTGAAGGAGTGGTGGTAGTAGAGCTTGAGCACCTGCCACGGCGGCCCGGCGTCCGGGAACCGATCGGGGTCGGCGGCCGCCTCGAAGGCCGCGACGCTCACCTCGTGACAGCGGATGTGGTCGGGGTGCGGATAGCCGCCGCGCTCGTCGTACGTCGTCAGCACGTGCGGCCTGAACTCGCGGATCAGCCGCACCAGGCGCTCGGTCGACTCCTCGAGCGGCACCAGCGCGAAGCAGCCCTCGGGAAGCGGCGGCTTGGGGTCGCCCTCGGGCCAGCCGGAGTCGATGAAGCCCAGCCAGTCCTGACGGATGCCGAGGATGTCGCGCGCACGCTCCATCTCCTGGCGGCGCACCTCGGTGATGTTCTCGAGGATGTCGGGGCGCTCCATCTTCGGGTTGAGGATCGAGCCCCGCTCGCCACCGGTGCAGGTGGCGACATGCACGTCGACGCCCTGGGCGACGTACATCGCCGTGGAGGCCGCGCCCTTGCTCGACTCGTCGTCGGGGTGGGCGTGGACGTGCATGAGGCGGTAGCCCGCCCGGGATCCTGCGTCGCTCATGGAGCCAGCGTAGGCCGCTGGGGGTGGGGTGGGAGGATGGGGTGGTGAGCACGCAGGAAGTCCTCGCCGACCGGTACGGCGCCCCGGCGCCGTGGCGACGGCCGGCATCGATCGTGGCGATCGCGCTGCTGGTCCTGGTCTCCGGCGGCTGGCTCGGCTGGACCATCTGGGAGCAGGCCAGTCCCCCGGTCGCCTCCGGCGAGCTGACGTTCACGATCGTCGACGACAACACGGCCTCGGCTCGTTTCGTCGTGGACCTCCAGGACGACGTCGTCGCCACCTGCACCGTGCGGGCCTACGCCGAGGACCACACCCTGGTCGGCACCGTCTCCTTCACCCCCGAGCCCACGCCCGCGGGTCGGGTCACCCAGGAGATCAGCACCGACCGTCGCGCCACGTCGGTCGAGCTGCTCGGATGCACCGCACCGGGACAACCCCGGCCGCGCTGAGGCCCGCAGCCGGGACTCACCCCTCGGATCGGTCCGGACTGCCTCGCGTTCGACCGGGTCCTTGCTAGGCTCGAGCATTCGGCTGACCCGCAGGGCACCTTCGTCTCCACCCCAGCGCCCCCGCACCACAGCAGTGGCCCTACCGCCCGCGTTGAGCACGGCCGATCTCCCGGACAGACGCACACTCACGATCAGCACAGGAGTACCCATGACCCCATCGACCGAGCAGGGCACGATCTGGTTGACCCAGGCCGCCTTCGACAAGCTCCAGGCCGAGCTCGACGAGCTCAGGGGCCCCGTCCGTGAAGAGATCGTCCAGCGCATCAGCGAGGCCCGCGACGAGGGCGACCTCAAGGAGAACGGCGGCTACCACTCCGCCCGCGAGGAGCAGGGCAAGAACGAGGGCCGGATCCGCCAGCTCGAGGACATGCTGCGACGCGCCGAGGTCGGCGAGACCCCGTCCAACGACGGCGTCGTCGAGCCCGGCATGGTCGTGACCTACCGCTTCGTCGGCGACGACGAGGACGAGACCGAGACGTTCCTGCTCGGCGCACGCGAGATCGAGCCGGAGGGCCTGACCGCCTACTCCCCGCAGTCCCCCCTCGGGTCGGCCATCAACGGCCGTTCCAAGGGCGAGACGGTCGACTACGAGGCGCCCAACGGCAAGACCCTGCAGGTGGTCATCGTCGACGCGGTGCCCTACACGGGCTGACGACCCGGGCCGTGAGCATGGGCGACGCCGCACGCATCGCGGTCTACCTGGACTTCGACAACATCGTCATCTCGCGCTACGACAACGTGCACGGTGTCGGCTCGTGGCGGCGGGACGACGCGTGGAAGCACCCGAGCGCTGCCTCGGCGAACGGTGGGTCGAGCAGCGAGGTCGACGCCAAGCTGGAGTCGGCGACCATCGACCTGGGCGCGATCATCGACTACGCGACCGGTTTCGGCACCGTGGCCCTGACCCGCGCCTACGCGGACTGGTCCACCCCCGCGAACGCCGCCTACCGGCGCCAGCTCATCGACCGCGCCGTCGACCTGGTCCAGCTCTTCGCCGCGTCGGGCACCAAGAACGGTGCCGACATCCGACTCGCCGTCGATGCGGTCGAGGACCTCTTCCAGCACGACGACATCTCCCACGTGCTCATCGTGGCCGGGGACTCCGACTACGTCCCGCTCGCCCAGCGCTGCAAGCGGATGGGCCGCTACGTCGTGGGGGTCGGTGTCACCGGGTCCACGAGCAGCGCCCTGGTCGCTGCCTGTGACGAGTTCACCGACTACGCGCGCCTGCCCGGCATCACTCCGGCCTCGCCGAGGAAGCAGGCAGCCACGAGGGCCACCTCCGAGACGGCCACCACCGAGAAGGCCACCACCGAGAAGGCCCCCGCGAAGAGGACGGCCACCAAGAAGACCACTGCCAAGACCACTTCTCCCCCCACCGACGAGCCGCCCGAGCAGAGCGCGGCGACGTCTTTGCTGCTGCGTGCGGTGCGGGTGCTCGGCCAGAAGAGCGATGACGAGTGGCTGCACATGGGCGGGGTCAAGAGCACCATGCAGCGGATGGATCCGGGCTTTAAGGAGAAGTCCCTGGGCTACTCCTCCTTCCTGGCCTTCGTCGACTCCCGCTCCGCCCAGGTGGAGACCCGCCAGCTCGACGACGGCCAGACCCTCGTCAGGCCCCGCTGAGCCGCGCCACCAGCCGGCCCCTGTGCCCGGGGGACGGCCGCCGGGCTACTCCAGCACCCGGTAGCCGCGCTCGCGCAGCCGCCCCAGCACCTTCTCGGCGTGCGGCTCGCCGCGCGTCTCCAGCTGCAGGTGCACGTCGACCTCGTCGAGGTGCAACGAGGCGTTGATCCGCTCGTGGGCGATCTCCAGCACGTTGGCACCGGTCTCGCCGACCTCGCTGAGCAGCAGGGCGAGCCCGCCGGGCACGTCGGGGATCACGACGTGCAGGTTGAGGTAGCGACCGGCGGCCGCCATGCCGTGCCGGATCACCTTGCCCAGCAGGATCGGGTCGATGTTGCCGCCGGTCAGCATCGCCACGGCCGGCGTGCCGTACGCCGTGGGACGCTCCAGCATCGCTGCCACGGCGGCGGCCCCGGCGGGCTCGACGATCATCTTGGCCCGCTCCACCAGCGCCAGCAGCGCCTGCGACATCGCCTCCTCGGAGACGGTGACGATCTCGTCGACGTGCTCGCGCACGGCCGCGAACGTGATCTCGCCGGGCAGCCCGACCGCGATGCCGTCGGCCATCGTCTTCATCGACGACAGCGCGACCGGCGACCCCTGTCGCAGGGAATCGGGGTAGGCGGCGGCGCCCTTGGCCTGCACACCGATCACGGTGATGTCGGGCCGCAGTGCCTTGACGGCGATGGCGACCCCCGCGAGCAGTCCCCCACCACCGGTCGGCACGATCACGGTCCTCGTCTCGGGGGCCTGCTCGAGGATCTCGAGGCCGGCGGTGCCCTGGCCGGCGACGACGTCGGCGTGGTCGAACGGATGGATCAGGATCGCGCCGGTCTCCTCGGCGAAGCGGCGCGCCCCGGCCAGGGCGTCCTCGAGGTAGCGCCCCTCGAAGACGACCTCGGCGCCGTACCCCCGGGTGGCCTTCTCCTTCGGGATCGGCGCGCCCTCGGGCATGAACACGGTCGCCTCGATGCCGAGCTGCTGTGCTGCGAGAGCGACGCCCTGGGCGTGGTTGCCGGCCGACGCGGCGACGACGCCGCACGCCTTCTCGGCATCGGTGAGCCGCGAGATCCGGACGAAGGCGCCGCGGGCCTTGAACGACCCCGTGCGCTGGAGGTTCTCGCACTTGAGCAGCACCGGCCCGCCGGCGATCGCCGAGAGCCAGCGCGACTCCTCCATGGGTGTGGTGATGGCGTGCCCCGCCAGGACCTCCCTGGCGGACTCGACGTCGGCGAGCGTCACCCGCTCCGGCTCAGGCGCGGTCATCGTGGTCCCCTACGTCGTGGGTGGCGCGGCTCTCCTCGTAGTCCTCGGCCAACTCCTCGACCGGGTCGTCGCCGGGGTCGGTGTTGGCGGCGAGGTGCTGGACCACGGCGTTGCCCGCCGCGGCGAGCGGCACGGCGACCAACGCGCCGGCGACTCCGGCGACGAGCACACCGCCGGCGATCGCGATGATCACCGCCAGCGGGTGGACCGAGACCCAGCGCCCCATCAGGAACGGCTGGAGCAGGTGGGCCTCGACCTGCTGCACCCCGACCACCACGGCCAGCATCAGCAGGGCGGTGACCGGGCCCTGGTCGACCAGGGCCACCAGGACGGCCACCGCACCCGCGACCGTGGCACCGATCAGGGGGACGAAGGCGCCCAGGAAGACCAGCACCCCGATCGCCATCACGAAGGGCACCCCGAGGATGGCGGCTCCGATCATGATCCCGATCGCGTCGACGGCTGCCACGATCACCGTGGCCCGGACGAACTGGGTCAGCGAGATCCAGGCCACCCGGCCCGAGCCGTCGACCTGCAGGCGCGCCGCACGCGGAGCGATCCGGACCACCCAGGCCCAGATCCGGTCGCCGTCGGCGAGGAAGAAGTAGGTGGCGAAGAGCACGATGAAGAAGCCGGCGAAGACGTGGCCCAGGACCGAGCTGACCTCGGTGATGCGTCCGACGTAGTCGGTGTCCTGCGTCTGGCGGGTGATGGCGGCCTGGGCCTCGGCGATCACGTTGTCGATCTGGCTGTCGCTGGCGTTGAGCGGCCCGTCCTTGAGCCAGGTGCGGATGTCCTCGAGGCCCTGGACCGTCGAGTCGGCGAGGTCGGCGGCGCCGTTGGCGATCTGCTGGCCCGCGAAGGTCAGCATCAGCGCGACGAACCCGATCACGCCGATCACCACGACGATCGCCGACAGCGAGCGGGGGAAGCCGATGCGCTGCAGGCCCTGCACGACCGGCGTGACCAGCGCGGCGATGAGCAACGCGATCGCCAACGGCAGGGTCACGATCGAGAAGTAGCCGATGAGGCGGAACAGCACGTAGCCGGCCGCGCCGATGACGATCAGGCGCCAGGCCCAGGAGGCCGCGAGGTCGAGCCCCCACGGCACCTGTGCGCGGGTGAGGTTCGACGGCCCGGTCGGGATGCTCTCGCCGGCGCCACCCGCCGTACGACGGTCGCGCTCCTCGCGCAGCATCGCCCACTGCGCCGCGAGGCGCGCCGCCATCCGGTCCTCCCGGTCGCGGTCCTCCCGCTCCCGGTTGGCGCGCCGGCGCAGGCGGCGCTGGCGCTGGGACGAGTGCTCGGTCGCACCGGTGCTCTCCTCGTGGGCCGCGACCTCGACCGGGTCGTCGGCCTCGTCCTGGCTCTCGCGGCCGGGCAGCCCCTGCGCCGACGCGTCGGTCGGGTCCGCAGGGGCGTCGTCGTGGGGGCTCACGTAGTGACCCTAAGGTCCGCTGCGCCCTCGAGCAGGGAGCGGGCGAGTCGACGCGCGGCAACGGGGCTGTGCTCGGCCAGCAGGCCGACGGCCGCGAGCACGTAGTCGCTGTCGACCACGACCCTGGGTGCCTCGGGCAGCTGCCAGCCACCGTCGCGACCGGCCTCGGCCCCGATGGTGCCCTGCAGCACGCGGGCCGCGACCCCGGCCCGCCCGTGCCGCAGCACGCCCCCGGAGACGACCACGAGTCCGACCTTCCTCAGGTCGACGCCGCTGCGCTCGACGACGCGACCGTCGGGGCCCAGCACGACGGCGCTGCGACCGGCGTGGCGTCGTACGGCGAGCCCGGTGGCGGCACGGGCGATGGCCTCGTCGACGTCGTGGTCCGCGTCGGTCAGGGGCAGGTACGACGGCTCGGAGGCGCGGGCCGCGGCTTGCTCGGCGAGGGAGCCCATTCCCGCCACCTCCACGGTGCTCACGGCGGACCAGCGCATGCCGAGGTCGCCCTCGACGGTGCGGGTCCGCGGCGTCGGGGCGACGACATCGCGTCCCAGACCGCCGGTCTCCGGGTCCAACTCCACCACGGAGTGCACGTCGGTCGTCGCGCCGCCGACATCGACGACCACGACGTCCCCGAGGTCGCCGACCTCCTCGGCCAGCACCTCCACGCCGGTCAGCACGACGTCGGGGGTCGCCCCGCGCACCATCGCCTGGAAGCTGCGGCCCTCGTCGCGCGAGCTGAGGCCCTTGCCCCCGATGACGTGGCGCAGGAACACCTCACGGATCGCTGCCCGGGCGCCCTCGGGTCGCAGGACCCCGATCTGCGGGACCACGTTGTCGGCGACCACGTGCGGGCGGTCGCCGAGCAGTCTGCTGACCTCGTCGGCGGCCTCGCTGTTGCCCGCCACGACGACCGGTCCGGCCCACCCGGCCTCGACGACCTGCTGGGTCGCGGCGAGCAGCATCTCGCTGTTGCCGCCGTCGGTGCCGCCGGTGAGCAGCACCAGGTCCGGGGGTGGGCTCGTGTGCCCGAGCACGGTCTCCAGGTCGGGCTCGGGCCCACGACCCGTGCCGCCGACGGCGACCACGGCCACGACCCTGCCGCCACTCGAGAGCGCCACCCGGCGGCCGGCCTCGGCCGTCACGAGCGCCTCGTTGCCGACCACCGCGATCCGCAGACCGCCCCCGGCGCTCGAGCAGGCCAGCACCTCGGCGGTCGCCGCCCGGGGCTCGTGCGCGACGAGGTCGGCGAGGCAGGCGTCGTAGCCGTCCAGCACGTCGGTGGCGATCGTCGTGGGGTGCTCCGCGGCCGCGACGACGCAGCCCCGGGCCACGTCGACCAGGGACGCCTTGGTGAAGGTCGAGCCGACGTCCACGCAGACGACCAGCGCGCCGCCGGCGAGGTCGGAGCCGGCGGGGCCGTGGGGATCGGTGGGGTCGGCGCCCGGGGTGACGTCAGCCGAGGGCACGGTCGAGGTCCGCGACGAGGTCCTCGACGGTCTCGATGCCCACGCTGAGGCGGATCAGGTCGGCGGGCACCTCGAGCGCGGTGCCGGCGACGCTGGCGTGCGTCATCCGACCGGGGTGCTCGATCAACGACTCGACCCCACCCAGCGACTCCCCCAGGGTGAAGACCTCGGTGCGCTCGCACACGGCGAGCGCCTGCTCCTCGCCCCCACTGACGCGGAACGACACCATGCCGCCGTACCGCTTCATCTGGCGGCTGGCGATCGGGTGACCCGGGTGCTCGATCAGGCCGGGGTAGATGACCGAGTCGACGCGGCGGTCCTCGGTGAGGAACTCCACGACCTTCTCCGCGTTGTCGCAGTGCCGGTCCATCCGCACGCCGAGCGTCTTCAGACCGCGCAGGGTGAGGAAGGCGTCGAAGGGCCCGGCGACGGCACCGATGGCGTTCTGGTGGAAGGCGACCTGCTCGGCCAGGTCGTGACCGCGGACGACCAGCGCACCGCCGACGACGTCGGAGTGCCCTCCGGCGTACTTGGTGGTCGAGTGCACGACGACGTCGGCACCCAGGGTCAGGGGCTGCTGGAGGTAGGGCGAGGCGAAGGTGTTGTCGACGACGAGCAGCGCCCCGGCGTCGTGCGCGACCGAGGCGAGCGCCTCGATGTCGCCGATGTTGAGCAGCGGGTTGGTGGGCGTCTCGAGCCACACCAGCTTGGTCCGACCGGGCCGGATCGCGGCGCGTACCCGGTCGATGTCGCTGACCGGCGCCGGCGTGTGCTCCACGCCCCAGGCCTGCTCGACCTTGTCGAAGAGGCGGTAGGTGCCGCCGTAGGCGTCGTCGGGGATGACCACGTGGTCGCCGGGGCGACAGGTGCTGCGCACCAGCGTGTCCTCGGCGGCCAGGCCGGAGGCGAACGCGAACGCGCGCTCGCCCTCCTCCAGGGCCGCGAGGTTGCCCTCGAGGGCGGTGCGGGTCGGGTTGGCCGAGCGGCTGTACTCGTAGCCGCCACGCAGCCCGCCGACGCCGTCCTGCTTGTACGTCGAGGTGGCGAAGATCGGGGGGATCACCGCGCCGGTGGTGGGGTCGGGCTCGTAGCCGGCGTGGATCGCACGCGTCTCGAAGCCGGCCTTGCCGAGGTGGGACGGGGGGTGGGTCTGGTCGGTCATTGCGCGAGCGTACCCACGCCGATCCCCGCACCTGCCCACGTCACCCCTTCGTAAGGACGTGGGTGGAAGGAACGGACTAGCGTCGTGGTTGTACCCGATGTCCCGACTGCTCGGGACGAGAAGCAGCACTCCCGCACGACCACCAGGAGGCAACCGTGTTCTTCACCCGCAAGTCCGAGCTGATCGAGGCCGAGAAGGCCCTGCCGGGTCGCAGCGAGCGTCCCTTCCACCTCTCCGAGAAGCACACGGTCCTCGACGCCCCCATCCTCACCGACACCGCGCCCGAGGGCTACGAGGTCGCGATCTTCGGGCTCGGCTGCTTCTGGGGTGCCGAGGAGATCTTCTGGAAGATGGACGGCGTCTGGTCGACCTCCGCGGGCTACGCGGGAGGGACCACCCCCCACCCCTCCTACGAGGAGGTGTGCTCGGGCCGCACCAACCACACCGAGGCCGTGCGCGTCGTCTACGACCCCGCGCGGGTCTCCTTCGCCGACCTGGTGAAGACCTTCTTCGAGGTCCACGACCCGACCCAGGGCATGCGCCAGGGCAACGACGTCGGCACCCAGTACCGCTCGGCCATCTACTACACGACCCCCGAGCAGGAGCAGACCGCCCGCGAGCTCACGAAGGTGTACGGCGACGAGCTCGCGCGCCGTCGCCTGGGCGAGATCACCACCGAGATCCGCGAGGTGCCGACGTACTACTACGCCGAGGACCACCACCAGCAGTACCTCGCGAAGAACCCCTTCGGCTACCGCTGCCACGCCAACACCGGCGTGAAGTTCCCCGCGGACGCCTGACCACTCGCGCGTGTCGTATCCGGGTCGTCTCGTTCGTGGATAGGTTGAGGCGGGCACCGGGCCCGTCACCCAGCACCGGGGAGCAGCCATGACGCAGTACGCCATCTACTTCAACCAGCAGTGGGTCGGCGACCACACCGAGGAGTGGTTCCGCGAGCGCGGCCCCCTCGCCAGGGCCGCGGTCGAGGAGATCAAGGCGGCGGGCGCCTACGTCTTCGCCGGCGGCCTCGTGGAGGAGATCGACGAGGCCTTCAGCGCCGACGCCACGAGTGGCGAGGTGTTGATCACCGACGGGCCCTATGCCGAGACCAAGGAGTTCCTCGGCGGGCTGACCATCGTCGACGTCCCGGACCGCGCGACCGCGGAGCACTGGGCCGCCAAGATCGCCGTGGCCTGCGGCTGGCCACAGGAAGTGCGGGTCATCAAGTAGCCCCGCCCGCACGTGCACGAGCACCCCGGTGCAGCACCCCGGCGGCGATCGGCCGGGCACCTCGTTAGCCTGACGGGCATGGGGACCGACGAGGACGACAGCGCCCTGTTCACCCTCGGCTCCCACGACGTCGCGCCGCGGCCGAGCAGCGCACGGACACTGCTGCGCCAGGGCGTCGCCGCGATCGTGCTCGTCGTCGCGGCCCTGGTCTCGCTGTGGGTGCTGCCTGCCCTCCTGACCGACGGGCCGGTGCAGTCCGAGGACACGGTGCTGCCCGTCGACGGTCGGCCCCACACCGCCGAGGCGAGCGCCGAGCGCGAGTCGATGATCTGGTTCGACGAGACGCGGGTCGAGCCCGACTGCGAGATCCGTGACGCGGCGAGCGGCGACGTCCTGACGACCACCGCGGCCGACGGCACCGACCGCCGTGTCCTCTCGCGCACCGGCGCCTGGGTGGGCGCGGCGACGTTCAGCCCGACGTCGGCCTCCGTGGAGGTCACCTGCTCCGCGGCCCCGGGATTCGTCCTGGTCAGCCAGGCGCCCGGCCACAGCGCCGGCCTGGTCGCCATCGGCGCGATCATCCTGGTCCCGCTGACGCTCGGGCTCTCCGGACTGGTGCTGGTCGTCGCCGTCGCGACCGCGCTCGTCCAAGCACGGGCGGCTCGACGAGCCTGACCCCATCGGGTGACCGGGGGTGGGCCACAATGGCGACATGGCCGATCTCCCTCGCAAGGCCGCAGCCCGTACGGCGCGCCTGGCAGCGTTGCCGCTGGGCTACGCCGGTCGCAAGACCGTCGGTTTCGGCAAGCGTCTCGGCGGCGCCCCCGCCGAGGCCGTGATGACCGAGCTGCAGCAGCGCACCGCCGAGCAGCTCTTCCGCACCCTGGGCGAGCTCAAGGGTGGCGCGATGAAGTTCGGGCAGGCGCTCTCGGTCTTCGAGGCGGCCCTGCCCGAGGAGGTCGCGGCGCCGTACCGCGACCAGCTGACCAAGCTCCAGGACTCCGCTCCCCCGATGCCCACCTCCACGGTGCGCGAGATCCTCGCCCGCGACCTCGGCGCCGACTGGGCCGAGCAGCTGGTCTGGCTGGACGGCGGCCCCACCGCCGCCGCGTCGATCGGGCAGGTGCACAAGGGTCGCTGGCACGACGGCCGCGAGGTCGCGGTCAAGGTGCAGTACCCCGGCGCCGGGGAGGCGCTGCTCTCCGACATCCGACAGCTCGCCCGCCTGGCCCGCACGGTCGGTCCGGTCTTCCCCGGCATCGACATCAAGCCCCTGGTGGAGGAGGTCCGCGCCCGCGCCGAGGACGAGCTGGACTACACCCTGGAGGCCGAGGCCCAGACCGCCTTCGCCGAGGCCTTCGAGGGTGACCCCGACATCGTCGTGCCCGGCGTCGTCGCGGTCGGCCCGACGGTGATCATCACCGAGTGGCTCGACTCGGAGGCGTCGCTGGCGCAGGTGATCCGGGACGGCACGCCCGAGGAACGCAACCACTACGGCGAGCTGCTGGTCCGCTTCATGTTCGCCGGGCCCTCGCGCACCGGGATGCTGCACGCCGACCCGCACCCCGGCAACTTCCGGATCATCCCCCACGCCGACGGCACACCGGGTCGACTCGGGGTCCTCGACTACGGCGCCGTCGCGCGCCTCGAGGAGGGCAACCTTCCGCGCGCGATGGGCTCGTTGATCCGGCTGTGTGCGCTCGGCGACGGGGAGGAGCTGATGGCCGGGCTGCGCCGCGAGGGCTTCATCAAGGACAAGATCAAGCTCGACCCGACCTTGCTGATGGACTACCTCTCCCCCTTCGTCGAGCCGACGATGGTCGAGCGCTTCCAGTTCAACCGGGCGTGGATGCGCGAGCAGTTCGCCCGCATCAACAACCCCCGCGAGCCCACGTACACGATCGCGATCAAGCTCAACCTGCCGCCGTCGTACATGCTCATCCACCGCACGTGGATCGGCGGGATCGGGGTGCTCAGCCAGCTCGAGGCCGAGGCGCCGTTCCACGACATCCTGACCGAGTACCTGCCCGGCTTCGCCGACGAGGACTGACGCGGTCGGCGGACGGCTCGGCTCAGCTCAGGCGACGTCGAGACGCTCCAGCAGCGCGGCCATCACCTCGGCGCCCTGCTCGGTGTCGAAGACGTTCTGGGCATGGGCGCTGCCGCGGACGATCAGCGTCTGGTTGTCGTCGCCCTCAGAGGCGTCGACGAGCTCCTGGGGCACGTCGGTGCCCGGCTCGTCCTCACTGGCGATGAAGAGCTTGGGCTCCTCGCCGAGGCCGTCGACCACCGTGTTGGGCGAGAGCAGCACGAGCTGGTCGGCGAGGTAGGGCTGCTCGGAGGCGAGGCGCAGGATGGCATCCGCGCCGGCGCTGCCGCCGACCAGGGCCACGCGCTCGATGCCGTCGTCCCGCAGGGACTGCACGGCGGCCTCGATCGCCTCGGTGCCGATGTCCTCGACCGCCACGACGGTGGCCCCCTGCTCGGCGATCGCGGTCGCCTGCACCTCCCACGAGGCGGCGTCGAAGGCGGCACCGTGCGCGAGCACGACGCCGTAGTCGCCGTCCCCCCAGGTGAGCACGTCGGACCCCCCGGCCTTGCCCGGCTCCCCCGCCGCCGAGCCCGCCGCGGGGCCGCCCGCACCACCGCTTCCGTCGTCGCCGCCGCACGCGGAGACCAGCAGGAGGAGCAGGGCCAGGAGGACACCGAGAGCACGTGACATGCGCTCGACGCTACGTCCGGGCGAGCTGTGCGTGACCGGCGATTCCTTACAGGGCCATGACCATCACGTGGAGGCCGACCCTGCCGTGGGTCGCGGAGTCGAAGGCGCCCGGGACGGTGCCGACGATCTCGAAGCCCAGGCTCTGCCACAGGCGCACGGCCACGGTGTTGGTCTCCACGACGGCGTTGAACTGGATGGCCGCGAACCCCGCGTCCCGGTGCCACTGCACGACGTACTCGCCGAGCCGCCGACCGACGCCACGACCGCGACCGGCCGGCGCGACCATGAACGAGGCCGTGCCGACGTGGGCGCCGCGTCCGGGTCGGTTGGGGCCCATGGTCGCGGAGCCGAGGACCTCACCGTCCTCCTCGAGCACGACGGTCTGGCCCGGAGGCTCCTTGGTCCACAGCGCCTGCGCCTCGGCGCTGGTCAGGTCGAGCGGGTAGGCGTAGGTCTCGCCGGCCGCCACGATGTCGGCGAAGAAGGGCCACACCTGCACCCAGTCGGCAGGCGTCATCGGTCGGATCGTCATGCCGACACGTCCCCGGTGAACGGGTCGCGGCCGGTCACGCAGTACCGCAGCCCACCGGGGTCACGCAGCACGGTCCAGAAGTCGTCGACGTGCTCCACCTCCGCGCCCAGAGCCAGGTGGCGCTCCACCTCGGCGGCCCGGTCGGTCGCGGCCAGGTCGAGGTGCGCTCCGGCAGGTCCGTCGTCGGCGAGGCGCTGCACGAGGAAGCGGATCGGCTGGCCGGCCGGCCCCCGCACCCGGCGGAACTGCGGCAGTCGGGCGGGCGCCCCCTCGAAGCCGGTCACCTGTTCCCAGAAGGCGCACTCCGCCTCGTACGACGAGCCCGGGACGTCGAGGCACACCTGGTCCACCAACGATGCGGCCTCGCCCCAGCGCGCGGGAGCCGGCCGCTGCGACTCGGTGTGGGTGACGAAGCAGAACGGGATGCCCGCCGGAGAGGTCAGGACGACGTAGTCGAGCTCGTGCCGTACGACGATCCTCGCGCCCAGCAGGACGGCCCGGTCGGCCGCGGCAGCAGGGTCGGCGACGTGCAGGTCGAGGTGGAGCCGACTCGGTCCCTCGCCTCGACGCTGCACCTTGAGGACGTCGTCGCCGTGCGGGGGCACCAGGGTCGTGAACTCATCGTCCTCGCCGCGCGGAGCCGACACCTCGTAGCCGGTGACGGCGGCCCAGAAGGCTTGTCCGCCGGCGTGGTCGTCGGCGGCGAGGTCGAGCAGGACGGTGGTCCAGAACGGGATCACGTGACCGGCTTGCAGTCGTGCCCGCACCCGTCGGGGGGACCGGGGCCGTCGCTGTGGGCGGCGGGACGGTGCAGCACTGCCCCCGCCGGCGCGACTCGGACGTCATCGCCCTCGACGCTCGCCTCCCCGTCCACCAGGAGCGTGTAGCCGCGTGGGGCCAGGGGCGGGAAGAGCACCGTGACCTGTGGGTTGGCCTGCACGTTGGCCACCGACCCGCGGCCAGGTCCGATGACGTGCAGGGCCCCGTCCACCACGCGTGGCTCGACGGTCACGGCCTTGACCCGGCCGGCCGTGGAGACGCTGAGGAGGTAGCCGGCGCCGAAGTCGGCCAGTGCGGTGTTGAGGTCGGCGACGTCGACCGGGATGCTCATGGCCACGACCCTACCGACGTGCACCGGGTCTCGAGGCTCGCTGCGCCCGCACCTCGAGCAGGCTCGGGCCGTCAGGACCAGAGTCCGAGCACCTCGCCGCCGATGCGCACGATGAACGCCGAGACGACGACCATGAAGAAGACCCGCACGAAGCCGGCTCCCTGGGCGACCGCCGTACGGGCTCCGACGTACCCGCCGACCAGGTTGGCCGCACCCATCACGATCCCGACCTTCCACAGCACCGCACCCTGCGGGACGAAGACGCACAGGGCGGCGAGGTTGGTCGCCCAGTTGGCCATCCGCGCCTTGGCGCTCGCATCGAGGAAGCTGTAGCCGAGCAGGCCGACGAGGGTGAAGACGAAGAAGCTGCCGGTGCCGGGCCCGAGGGCACCGTCGTAGAAGCCGATCGTGAGTCCGGTGAGCATCGCGATGCCCGTGTGCCGGCGACCCGCGTGGCGCAGCGCGGTGTCTCCTCCGAGGTCGGGCTTGAGGAGCACGTAGGCGCCGACGACCAGCAGGGCCGCGAGGACGATCGGGTCGAACGCCTCGCCGGGCAGCCTGCTCGCCAGCACCGCCCCACCGACCGAGCCGACGAAGGCGAGGAGCATCAGCGGCCCGAACGTCCTCGGGTCCGGGCGCACCCGACGGTAGTAGGTCACCGAGCTGACGCTGGTGCCGCAGATCGAGGCGAGCTTGTTGGTGGCCAGCACCTGCACGGGGCTGGCGCCGGGGAGCCCGAGGAGCAGGGCGGGCAGCTGGATCAGGCCGCCTCCGCCGACCACGGCGTCCACGAAGCCTGCAGCCAGTCCCGCCAGGGCGAGCAGCACGAGGATCTGCAGGGTCGGGTCGCTCATGGCAGCCCCAGGAGGCGCAGGACGGCGGTCACGGCGGCGGCGACGAGGACGGCGAGCAGCAGGTGGCGGCCCTGGACGAGCAGCACGCCGGCCGCGGCGACGCCGGCGGTGCTGGAGTCGATCTCGAGGGTGGAGCCGTCCGCGAGCGCCGAGGTCGCCACCAGGGCCGCCAGCACCACCGGCGGCAGCAGCACCAGGACCCGGGTCGCCGCGGGCGGCAGCTGCCGCCCGCCGAGCACCACCGGACCGAAGGCCTTGATGGCCATCGTGGCGGCGGCGGTGCCGAGGATCAGCAGCCACAGGGTGGTCGGGCTCGGGTCGGTCATCGAGCGGTCACCGGGCCAGTCCGACGAGCGCCACGGCGGCCGCCACCAGGATGGGGATGCCGGCGGGCACGAACGGCACCAACCCCAGCGCGAGCAGGGCCCCGGTCAGCGCGATGCCACGCGACCCCGGTCGGCGCAGCTCGGCGATGAGCAGGGCGAGGAAGAAGGTCGGGTAGATCGCGTCCAGCCCGAGGCGCTCGATGTCGCCGATCAGGTCACCTCCGAAGGCGCCGAGCAGGGTCCCGCTGATCCAGCCGACGTACTGCGGGGCGGTGGCACCGAAGAGGAGCCAGCGGTCGAAGGTGCCGTCTCCGTTGTTGGCGACCGCCCACGACGGGTCGACGACCGTCTGGGCCTGCACGGCGCGCAGGGCCGGGCCGCCCGGCAGGGACGGGGCGAGTGCGGCACCCATGGCCAGGAAGCGGGCATTCATCAGGCTGGCCGCCACCACTCCGGCGACGACCCCACCGCCGGTCACCACGATCGAGGTGGCCGCGAACTGCGCCGCGCCTGCGTGCACCAGCGCCGACATCACCAGGGCCTGCACTGGCGAGAACCCCGCCTGCACGGCCAGGACGCCGAACGACGACGACAGCAGCAGCCCGACCGCAGCGAACGGCACCCCGAGACGTACGCCGCGCCGGAAGGAGGCTCGGTGGTCGGCGTGCACCACGCGAGCCTAGAGCCGCGTCCCGGAGGGTGGTGCTCCGCATCGTCACACGGCTGTCACCCGTCGCTCCTAGGATGAGGGAGTGGGCAGCGACGTACGGATCACCGTCAACGGGCAGCAGCGTCCGCTGGGCTCCGCCCGCGTGCACACCTCGGCCCTGGACTGGTTGCGCGACCAGGGGCTGACGGGTGCCAAGGAGGGGTGCGCCGAGGGCGAGTGCGGTGCGTGCTCGGTGCTGGTCGCCCGCCCGGACCCGGTCGACGCCGGGACCACCCGGTGGACGGCGCTCAACGCCTGCCTGGTCCCGGTGGCCGCGCTCGACGGCCAGGAGATCGTCACCTCGGAGGGTCTCGGCACCCCGGACGCCCTGCACGAGGTGCAGCGCGAGATGGCCGTGCGTGGCGGGTCGCAGTGCGGCTACTGCACGCCTGGCTTCGTGTGCAGCATGGCGGCCGAGTTCTACCGCCCCGACCGCGGCTCGGGCGCGCCCGGGGACCACGCGCCGGGCGAGGTCGGCCCCAACGACTTCGACCTGCACGCCCTGAGCGGCAACCTGTGCCGCTGCACCGGCTACCGCCCGATCCGCGACGCCGCCTTCGCCCTCGGCGCCCCCACCGCCGACGACCCGCTCGCTGCCCGGCACGCCGCGCCCCCGCCCGCGCCGGTCGCCACCCACCTCGCCGACCTCGACGGCACCTTCGTGCGCCCCTCGAGCCTCGCCGAGGCCCTCACCGTCCTGCGCGACCACCCCGACGCCGTACCGGTCGCGGGCTGCACCGACCACGGTGTCGAGGTCAACCTGCGCGGGCTGCGGGCCTCGTACGTCGTCGCGCTCGACCGGCTGCCCGAGCTGCGGGAGCTGACGGCGAGCGACACAGCGATCACCCTGGGAGCAGCGCTCACGCTCTCGGAGATCGAGACCGGCCTGGCGAGCGCCGGGGTGTCGCTGCCGCTGCTCGGAGCCGTGATCCCCCAGTTCGCCTCCCGCTTGATCCGCAACGGCGCAACGCTCGGCGGCAACCTCGGCACCGCCTCGCCCATCGGCGACACCGCGCCCGCCCTGCTCGCTCTCGACGCCCGGCTCGTCCTCGTCTCGGCCGACGGCGAGCGGGAGGTCGCCCTCGCGTCCTACTTCACCGGCTACCGGGAGACGCTCAAGCGTCCCGACGAGCTGATCCGGTCGGTCCGGATCCCGCTTCCCCTGCCCGGCGTCACGGCGTTCCACAAGATCGCCAAGCGGCGCTTCGACGACATCTCCGGGGTTGCGGTGGCGCTCGCGCTCGACGTCGTCGACGGCATCGTGGTGACCGCGCGCATCGGCCTGGGCGGCGTCGCGGCCACCCCGCTGCGGGCCAGCGCGACCGAGGAGGTCCTCACCGGTGCGCCCTGGTCCTCGGAGACGGTGGCGGCTGCCGCCGAGGTGCTGAGCGGCGAGGGCACCCCCATCGACGACCAGCGCGCCAGCGCGGCGTACCGCTCCGCGATGCTGGGCCAGGCACTGCCGCGCCTGTGGCACGAGAGCCAGGACCGCGGCGACAGGGTGGTCTCCTGATGACCTCGCTCTCCTCCCGTCCGGAGCGCGACGTCTCGGTCGGTCTCGAGGTCCCGCACGAGAGCGCGACGCTGCACGTCACGGGCGCGGCGCTCTACACCGACGACCTGGTGCAGCGCACCCACGGGGTGCTGCACGCCCACCCGGTCTGCTCGCCCCATGCCCACGCCCGGGTGACGGGCTTGCGGCCCGAGCCGGCGTACGACGTGGCCGGCGTGGTCCGCGTGCTGACCGGCGCGGACGTGCCCGGTGTCAACGACGCCGGCGTGAAGCACGACGAGCCGCTGTTCCCCGACGAGGTGATGTTCCACGGCCACGCCGTGTGCTGGGTGCTCGGCGAGACCCTCGAGGCGGCCCGGCGCGGCGCCGCGGCCGTGGAGGTGGACTACGAGCCGTTGCCGGCGATCGTGACGGTGGCCGAGGCGATCGCGGCCGAGAGCTTCCAGGGCGGTCAGCCGACGGTGGTGCGCGGCGACGTCGAGGCGGCGCTCGCGGGAGCGGCGCACGTGTTCAGCGGCGGCATCGACTTCGCCGGCCAGGAGCACTTCTACCTCGAGACGCACTGCTCGCTGGCCCTGGTCGACGAGGCCGGTCAGGTCTTCGTGCAGTCCAGCACCCAGCACCCGACCGAGACGCAGGAGATCGTCGCGCACGTCCTCGGGCTCGACAGCCACGAGGTCACCGTGCAGTGCCTGCGGATGGGCGGCGGCTTCGGGGGCAAGGAGATGCAGCCGCACGGGTTCGCGGCGATCGCCGCCCTGGGCTCACGCCTCACCGGCCGGCCGGTCCGCGTGCGGCTCAGCCGTCAGCAGGACATGACGATGTCGGGCAAGCGGCACGGCTTCGACGCCCACTGGCGAGTCGGCTTCGACGACGCCGGCCTGCTCGTCGCGCTCGACGCGACGCTCACCTCCGACGGCGGCTGGAGCCTCGACCTCTCCGAGCCGGTGCTCGCCCGGGCCCTGTGCCACGTCGACAACGCCTACTGGCTGCCCGACGTGCGGATCAACGGTCGCGTCGTCAGGACCCACAAGACGTCACAGACCGCGTTCCGCGGGTTCGGCGGGCCGCAGGGCATGCTCGTGATCGAGGACATCCTCGGGCGCTGCGCTCCGCTGCTGGGGATCGAGGCGCGCGAGCTGCGCCGCCGCAACTTCTACGCCGACGACCAGGAGACGCCGTACGGCCAGCCGGTGCGGCACGCCTCCCGGATCACCGCGGCGTGGGACCAGCTGGTCGACTCCGCCGACATCGCTGCTCGCGAGGCCGAGGTGGCGTCGTACAACGCCTCCCACGAGCACACCAAGCGCGGGCTGGCGCTGACGCCGGTGAAGTTCGGCATCTCGTTCAACTTCACCGCCTTCAACCAGGCCGGCGCCCTCGTGCACGTCTACAAGGACGGCTCGGTGCTGATCAACCACGGCGGCACCGAGATGGGCCAGGGCCTGCACACCAAGATGATCCAGGTCGCCGCGACCGCGCTCGGCGTGCCGCTGGCGCGGGTGCGTCTCGCGCCGACGCGGACCGACAAGGTGCCCAACACCTCGGCGACCGCGGCCAGCTCGGGTGCCGACCTGAACGGCGCGGCCGTCAAGGACGCCTGCGACCAGATCACCGCCCGCCTGCGAGAGGTCGACGCCGGACGCGCACTGCCGTGGGAGGAGGTCGTGCGCGAGGCCTACTTCTCGCGCGTCCAGCTGTGGGCAGCCGGCTTCTACAAGACCGCGGGTCTGCACTGGGACTCCTCGCTGATGCGCGGTCATCCCTTCAAGTACTTCGCCTACGGCGTCGCGGCGGCCGAGATGGAGGTCGACGGCTTCACCGGCGCCTACCGGACCCGGCGCGTCGACATCGTCCACGACGTCGGCGACTCGCTCTCGCCGCTGGTCGACCTCGGCCAGATCGAGGGCGGCTTCGTGCAGGGCGCGGGCTGGCTGACCCTGGAGGACCTGCGCTGGGATGCCTCGTCGGGCCTGGCACGCGGCCGACTGTCCACGCAGGCGGCGAGCACCTACAAGCTCCCGTCGTTCTCCGAGATGCCGGAGGTCTTCAACGTCTCGCTGCTCTCCGAGGCGCACGAGGACGGTGTCGTCTACGGCTCCAAGGCCGTCGGGGAGCCGCCGCTGATGTTGGCCTTCGCGGTGCGCGAGGCGCTGCGCGAGGCGTGCGCCGCCTTCGCCCCCCAACCGGGCTTCAGCGTGGACCTGGCCTCCCCCGCGACACCGGAGGCGGTGTTCTGGGCCGTCCGGGCCGCTCGATCCTGCGCCCCCGCCCCGGTCACCGAGGGCGCTCCCGGGGTGGAGCCCGACCAGCCGTCGTCCGGCGCCCCGGCGCTGCACCCGCACTCGGAGCAGGTCGCGAGCCGAGCGCCCGACAACCCGGTGACCGGCCACCGGGACCGGACATGAGTGACTGGCTCGACGCCCTCGGGGCGCTGCGTCACGAGCGGGAGGCGGCGGTCCTCGTCACCGTCGCTGCCGCACGCGGCCACGCTCCCCGCGAGGCCGGCGCCAAGATGGTGGTCAGTGCCGCCGCCACCTGGGGCTCGATCGGCGGCGGCAACCTCGAGGAGACCGCGATCGCGCGCGCCCGCTCGCTCCTCTCGTCGGGATCGCTGATCCCGGTGCAGGTCGAGATGTCGCTCAGCGACAAGGCGCGCACCGAGCACGGCCGCCAGTGCTGCGGCGGCGAGGTCTCCCTGCTGCTGGAACCGGTCCCGGTCCGTCCGGCCGTCGCGATCTTCGGGCTGGGCCACGTGGGCCAGGAGCTGGCCCGGGTGCTGGTGCGCCACGACGTGGAGCTGCACCTCGTGGACTCGCGAGCCTCGTACGTCTCCGGCGAGGCGATCGCCCCGTTGCTGGAGGGGCCGGCCACGGTCGTCGCCCACCACGCCCCCCTGCCCGAGATCACGCTCGGCGAGCTTCCGCGCGGCACCGACGTGCTGATCATGAGCCACGACCACGCCGAGGACTTCGCGCTGTGCGACGCCGCCCTGCGCTGCGGCCACCTCGGCTCGATCGGTCTGATCGGGTCGTCGGCCAAGCGGCGGCGCTTCGAGCAGTCGCTGGGCATCGAGGGCCATGCTCCGGACGCCATCGCCCGGATCCGCTGCCCGATCGGGGAGCCCACCGTCGTCGAGGGGCTCGGCGGGGTCAAGCGCCCCGCCGCCATCGCGCTGGCCGTCGCCGTCGAGGTGCTCTCCGGCGCACGCCGGGCCGCCGACGTGTCCTGACCCGGCAGGTCGCCCCGCCGCAGCCCGGGGACAATGACCTGATGCGCGTCGTCTCGCTCCTTCCCTCCACCACCGAGATCCTCTTCGCCATCGGCGCCGGTGCCGACGTGGTCGGGGTGACCTTCGAGTGCGACTTCCCGGCCGAGGCCCGCGAACGGCGGATCGTGTCGAGCACCTCGATGCCCGAGGGCCTCACCCCGGCCGAGATCGACGACGTCGTCACGGCAGCCGTCGCGGCCGGCGAGGACCTCTACCGCCTCGACGCCGGTGCGCTCGCCGACCTCGACGCCGACCTCGTCGTCACCCAGGACCTCTGCGCTGTGTGCGCGATCGACGTCTCGCTCGTGGACGACGCCCTCGCCCACCTGGGCTGTCGCGCCGAGGTGCTGACCTTCGACCCGCACACCCTCGAGCAGGTGCTGGCCTCGGTGACGACGATCGGCGCCGCGGTCGACCGGGTGGCCGAGGCCGAGGCGCTGGTCCTCTCCCTGTGCGCGCGCCTCGCCGCCGTACGACGCCACGTCGCCGCACGCTCGGGCCGAGGTGACCGGCCTCGCGTGGTCCTGCTGGAGTGGACCGACCCGCCGTACGCCCCGGGCCACTGGATCCCCGAGATGATCGAGACCGCCGGCGGCGCGTGCGTGCTCGGCACCGCCGGCGACAAGTCGGTGCGCGTCACCTGGGAGCAGGTGCGCGAGGCTCGACCGGACGTCGTCCTGGTCGCGCCGTGCGGCTACGACCGGGCCGGTGCCCGGACCCAGGCCGATTCCCTGGTGGCCGCGGGCCTGCTGCCGGAGGACGTGCGCGTCCATGCCCTCGATGCCGATGCGATGTGGGCGCGGCCGGGCCCGCGCCTGGTCGACGGTGTCGAGGAGCTGGCGTCGCTCCTGGGTTGATCTTTGGGGTGGGTGTGGGGCCTGCTCATCGTGGGTGGTGTGTTCTTCGGGTGGGTGGGGCGCCCGCTCCTCGTGGGCGGTCGTGCTTCGGGGTGGGTGGGGTGCCCGCGCGCGTAGTCGACCCCTCCTCGGTGTCGGTGTGGCGCCCGCGCGCTTAGTCGACCGGGTCTCGCCGTCAAGGATCTCGCTGCGCTCGACCGCTGCGCGGTGCCTGCGGCATCCATTGACTGCGAGCC
>NZZG01000175.1 GCA_002698575.1 Pimelobacter sp. | reverse complement strand
GTTCGAAGGCCTCAAGAACCTCGATTCTCCAACCAGGACGGGCACCTTCGTCGTCTCACACGCGGATCACGCCGCCACTACTCGCGGATCCGGGTCTGATCAGATGGTCGATCGCCGGCTTCTGGTAGTCGTGGAAGTCGTCGTAGGCGACATTGTTCTCCTGTAGGAGCATTGCTGCGTTGTCGCCTCGCAGTTCTTCACTGATGTAGGTCACGGACGCCTGGTCGGAGAACAAAAGGTTCAAGATGCTCGTGATCTCGTCGGTCCCCGTCGCGTAGATGTATTTGCCATCAAGAAGGCTAGGTATGTCCTTGTACCGAACCTGTTCTGACCCCATGGCGAGCAGGTCGCGGTCGAGTTCACCGTCCTTAGCGAACAGGCTGAACTGGCTCGCGACGCTCTCCATCTCCGCGAATAGATGCCGCACCATCTGAAGATAAGAAGCTCCTGCGCCAGACGGTGTGAAGGAGAAGTTCTCGGCCTGGAACTCCTCGATGAGGTACTCCTCGAAGAACCATGAGATCACTTGCTCCAGATCGATGTCCTTTGTCTCCAGGTAGTGGTGGTACATGCGGGTCTGGAGCAGGGAACTCATGTCGGTCGTCCGGAACACGGTTCCGATCCTGTATTCGGTCCGTCCGGGCGTCCCCAAGAACCGCTCCATCACGCCAAGGCTCGCGGGGTAGGACGGCAGGACCAGGAGCGCATTCCGGTCGATGAACCCGAACAAGTGGATGAAGTTGTTCAAGATGCTTGGGTTGTCGAGCGTCTCCTCGAGCCAACGGCGGCTGTACGTGTAGCGACAGACCAAACCGTCCGACTCATCTAGCTCCCCGACGGCAGGCTCTGCCTGATCGGCGACGCTCACCTCGCAGCCGGTCCTGATGCCGTTGTTCCTCTCGAAGAACTTCGCGTTCAGTTCGTCTCCACGCCGCTTCGCGCGCAACTTCAGGCGCGCGTCAATTCCGGCCGCCGGAGTCTCCTTGGCGGAGGCAATCAGCCCGACATAGTTCGGATTGGCGCCCTCACCGTCGATGTACTGCTCCAGGAGCACTCGAGAGTCCTCGGGAGTGATGCTCCGCGGAAGGTAGATTTCATCGCGTGCGTCCTCCTGCAGGTACTTGCGCAGCACATGCTCAGCATTCTGAGGTGACGACAGCAGCTCCGCGCGAACTTCTGCGTCGTAGGCCTTAACGAGCTTCTTGCACCCGAGGATCTCACCAAGATGCACTCCGGCCGCCGCAAGAGCAGGCAGGACCGTTGCGGCGGCACAGCGCTCGTACGCACCGTTCCGACCAAGGAGTTCGAGAAGGTCCCCGTGGTAGTCGTATCCCGCCACGCCGTTGATCACGGTCGCCAAGTTCGCATCGTTGACGCCCGTGAAGAACCGCGCGACCGCACCACGAATCTGCGGAATGCGGGCCTTCGCCAGGGCGTGCTGCTCCTCGTTGTAGGCGAGCGCCAGCAAACCGTGCTCGAGGTACTGCTGAACGTTGTGCAGCTCGAGCATGTCGACGGTGCTCGTGGGTGCGTTCTCTGGGTCGAACTGTTCAGCGAGATCGACCGCCCGCTGGAGGAACCAGCCGGTTGCCAAGTCGTTCGGGCCGAAGAATTGAAGCCTTCGGATCTCCTCGTCCTCTTCACTCACCTACAGCTTCACCTCCTCGCAGCCCGAGACAACGCCAATAGTGACCCTCCGGGCCGATACAACTATCTAAAGGGCGCGTTCGTGGACGACTCTCGCTTCCACAGCAGGTCAAGTTCAAGCGCGGCCGGCCAATTTAGTCGCACTAGCGTCAGCTCAACGGATTCATAGGCAGGTGGGCCGCGAAAGGCGCCTCAGTGCGCCGCACCGGTCGCCCGGATGAGCCGAGATCCCAGCAGCCGTGGTCGAGAATGGGTTCGTGAGCGAGCTGGCCGACCGAGCGGAGGACATCGCCGCGCATCTCGTAAGCCACGCTTTGGGTGCCGACGCCAGAAAGTTCGACGCCGATGGCCGACAGTCCGCGGTGGACTTCATGCTCGAGTTGCCCAACAATCGCCAGGGTGCGCTCGAGGTCACTCTAGTTACTCAACCCGAGTCGTCAGCCTGGCAGGGCCTTGCGGCCAGGGAGGGATGGAGATGGCCAGCACCCTCAGGGTGGGAGTTCCGGCTGAACGGCGATGACATGCCCTACCGACGAGCGCGCCGTGCGGTCATGCGAGCAGTTCAACTGTGTGACCATGGAGAAGTCGATGCGCTCGACCGACTGCCCCCTGAAGTCCTGTTCACTAACCCCGACCTCGAGTGGCTGAGCTACATCGGAGATCTTCGCCGAACCCCCTTCAAACCCGGTGTCGTCCTGCTGCCTGCGCCGAGTTCGTAGACGCATCAACCTCAGACTTCGCCACCCTGGTCGAACAATGGCTCCAGTTACCCCATATGCCGCGTCACGTCGAGAAGACCCGGTCGGCTCCCGCTGTCGACGAGAGACACCTCTTTCTCGTGCCTGTGGACGAGGTGCTTCCCGCCCGGTTCTTCACCAACGACTTTCCAGCGCCAACCCGGAAACCTCGAGGCTTCACAGGCATNGACGGGATCTGGGTGTGGTCCAACTACTGGCATCAGTACTTGGCCTGNCTCGCTGGCGGATGGCGCTGGCTCGACTTCCCACCGAAGGACCACCCATAGGTAGCCGAGTCGGCTCGCTAGCTCACTCGCATCTCGCCGTCATACGCGCGCGGTCGGAATACGTCTTTCCGCCGCCTGGACCAAGGCACCCACTCACCCCGGCACAGCGACCAACGCCAAGGCCACCAGCGACACGGTCCACGAGACGAAGCTCCCGACCAGGAAGTACTCGGTCACCTCGTGGATGCCGGGCCCGGTCGTGCCGTCGGCCTTGGCCGACTGCAGCTCGGGGAAACGGAGGAGTCCCTTGGCGGCGATCACGATGCTCGCCGCGGTCACCTCGCCGGCCAGGCCCAGACCGACGATCAGGAGGCGCTCCATCGGGCCGAGGAGTCGGCCTCCCTTCAGCGACGGGCTCGGCCCGGTGGCGGAGCGCAGCGGGTGGGTGGTGCCGCTGGCCCCNAGGACGAGGCGCACGATCACGTTGCCGGTGGACAGNTGCACGAGCAGCGCACCGGCAAGGAGCAAGGCCCGCTCCGGCGCGAGGTCGGAGAGCAGCGGCAGGGTCGACTCACGCAGCACCTCGCGCAGCAGACCTCCCTCGGGGTCGCCGCCGACCGAGGCCAGCAACGCGAGCACCAGCACGCCACCGAGGACGATCAGGGGCACGGCGAAGCGCTGGCTACCGAAGCCGTAGGTGACGCTCTCGCCCCACAGCACGACCGCGCCCGCGACCAGGAACAGTCCGAGCACTGCCAGCACCCCGAGCCCCGCGACACCGGAGAGCAGGCCCAGCAGCGCGACGGTCCCCGCGGCGACGGCCTCGGCCAGCCGAGGACGTCGGGTCCAGGAGAAGGCCAGGTCGCAGGTCCCGATGCCGACCAGCAGCAGCCCCAGCCAGATCACGTCGCCCACCTCACGTCAGAGCCTCCAACCACTCGCTCATGCTCACGACGACCCCGATGCCGCCGTGCCGCACCCGCTGCGAGATCGCCGAGGCGGAGACACCCTCCTCGTCGGCGATCTCCCGCTGGGTCCGCCCGGACAGCAGACCACGCAGCACCGACAGCGAGCGCTCGTCCATCCGCCCGACGAGCTCGTCGCGCGCGAGCAGCGCCGCCTCGACGGCGCCGGTGGGCTCGTCGGGACTCGCCGAGCGGTACGCCGTGCGCGAGGTGCTGGTCGCCGCCCGCTCGGCACGCTGCTCGGCCGCCTCGATCGCGGACCGCGCGGACCACCAGCCCGGACCGTCCTCGATCCGGGTCGCAGGGTCCAGGACGGCCGTCTCGCCGCGCGCGATCCCGTGTCGCACGTCATACGTCGGGAGCAGCGCCAGCCGCAGGGCCAGGGTGATGGCGGTGGCGGCACCGAGCGAGGGCACGGTCCCCTGGTACTCGTCGCCCACCGTGATCCGGAGGTCGGTCTCCCAGCGGCCGTTGACCTGCTCCAGCGCGCGCGCGAGACTGCGGTGCAGGCCCGCACGGTCGGCGACGACGCGCGAGCCGATGAGGTCGCCGATCACGACGACCGGTCCGGCGCCCGGCTGCTCCTTCACCTGAGTCACATGAAGATCATACCTTCATTTTCCAATAATGAAGCACAGAACTTCACGGCTCATTCGCACAAGGCCGACAGGATCAGGCCGCTCGTCGGCACCCCGGTCCCGGCCGTGACCAGCACGTGCGACGACGCGGCCGCCTCGACCGGGTTGACCGACGTGCCGCGGATCTGACGCACGCCCTCGGCGATCCCGTTCATCCCATGGATGTAGGCCTCCCCGAGCTGACCACCGTGGGTGTTGAGGGGCAGGCGTCCGCCGATCTCGATCCCGCCGTCGGCGATGAAGCCCGGCGCCTCGCCGCGCCCGCAGAAGCCGAGCTCCTCGAGCTGCATCAGCACGTAGGGCGTGAAGTGGTCGTAGAGGATCGCCATCGGCATGTCGTCGGGGGCCAGCCCCGACTGGCGCCACAGCTCGCGGCCCACGACACCCATCTCCGGGATCCCGATGTCGTCGCGGTAGTAGGACGTCATCACGAACTGGTCGGCGCCACTCCCCTGGGCCGCGGCCGAGATCACGGCCGGCTTCTGCTGCAGGTCGCGCGCTCGCTCGGCCGAGACGACCACGATCGCCTGCGCCCCGTCGGACTCCTGGCAGCAGTCGAGCAGGTGCAACGGGTCGACGATCATCCGCGAGGACTGGTGGTCCTCGATCGTGATCGGCTTGTCGTAGAAGAAGGCGCGCGGGTTCGTCGCCGCGTGCCGGCGGTCGGCCACCGCCACCGCCCCGAAGTCGGCCGACGTGGCGCCGTACTCGTGCATGTAGCGCCTGGCCTGCATCGCGACCGTCGCCGCCGGCGTCCCGAGGCCGAACGGATAGCTCCACGCGTTGTCGAGACCATTGGTGTTGACCTGGGTGGCGGCCGCGACGGAGAACTGGCCGAAGCGGCTCTCGGACCGCTCGTTGAAGCCGCGGTAGGCGACCACGACGTCGGCCACACCGGTGGCCACCGCCATCGCCGCCTGCTGGACCGTCGCACAGGCGGCTCCCCCGCCGAAGTTGATCCGGCTGAAGAACCGCAGCTCCGGCAGCCCGAGCTCGCGGGCGACCGCGATCTCCGAGGAGGTGTCCATCGTGAACGTCGTGAGGCCGTCGACGTCGGAGACGCTCAGGCCGGCGTCGGCCAGCGCGTGCCGGATCGCCTCCACCGAGAGCTGGAGCTCGGAGCGACCCGAGGCCTTGGAGAACTCCGTGGCGCCGATGCCGGCGATCGCGGCCTGCCCGCTGAGGCTTCCCATCACTCCCCCACCCGGACCTTCACGGTGCCGGTGACGTGGTTGCCCAGCGAGACCGCGCCGGTCACCGCGATGGTGGCGACGCCGTCCTCGACCGCACCGACCTCGCCGGTGAACGTGAGGGTGTCGTAGGGGTAGGCCGGGGCTCCGAGCCGGATCGCGATCCCGGCGATGTCGGTCTCCGAGCCGGCCCAGTCGGTGACGAAGCGCTCCACCAGAGCGGTCGAGGTCAGGATGTTGACGAAGATGTCCTTCGATCCCGCGGCCTGGGCGATGTCGCGGTCGTGGTGGACGTCCTGGAAGTCGCGGGTCGCGATGGCGGTGCTGACCACCAGGGTCGGGGTGATCGGGACCTCCCAGGTCGGGATGGTGTCTCCGGTCCTCATGCGCGCCTCCAGATCGGCAGGGTCAGGTCGTCGTCGACGCGGTGGAAGTCGACCTGCACGGCCGCCCCCACCTCGACGTCGGCGATCTCGTCGTCGGGGACGTCCACGAGCTCGCCCAGCATCCGCAGGCCCTCCTCGAGCTCGACGAGCACGAGCACGATGGGCAGCTCCTTGCCCGGCACCGGCGGATGACGGTGGACGACGTAGGAGAAGACCGTGCCGCGGCCCGAGGCCACGACGTGCCCACGGTCGAAGGCCCCGCACTCGGGGCACGACGGGCCCGGGGGGAACCGCAGCGACCCGCACGCGTTGCACGACTGCAGCCGCAGCTCGCCGATCGCGGTGCCGTCCCAGAAGAACTGGGAGTCCCGGTTGACCATCGGGCGGGTGAGGCTCATGCCGGCGCCTCCTCGGCAGCCGCGCCCTGGGGCACGAACTTGAGCACCCGGAAGAGCATCGTCGCCACCACCTCGGCGCCGACGTACCAGGTGTTGCGCGACGTCACGAAGTAGCCCACGCCCATGCCGGTGGTCTTGGGACCCACCACCGAGTCGAGCGCGGTGGTGACCCGGACCCGCTCCCCGACCCTCAGGGTGCGGTGGTACTCCTGCTCGCAGTTGGTGCCGAGCACGGCCGTGTAGCCGGCGTCGGTGAGCACCCTCATCATGCCGTGCAGCGGGTCGTCCTCGGGGGGCTTGCCACCCTGGCCGTACATCGTCCAGACCTGGGCCATCGACGGCGGTGCCTCGCCGGCCTTCCAGCGGGGGTTGGTGTTGCCCATCGCCTCGAGCCAGTTGTTGATGGTCGGCTGGTTGACCGGGTCGCGTGCCTCGCGCTCGGCCGCCTCGCCGAGCGCCTTGATCCGCTCGGCCTCGGCCATGATGAGCTCGTGGGTCTCGTCGGTCGCCGTCATCGCGGCACCCGCGGGAGGGCGAGGCCGAACATCGCGATCAGCTCGCGCTGGACCTCCTGGACGCCACCGCCGAAGGTGAGCACCAGGTTGCGCTTGATCTGGGCGTCGAAGTAGTCCGTCAGGCGCCTGGTCCCCTCGTCGGCCGGATCCCCGTAGCGGTGGACGAGCCCGATCAGGTCCGCGGCCACGTGCTGCACCTGGTCGGCGGCGAAGACCTTGGACGACGAGGCGTCCCCGACCGAGACCTCGCCCACCGCTGCGGCCCGGGCGACCTCCCAGTTGAGCAGCTCGTTGACCCGGAAGATCGCGGTCGCCCGGCCGAGCACCTCCCGGACGTCGGGCCGGTGCATCACCCCGGCATCCGTCGCCCACGCAGCCACCCGGTCCCGCAGGCCCTCGATCCGACCGGCCGGACCCAGCATCACGCGCTCGTGGTTGAGCTGGGTGGTGATCAGCTTCCAGCCCTGGTTCTCCTCCCCGACCAGCATCTCGACCGGCACGCGCACGTCGTTGTAGTAGGTCGCGTTGACGTGGTGCGACCCGTCCGCGGTGATGATCGGCGTGAACGAGTAGCCCGGGTCGCTGGTGTCGACGATCAGGATCGAGATGCCCTTGTGCTTGGGCGCGTCCGGGTCGGTGCGCACGGCCAGCCACACGTAGTCCGCCTGGTGGCCGCCGGTGGTCCACATCTTCTGGCCGTTGACGACGTAGTGGTCGCCGTCCCGCCTGGCGCTCGTGCGCAGCGCGGCCAGGTCGGTCCCGGCATCCGGCTCGGAGTAGCCGATCGCGAAGTGCACGTCCCCGGCCAGGATCCGTTGCAGGAACATCTCCTTCTGCAGCTCCGTGCCGTAGCGGATCAGGGTCGGCCCGACGGTCTGCAGGGTCACGGCCGGCAGGTGGACGTCGGCGTGCTGGGCCTCGTTGGCAAAGATCGTCTGCTCGATCTCGCCGAGCCCGTGGCCGCCGTACTCCTTCGGCCAGCCGACGCCCATCCAGCCGTCCTCGCCCATCTGGCGCACGATCCGCTGGTAGGTAGGCCCGTGCCGGTCCAGCCCCATGTCGAGGTGCTGGTCGTGGTCGGCGAGCCCGTGGAAGTAGGCGCGGATCTCGGCCTTCAGCGCGCGCTGGGCCGACGTCAGCTCGAGGTTCTTGCTCGCCGCGTCCTCCACCGGCACCTCGGCCGCGTGGGTACCGAAGGCGTGGGCGATGTCCTTGGTCCAGGAGAAGTAGTGGTGCAGCGGGTAGGTCTCGTCCACACCCATCCCGCCGTGCAGGTGGTGACAGATGTGCAGGATGCGCGGCGCCTCGGTCGTCACCCAGTACGCCGCGACCGCGAGGTCGTCGGCAGCGTCCAGGTCGACCGAGACCCGCCAGGCGGCGTTCTCGGCCACCAGGTCGACGGTGCGTGCGCCGATGTAGATGTCCGCGGCCTGCATCGCCACGGCCTGGAACTGCGCCAGGGCTCGCCCGAACTGCGTGCGCTGCTTGATGTACGACGCCGTCAGGTCGCGCGCTCCGGCGACCACGCCGGCCGCGGTCAGCGCCAGCCCGGCGGTCGCGAGGTCGCTCAGACGCCTCGCGGCTCCCGGCAGCAGGCGCTCGGCGGGCGCGTCGTCGAGCACCACGGTGTGCGTGGTCAGCCGGGCCGAGGAACCGGACTCCAGCAACGTGACCCCGGGACCCTGCGGGTCGACCAGCACGACCACCACGTCGTCGCCGTCACGGGCCGTCACGAGCAGACGTCGCGCCTGGTCGGCGAAGGTGACCCCGACCTTGCGGCCGCTCACCGTCCCGTCGCGGTGGGTGGTCGTGGGGAGGGTGGGATCGCCCACCCCGTGCCCGACCTCGCGCAGGGCAGGGCTCAGGATCACGTCACCGGTCACCACACCGGGCAGGAGGGCCTCCTGCTGGCTCGTGGTCCCGTGCGACGCCAGGGTGAGGACTCCGCAGCAGAGCGTCTCCCACACCGGCAGGTGCAGAGCCCGCGTGCCGGTCTCGCGCAGCAGCACGCCCACCTCGGGCAGGCCCAGACCCTCGCCGCCGTGGGTCTCGGGCACGGGCAGCGACAACAGGCCGGCGGCAGCCAGCGCCTTCCAGTCCGCGTCGCGGTCCAGCGCCTCGCGGGCGACGCTGCGCACGGCGCCCAGCGCTTCGTCCGACTCCGTCGGACCGGCGTCACTCACGGTGTATCCGTCCACTGCCACAGGTGCTCCTCGGGGTGCTGTCGTCCAGGCGGTACCGCGAAACTGTAACCTGTTCTAGTCCGGGGCGGCCATGCCCTCCAGGGTGACGACGAGCCGAAGGGCGGACCAGTTGAGCCACCTGTCCCCAGTGACCATGCTGCGCAACCGGGTCTACGTGCCCTTCGTCCAGATCCCCGCGGGCTCCGTCGTCGAGCTGCCGGGACGGGGCACGACGTACGTCACCGACACGCCCGGTCCGGACCGGCGCTCCCCCACGATCGTGCTGCTCCACGCGCTGGGGTGCACCGGGCTGTTGACCTGGTTCCCCGCGATCGACGCGCTCTCGCGCCGCTTCCGCGTCGTGACGCTGGACCAGAGGTGGCACGGCCAGGGCATCACCGCGGACGACTTCTCCCTCTACGACTGCGCCGACGACGTGGCCGCGCTCATCGACGAGCTCGACCTGCACGACGTGATCGTGGCGGGCTACTCCATGGGCGGTGTCGTCGCCCAGCGCGTGTGGCGCCAGCACGGCGACAAGATCCAGGGCCTCGTGCTCTGCTCGACCACGGACAAGTTCCAGCTCAACCTCGTGGAGCGAGGCTTCTTCACCGGGATGGGCACGACCATGATGGGCCTGCGTGGCCTGTCCCGCTCGGCGACGATCACGCGCGCCGCCCGCGCGGCGGCGTCGGCCGCCGACCTTGCACCCACCGACATGGGCGAGTGGGCTCTGGCGGAGTTCCGGTCGACGAGCCCCTGGGCGGTGGGTCAGGCGCTCGCCGCGCTGGGTCGTCACCACTCACGCCCGTGGCTAGGGCGCATCGACGTCCCGACCGCGGTGGTGGTGACCACCCGGGACCGGGTCATCCCCGCTGCGCGGCAGCGCGCCCTGGCCCGCGCGATCCCCGGTGCGACGGTGCACGAGGTCGACTCCGGGCACGCGGCGTGCGTGCTGGAGTCGGAGAAGTTCGTGCCGGCGCTGGTCGAGGCCGTGGCCACGGTCAACGCCCGACGCCGGGACTTCCAGCGCGACTGAGAGCTACTTCTTCCTCGCCCGCGTGCTGCGCGCGCTCCTGATCGGTGTGGCCGTGGCCTCGAGGTCCTTCACCGCGTCGCACAACCGCGCCAGCTCGAGGGGGAAGTGCCGGACCAGGGCGTCGACGTCGGGCATCGACTCGCGGCACGCGATCACGCCCACGTGCAGTTTGCCGTCGTTGGACGCCACCGTGATGTTGACCCCGGCCCCGTGGAAGACCGGGCCGAGGGGGTGCATGGCCGCGATCCGCCCGCCCATGAAGTAGAGCGGCATGGGAGGTCCGGGGACGTTGGAGATCACCAGGTTGTGCACCACCGGGTGCTTCTCGGCCAGGCGCAGGCCCGCGTACGCGCGCACTGCGAGCCCGAAGGTGCGCGGCACGGCGAACTCAGCCCAGTCCTGGAGCGAGTCGGCGCTGATCGCGTTGTGGTGCTCGCGCGCGTTCTTGTTGGCCGCCGCCATGTCGCCCAGCCGCTCCAGGGGGTCCTCGGTGTCGGTCCCCAGCCGGGCGAACAGCGAGGACACCTTGTTGGCGCCTCCGGAGCGCCGCGAGTGCTCACGCACCGACACGGGGACCGAGGCGAGCAACGAGGTGTCGGGCAGCTCCCCGCGCTCGGCCAGGTAGGCGCGCAAGGCACCGCCGGACACCGCGAGGACGACGTCGTTGACCGTCGTGCCCGTCGCGGACTTCACCGAGCGCACGTCGTCGAGACTCATCTCGCACAGCCCGATGGAGCGGTGGCCGGTGATCGTACCGTTGAAGGAGGTGCGCGGGGCCGTCAGCGGCGCCGCCATCGCGGTACCGGCCCGAGCGCGACCGATCGTGCGGGCGACGGTCTGACCCGTGGGGGCGAGGATCTTGGCCGCGTGCACCGGCAGGGACAGCTTGCTCACCACGGCCCGGCCGAGCAGCTCGCGCGCACCGACGTCGCGACCGTGCTCCTCGACCGGTGGCGCGAGCGGCGCCTGGTCGGCCTCGAGCGAGCACAGGTGGGAGAGCAGGTTCGCCCCGGACACCCCGTCGACGGTGGCGTGGTGCATCTTGAGGAACACCACGACCTTGCCGTCGTCGTAGCCCTCGATCACCCACATCTCCCACAGCGGCCGCGACCGGTCGAGCGGCAGCCCGGCCAGGTGGCCGGTCAAGGACGTCAGCTCGCGGTACCCGCCGGGCTGGGGCAGCGCGAGGCGGTGCACGTGCCGCTCGATGTCGAACTGGCGATCGCGCACCCAGATCGGGTGGTCCAGCCCCAGCGGGACCCGTCGCAGCTTCTTGGTGAAGGCCGGGACGTCGCGGACCTGCGCCGCGATCGCGTCGCGCAGGGACTCGAAGGAGTACGGCGCGGGCATGGTGGCGGGATCGACCACGATGACGCCGCAGACGTGCATGAGCTGCGCGGGGGTCTCGAGGTACAGGAAGCTCGCATCGAGCCCGGACAAGCGATCCATCTTCATCCTCAACGTGGTGCGGAACCGGTGATCAAACTAGAACATGTTCTAGTCGGGCAAACGACGTCGGGTGGCGGGGGTCACGCGTGACCGACGTCTCAGTCTCACGCACCCGACGCGTCGACGCGCCCTAAGACACTGGCCTACATTCGAGGCATGGGATTCCGACGTCGCCAGCTCGTCACCGCAGCGCTCACCGCGAACGCCGTACGCCCGCTGCCCGGCTTCCGGACCGGGATCCCGGCCTTCTTCGCCGGCTGGCTCAGCGGCGAGCTGGCACCTCACCTGCTCGCCGCCACGGCTGCCGACTCCCTCGCCCACCTCACCCGGGCCCGCGGCGGACGTCGTGACCCCCTCGGGCTCGCGCTCGCCGGCCTCAGCACCGCAGGGCTCGGCTTCCTGATCGCGCAGAGCCGCCGCAGCCAGGAGATCGCGGAGGGCGCCTTGTCCGAGGCACTCGGCCACGACTACCAGGACGTCCTCGACGCACCGCCCACCCCGGCCGACCTGGCCGTCCCGTGGCGCTCGCTGGTCAACCCGTTCCGCAACACCGCGGCCGACGTCGTGGTGGAGCGCGACATCGCCTACAACGACCACGGCAAGCGCGGCTTCCTCGACGTCTACCGTCCCGCGGCCGGCGCCGAGGGCGCACCCGTCCTGCTCCAGGTGCACGGCGGCGGATGGACCATCGGCAACAAGGACCAGCAGGGCCTGCCGCTGATGCGACACCTCGCCGCCAAGGGCTGGGTGTGCGTGGCCATCAACTACCGGTTGGCACCCCGCGACGCCTTCCCGGCCCACATCGTCGACGTCAAGCAGGCCATCGCCTGGATCCGCCGACACATCGCCGCCTACGGCGGGGACCCGACGTACCTGGCGATCACCGGCGGCTCGGCCGGCGGCCACCTGTGCTCCCTGGCCGCTCTGACCGCCGACGACCCGACCTGGCAGCCGGGCTTCGAGGACGCCGACACCTCCGTGCAGTGCGCGGTGCCCCACTACGGCGTCTACGACTTCGCCGGCGCCAGCGGACTGCGCAGCGCCGAGCTGATGCGGGACCGGTTCCTGGCCCCGCGCGTGCTGAAGCGATCCTTCCGCGACGATCCCGCGGAGTTCGAGGCCGCCTCGCCACTTCTCCGGATCACTCCGTCGGCGCCCGACTTCTTCGTCCTGCACGGCTCGCACGACAGCCTGGTGGACGTCCGTCAGGCCCGCCAGTTCGTCGAGCGCCTCAAGGAGACCTCCGAGCAGAGCGTGGTCTACGCCGAGCTGCCCGGCGCCCAGCACGCCTTCGACGTGTTCCCGTCCATCCGCTCGGCGCACATCGTGCGCGCCATCGACCGCTACCTGCACTGGCACTGGAACACCTGGCGGGCGGGGCTCGACCACGAGGCCGAGCTGAGCGAGGAGTCGCAGAACCCGGCCTGACACCCGGGGCAGCCCGATACCCCGGACGGTTTGTCCTCGCCGTGCCAGACTTTGCCCATGACAGCGGCCCCGCGTATCGGCGCCGCCCTGGTCGCGGTCTTCACGCTCAGCGCCGCCTCCGTCGCGTTCTCCCCCGAGGGCTCCGACGTCGCTGCCTTCTGGCCGGCCGCGGGCGTCGGCTCGGGCCTGCTGGCCCTCAGTCCTGTCCGCCGCTGGCCGCTCCTCGCGGCCGCCCTCGTCGTGGTCACGGCGGCGGCCAACCTGGTCAGCGGACGAGAGCCCGGGGTCGCGCTGCTCTTCGGCGTGGCCAACACCGCGGAGAACCTCGTCGTCGCCGTCGCGCTGGGGGCTCTGCGAGGGCGTCCGTGGTTGCGCACCCGCGCAGACCTGGGTCGGCTGATCCTCGCCGGCGCCGTCGGGGCGATCACAGCGGGAGTCCTGGCCTCGGCGACCGTCGTGGCGCTGCGGGAGGGGGCGTTCCTCCAGGTCGCCGCCAACGTGGCGGCCTCGCACGCGGCCTCCGAGCTCCTGGTGCTCCCCGTGCTGCTCGTCCTGGGGGACCCGTCCTCGCGGCAGCACCACACCGCGACCCCGCTGCTGCGCGCGGGACTGGGGGCCCTCACCCTGGCCGCGTTCGCCGTCGTGCACCTGGACGGCCAGGAGCTGCCGCTCGCCTTCCTGCCGTTCCTGTTCCTGGTCGCGTGCGCGCAGGTCCTCCACCTGCGTGAGCTGGCGGTCGTCGCGCTGGGGTGCGGCTTCGTGGTCACGATCCTCACCGCCTACGGCGGCGGCCCCTTCGCGGCAGCCGGGCTCGCGGCGAGCACGGTGGGGGCCCTCGTCCAGCTCGACCTCGTGGTCATCGCCCTGGTCGCCTACCCGTTGGGCATCGCGGTCGCCCAGACCGCCGCCTCGACGGCCGCCGTGCACCGGGAGCAACGCGCCCTGCGAGCGGCGCTGGAGCGCGAGGAGCGAGCCGTCACCCGGCTGCACGAGATCGACCGCGTGCGCTCCGAGTTCCTCACCACCGTCAGCCACGAGCTCCGCACGCCGCTGACCAGCGTCCTCGGCTTCACCCAGATGCTCGCCGACGGCACCGTGGGGCCGACCACCCCCGAGCAGGACGCCGTGCTGCGGCGCATCGATCGAGGTGCCCACCGCCTGAGCGGGCTGGTGGACAACGTGCTGTCGGTCTCACGACCCGAGGTCGTGGCCGACGACCCACGTCCTCGCGCCCAGGTCGACGTCGCCACGGTGCTGGGCCAGGCCGTGGCCGCCTGCGAGCACCTCCTGTGGGACCGCGAGCTGGACCTGGCCGTGGCGCCGGTGCCCGCCGACACCCGGGTGACGGGCGACGCCGAGAGCCTGGAGCGGGCGGTGGTCAACCTGCTCAGCAACGCCGTCAAGTTCACCCCCGACGGCGGCAGCATCCGCATCGACACCGAGGTCGTCCACGAGGTGGCGCCCGGGCAGGAAGCCCACGTGCTCCTCTCGGTCGTGGACACCGGGATCGGGATCGCCGCGCGCGACCAGGAGTCGGTCTTCGAGCGGTTCTACCGGGCCGAGGCGGCCGTCGCGGCGTCCGTGCCCGGCACCGGCCTCGGGCTCAGCATCGTCAAGGACATCGTCGAGGACCATGCAGGCACCGTGACCGTGGCCTCCTCCCCGGGCGTGGGCACCACGGTCGTGCTCCGACTGCCCGCGACCTGAGTCAGGACGACGAGCGCCGCTCCAGCTCCACGGCCAGCCGACTGACGCGCGCCAGGATCTCGTCGGCCCGCCGCGCCATCACCGTGGCCGGACTCTCGTCGTCCGAGCCGGTCTCGGGACGCATGAGCCGCACCGCCATGTGCAGGGCCGTCAGGGCGTTGTTGAGCTCGTGGGTCACCTCACCGGTACCGAGGGCCCCGATCCTCGCCTCGTCCGCGTCGCCGGCCTCGGCCGCCGCGCCCGCGTCGGGCGCCGGCCCGGCGCTCGCCACCTCCTCCGCGATCCAGCGGTAGCCCGAGCCGCTGTCGGTCCGCAGGTAGCGGGGGTTGGTCGCGTCGTCGCCCAGCTTGGCGCGCAGGGTGCGGATGTGGGCCCTCAGGGCAGCACGGGTCTCATCGCCGTACCCGTCGTCCCACACCTCGCCCAACAGCCACGTGTGGGTGAGCAGCCGACCGGGGTGGGAGACGAAGACCTCCAGCAAGCGCCACTCCTTCGGGGTCAGCCGGGCCTCGTCGCGATCCACGAGCACCAGACGGGCTCCCAGGTCGACGGTGAGCGTGTCGTAGGTCAGCACCGAGGACCGCTGCTCCGCCGCGCCGGCCGAGCGGCGCAGCAACGCGCGAAGCCGAGCCACCAGCTCCTCGATCCCGAACGGCTTCTGCAGGAAGTCGTCGGCCCCGGCGTCGAGCGCCTCCACCCGACGACGCTGGTCGCTCACCCCGGAGAGGATCAGGACCGGTACGTCGCTCCACGTGCGCAGCCGCCGCACGACGGCGACGCCGTCCTCGTCGGGCAGGCGCAGGTCCAGCACGACCACGTCCGGCTCGGCGATGGCGAGCTGCTCCACGCCGGAGGTCGCATCGCTCGCCACCGCGGACTCGAACCCCTCGCGCTGCAGGGCCGAGGTCAGCGCCCGCGTGAGCTGCGTGTCGTCGTCGACGACGAGTACACGCGCCATGCACCGAGCATAGGCCAATCGAGTCCCGTGGCAGCGTGGCCACATGGCGCTGAGCGCGGGTCGCACGCGCGGCGGTGACTACCCGAGCAGCGCTCGGATGCGGGAGAGCAGCACGTCACTGTCGAAGGGCTTGACGAGGTAGTCCGTCGCCCCGGCGGCCAGTCCTTCGGCCACGTGCGCCTCGTTCGTGCGCGCGCTCAGCAGCAGGACCGGCAGATTCTCGTACGCCGGGTGCTCGCGCAGCCTGCGTGTCGCCGCCAACCCGTCGAGCTCGCCCGGCATCGCGATGTCCAGGATCGCGAGGTCGACCGGGCCGGACTCCTCCAGCGCCGACAGTGCGGCGGAGCCGCTGCGCGTCATCACGAGGTCGTAGCCCGCGGAGGCCAGCAGCAGCTCCAGCATGATGTGGACGTCGAGATCGTCCTCGGCGACCAGCAGTCGCCGCGGACGCGCACTCGCCGATGTCATGCCCGACACGCTAGTCCCTCACAACTTCTTCACGGCCGAGACCCCGCTGCACACGACCTCCTCACGCCGATGCACAAACCTTGGGGCAGGAGGTAACCATGACCGCGCAACAGACCTGGCAGCGACGTATCCACAGGGAGCAGTCGCGCCAAGACGCCCCGCACGCCGCCGAGCTCGAGTCGCTGTACATCGATCTCGTGCGCGACCGCATCGAGGAGCGAGGCAAGGCGATCGACCTGAAGATCGGTGCTCGCGCCGGCGCGCTGGCCGAGGTGCTGGAGCGCTCCGATGCCACCGCACGCGAGGTGGCCAAGCTCCACGTCACCTGCGTCGAGCGACTCAGTCACAGCCAGGGTGAGCGTCGCGCCAATGCCGTCCTGGCGAGCGCGCAGCTGGTCCTCGTCGAGGTGATGGGCCATCTGCTCGATCGCTACCGGGATCGTGCGGTGGCCACGGACGCATGAACCACGACTTCGCCAACGAGACGGGCGGCGCGCCCGGGGTCTCGCACCAGTTCCGTCTGTTCATCGCGGGCTCGTCACCGCGGTCGGCTCGCGCCCGCGCCAACCTCGTGCGGGTGTGCGACGAGACCGTCCCCGACGACTACTCGATCGACGTCGTCGACGTGCAGGAACAACCGGATCTCGCCGAGGAGTTCTCGGTCCTCGCAACCCCTCTGGTGGTTCGTCTTGCTCCCCCACCGTCGCGGCGCGCCGTGGGCGACTTCACCGATCTGCAGCGTCTGGCCGCCGCCATGGACCTGTACCGCCTTCCTCAGGAGGAGAGCACCACATGAACGCGCAGAGCACGTCCCCCTCGACGATCGTCAAGGTGCCGACCGGACACCCCGGCCTGGACCAGATCCTGCGCGGGGGCATGCCCATCGGGCGCACCACGCTGGTCAGCGGCACGGCCGGGAGCGGCAAGACCATCTTCGCGCTGCAGTTCCTCATCGGGGGGATCCGCGACCACGACGAGGCTGCGGTCTTCGTGACCTGCGAGGAGACTCCGGACAGCATCAGGGAGAACGCTGCCTCGCTCGGCTTCGCGATCGTGGGCCACGAGCAGGAGCGCAAGTGGACCTTCGTGGACGCCACCTACGACCCGGGCGTGGAGGAGGAGGTCGTCGGGGCCTTCGACTTCGCGGCACTCATCGCCCGCATCGAACACGCCGTACGCACGACCGGTGCCACCAGGGTGGCGATCGACTCCCTCGGAGCCCTGATGACGCGCTACGAGGACGCCTACACGGTGCGCCGGGAGATGCTGCGCGTGTCCAACGCGCTGCGCACGCTGGGCGTCACCTCCATCCTCACCAACGAGCGAGGCGTGGAGCACGGCGAGATCGGCCGCTTCGGGGTCGAGGAGTACGTCTGCGACAACGTGCTCATCCTGCGCAACACCCTCGACGAGGAGTCGCGGCGACGCACCCTCGAGGTGTTGAAGATGCGCGGCGTCGACCATCTGACCGGCGAGTTCCCGGTCACCATCCTGCCCAACCAGGGCCTGGTCGTCATCACGTTGGAAGGATCCGCGCTCAACGCGGAGTCGTCCACGGTACGGATCCACTCGGGCCTCGAGGCACTCGACGAGATGTGCAACGGCGGCATGTTCCGCGACTCGGTGAGCCTGGTCTCCGGTGCGACCGGTACCGGGAAGACCCTGCTGGTCACCGAGTTCATCGACGGCGGCGCGAGCCAGGGTGAGCGCTCCTTGATCTTCTCCTTCGAGGAGAGCCGCTTCCAGCTGTTCCGCAACGCGGCCGGCTGGGGCCGCGACTTCGAGACGCTCGAGGCCTCCGGTGCGCTGCGCGTCGAGGCGATCTATCCCGAGATGCGCTCCCTCGAGGACCACCTCGTCGCGATCATGAACGCCGTCGACGAGTACCAGCCCACCCGCATCGCCATCGACAGCCTGAGCGCCCTGGAACGGATCTCGACCGAGCGGAGCTTCCGCGAGTTCCTGATCGGCCTCACCTCGTTCATCAAGCACCGTCAGATCGCCGCGCTGATGACCGCCACCGCACGGACCCTGCTGGGCGGGGAGTCGCTCACCGAGGCACACATCTCCACCTTGACCGACATGATCATGCTGCTGCGCTACGTGGAGATGGGTGGTGAGATCCGTCGGGGCTTCGCGGTCCTCAAGCTGCGGGGGTCGACCCACGACAAGCGGATCCACGAGTTCACCGTCGACGGCACCGGGATGAATCTGCGCGGCCCGTTCCGCGGCGTCACCGGCATCTTGTCGGGATCCCCGCAGAGCGTGGCCGAGGCCAGTCCCGACCTCGAGATCGTCGCGCAGATGTTCGACCCCGATGGCGGACCGACCTCGTGAACGCGGGCGAGAAGCGCCGGGCGCTGCCCACGAACCTGATCCATGTGGAGCGTCGGCTCAGCGAGGTCCTGATCGTCGACGCGGACGGCATCGTCCGCTACGACAACCTCGCCGCCCGGCACCTGATCGGCACCGACGAGCGCACGTTGGTGGGACGACCCTTCGGGCTGCCCATCGGCGAGGACGTCGCGCAGGTGATCGAGATCGTGGACCGCGAGGGGGTGGTCCAGTCGGTCGACATGCGCGTGGCGCGCTACGCCGGCAGCGACTTCGCGGGAGCCGAGGTCTGGGCCGTCACGCTGCGGCCGAGCGCCACCGCGGCCGCGGACACCAGCGCCGTCGACGATCAGCTGGCCCGCCTCGACGACGCGATGTCGGTGACGTACCACGAGCTCGGCAACGCGGTCGCCGGCATCTCGGCGGGCCTGACCGTGCTGCGCGAGGCCTGGCCCGATCTGGAGGACGAGGACCGGCTGCAGCGCGTGGCGCGGATCGAACGCGCCGCGACGGGCATGGCGTTGCACCTGAAGAGCTACCTCGACGCCAGCCGAATCGAGAGCGGTGTCTTCGAGCCGCGGCCCACCCCGCACAAGCTCCTCGACCTGGTCCTGGAGCACCTCCCGGACCTCGGTGCGCGCGCGGCCGAGGTCGAGGTCCAGGTCTCGGCCCACGTGACGGTCGACATGGATGCCACGCACTGCTGGTCGATCCTGAGCAACTTCATCCGCAACGCTCTCAAGCACGGCGCCCATCCGATCACCTTGCGCGCTGCCACCGTCGGCCCGGAGACCCTCGTCGTGGTCACCGACCACGGACAGGGCGTGCCGGCTGCCCACGTCGGCCGACTCTTCGAGCGCTTCGGCACGACGGGTCCCGCCGAGCCGATGAGCAGCTCGGGCCTGGGTCTGTGGATCGCCAGCACGATGGCGTCCGCCTACGGCGGTCGGGTCTGGTACGAGCGCAACGCGCCCACGGGCTCCCGCTTCTGCGCCCGGCTCCCCGCGGTGAGTCCTGAGGTGCGGGACCTCCTGGACTGAGCCAGCCGGGGCGGGCGCTCAGCGAGGCAGCCCGAGGATCCGCTCGCCGGCGACGTTGCGCAGGATCTGCGTGGTGCCGCCGGCGATCGAGAGGCAGCGGGTGTTGAGCATCTCCCAGACGTCGGCGCGCAGCTCCTCCGACGGGTTGACGACCGCTCCGCCCTGCAGCTCCACCACCAGCTCGGAGCCGTCCTGCCGGTTGCGGACGCCCAGCAGCTTGGCGACGGCCGACTCCGCCCCCGGTCCCTGACCCTCCAGGGAGCGCAGCACCGTGCGGACCCCCAGCAGCGAGCAGACCGTGGCCAGGGCCACGCCGTGGCCGACCCGCACGCGCTCGGCGACCGACAGCTCCCGGGAACAGGCCAGCTCGACGGCCCGCTCGGTGCTCTTGCTCAGCCTGCTGGTCGCCATGGCCACGCGCTCGTTGGCCAGGGTGGTCCGCGCGAGCCGCCAGCCGTCGCCCGGGGATGCGACGAGGCAGTCGTCGGGCACGAAGACGTCGTCGAGGAAGACTTCGTTGAAGAGCGCCTCCCCGGTGATCTCGCGCAGCGGTCGGACGTCGATCCCCGGCGAGCGCTTCATGTCGACCAGGAAGTAGCTGATCCCCTTGTGCTGCGGCACGTCCGGGTCGGTACGGGCCAGGCAGATGCCCCAGTCGGCTCGCTCGGCCACCGAGGTCCAGACCTTCTGCCCCGACAGCCTCCACCCCCCGTCCACCTTCTCCGCCCGGGTCCGCAGCGAGGCGAGGTCGGAGCCGGATCCCGGCTCCGAGAAGAGCTGGCACCAGACCAGGTCGCCCTGCAACGAGGGCCGCACGAAGCGCTCGCGCTGCTCGTCGGTGCCGTGCTCGAGGATCGTGGGCAGCGCCCATCCGGCGATTACGATGTCGGGGCGGGTCACCCCGGCGCGCGCGAGCTCCTGGTCGATCACGATCTGGCTGACGGCGTCCGCCCCGAGCCCGGCCGGCGCGGGCCAGTGCGGCACCAGGTAGCCCGACTCCACCAGGGCAGCCCGTCGCTGGTCGGCCGGCGCCGAGGCGATGTCCTCGACCCTGGTCCGGATCGCCGGTCGCACCGCGTCGTCGCGCCCCTCCAGGTCGACGTCGACCTGACGTCGCACACCGCTCACGGCGCGGTCGGTCAGGCGCAGGGCAGCGGCGTCGGCCTCACCCAGCAGGGCGCGCAGGGACAGGGCGCGGCGCAAGTAGAGGTGGGCGTCGTGCTCGTAGGTGAAGCCGATCCCTCCCAGTACCTGGATGCAGGTCTTGGCGTTGGCCACGGCGCCGTCGAGAGCCACGGCCTGGGCGACGTCGACCGCGAAGGCCCACTGCTCCTCCGAGCCGGTGCTGGCGCAGGCGACGTCCCACGCGACGGCGGTCACGGACTCGGCGGTCTCGAGCATCTCGGCGCACAGGTGCTTGACGGCCTGGAACGCACCGATCCTCTGGCCGAACTGCTCACGGACCTTCGCGTGCTCAACCGCGGTGGCCAGGCACCAGCGCGCCAGGCCGGCCGCCTCCGCCGCCGCGAACGTGATCGCCGTACGTCGGACGAGGTCGCCGCTCAGGGAGGGCAGCGCGACCGCCGTCGCCGACGAGGACGGTTCTGCGCTCCCGAAGCGTCGC
>NZZG01000174.1 GCA_002698575.1 Pimelobacter sp. | reverse complement strand
ACGCTGTAGGCGACGTCGCGGTGGACCGCGGAGTTGAGCTCGGCGAGGAACGTGACCGTGGGGACGCCGTCCTCCGGCAGGTCGGGCAGCTTCTCCCGCCAGGCGGCGAGGTCGTCGCTGGAATCGACGGGGCGCAGGTACGGCGCGAGGTCGGCGGCGAGCGCGTCCTCGTAGGCGAACGGGAACCGCTCGGCGTACTCCTCGATGAAGAAGTCGAACGGGTTGATCGAGACCAGGTCGGCCACGACGCCGACCGTGATGTCGAGCTCGGCGACCGGCTCGGGGAAGACCAGCCGCGCCATCCAGTTGCCGAACGGGTCCTGCTGCCAGTTGAGGAAGTGACTCTTGGGCGAGACGTCGAGGGAGTAGGCCTCGATCGGGGTCCGGGTGTGCGGTGCCGGGCGCAGTCGTACGACGTGCGGGGCGACGTTGACGGGCTCAGCGAAGTGGTAGGTGGTGCGGTGCTCGAGCGAGACCTTGGTCGACATGTCCCTACCCTGCCTCCCTTCGGTTGCCGAGCGGTAACGCGGTCCGGCCCGACCGCGGTCCCGTCTCACCGGTCGGATTGCAGAGATCCATTTGCAAATGATTCTTTGCAATCTACGCTGGGTCCATGGACGACGCGCGCACCGCCACGCCGAGCCCCCATCAGCTCCGCGCACTGGCCCACCCGGTACGCCTGCGGATGCTCGGGATGCTCCGCATCGACGGGCCGGCCACCGCGACCACCCTGGCGACCCGGCTCGGCCTCAACACCGGCGCCACGTCCTACCACCTGCGCCAGCTCGCGGGCCACGGGTTCATCGAGGACGACGAGTCCCGGGGCAACGGGCGCGAGCGGTGGTGGCGGGCCGCCCACGCCTCCACGCGCACGGCGAGCCCGGCACCCGACGACGACCAGGGCTGGCAGGAGACCGACGCCTACCTGCAGACCGTGGCGACCGTCTACACCGAGTGGCTGCAACGAGCGATGGAGGAGCGCCCGCTCCTGCCGCCACAGTGGCGCGACGTCGGGACCCTGAGCGACTGGCACCCCCGGCTGACGCCCGCCACCGCGAGCCGGCTCTTCGACCAGCTCGACGACCTCCTGTCCGGGGTGGAGGACGAGGACGACCCCGAGGCGCGCCACGTCGTCTTCCAGGTCAGCGGCTACGTGCGTCCCGGCCAGGTGGCGGCGGACGACGCGAGCGGGGACGTGAGCGGGGACGAGACGCCGTGACGACGACCGGCGGACGGCGCGCGCTCCACGGGTGGCTGGTCGCCGACGCCGTGTCGGTCACCGGCACCCGGGTCTCGATGATCGCGATCCCGCTCTTCGTGCTCGACTCCACCGGCAGCGCCACGCGGACCGGCCTGGCCGCGCTCGCCGAGATGCTCCCGCTGGTGGTCTTCAAGGTCCTCGGCGGTCCGCTGATCGACCGGCTGGGCGCTCGTCGCATCTCGATCACGTGCGACCTCGCCTCGGTGGTCGTGGTCGCCTCGATCCCGCTGCTGCACGACGCCGGGCTGCTGTCGTTCGGCGGGTTCCTCGCCCTCGTGGCCGCGGCCGGGGCGCTGCGCGGACCCGGGGACGCGGCCAAGCACTCCCTCGTGCCGGCCCTGGTTCACTGCGGCCGGGGTGTCGACCGAGCGGGTGACCGGCCTGAGCGCCACGGTGGAGCGCACCGCGTCCCTGCTCGGCGCCGGTCTCGGCGGCCTGCTCATCGCCGCCGTCGGGGCGGCCGACGCACTGCTCATCGACGCCGCCAGCTTCGGGGTCGCGGCGCTGGTGCTGGCGTGGGCGACCGCGAGGCTCGCCGCCGAGAAGGACCAGCCGGGCGACGAGGCGGGTGACGGGGCGGGCGGCGGGGAGGGCGACACGTCGTACGCCGACCAGCTGCGGCAGGGCTGGGCGTTCCTGCGCGGCGACCGGGTCCTGCTCGGCATCACCGTGATGGTGTCGCTGACCAACCTGCTCGACGCCGCGTGGGCCTCGGTCCTGATGCCCGTCTGGTCGCTGGAGCCGGGGCGCGGGGCGGCGGCCCTGGGGCTGCTGTTCGGTCTCTTCAGCGGCATGTCCGCCCTCGGGGCGTTGTGCGCTGCCACGTGGGGCGAGCGACTTCCCCGCTACCGGATCTACCTGGGCGCCTTCCTGCTCACCAGCCTGCCGCGCTTCCTGGTGCTGGCCTTCGACACGCCACTGGCCGGCGTGCTCGCGGTCTTCGCGATCGGTGGGTTCGCCTCCGGGTTCATCAACCCGATCCTCGGCGCGGTCATCTACGAGCGCATCCCGTCACCACTGATGGGCCGGGTCACCTCGCTGAGCACGGCGATGTGCTGGTCGCTGATGCCGCTCGGCGGGCTGCTCGGCGGCGTCCTGGTCGACGCGATCAGCCTCTCCGCGGCGATGATCACCGTCGGCGTGGCCTACCTGGCCGTCACGATGCTGCCGGCGATCGACCCGCGCTGGCGCGAGCTCGACCGACGGCCGGAGCGGGAGCGTGCCTACCGCTGACGCACAGCACTGCGATACCGCTGCCCATCGATCCGGACGGCCACGGCACGTGCGGTCCGGTGGCGGGCCAACCCCAGCTTCAGGGTCGTCCGGGGCCACCCTTGACCCTGCGCGTGACTCCAGGCTTCGTTAGCCCCGCAGCTTGACCACGATCGAGGCGCGACAGGTCCCCGGGCACATCACCGTCCCGACCACGGTGCGGCCGGCCTGNGTGAATCGCGGCGAGACCCCGGCCGACAAACGTGTTCCCGGCGAAGGGCTGGGCACTGTCCAGGGCACGGGCAACGACGACGGTGGTGCTGTCGGCATCATTGCCAGGCGCCGGATCCTTCGCGGCGGTCGCGACGGTCACCGTATTGGTGATGAGCTCCTGCGGGTCCTCGACCGGACCCACATCGAGGCCCAGGCACAGCAGATCCACGATCGCATCATGAGTAGCAGGGTCCCGGGTCGAAGAAGTGGAAGACCCTGCTGACCGGCTGCGGCTCCGATCCGAGCGCGCCTACGGAAGCAGCCCGACCCGCCTTGCCGCAGCGGCGAGGTCGTCGTGGAAAAGGTCTAGGTCTGCGAGCGTGTAAAGGCCTTCGATGCGGTGCGATTCGTAGTGGTCAAACATCCTGCGAAAGTCACCCATCCTCGACAGCCAGCCGATGCCGTCGACGACGGCCATGAGGTACTGGTGAGGACGATGCACGTCCACCATCTCGGTGATCTCCGAGACCGCGGCAGTCAGTTTCGAACCGGTCGAATCGAAACCCTTGCAGCCGACTGCGATCATGCACTGGTCAAAACTGGGGATGGCGATGTCGGCAGGTGCGGTTCGGCCGTTCACGCCGACGAATCGGCCGCGCATCATGTAAGGCAGGCCGAGGCTCTGGACGACGGCCTCGACTTGGTCCTCGATCAAGAGGCCCGTCGTCCCTGCTCTACTAGCCGTCTGCCTACTGGTCCCTCGTGCGGCGAGCACATCGCCGAACGTGTACGCACGCGAGCGCTGAGCGTCGAGCACTCTGAGCAGATCGAATTCCGAGTCAAGCCATGCGATTACCGCAGCCGGATCTTCGTTCGCTGCCCTGACCCACGACGATGTGCCAAGGGCTTGGCGTAACTGGTTCTTCAGCTTCTCCTGACTTAGGCCGACAGCAAGCCCGAGCGTGTAGACCGAAGCCGGGTAGAGCGTGATGAAGTCGACCATCGTCGACACATTGATGGACGGCAACCGGTCAATCTTGTCCGCGAGGAGCCTGATCTCGTCGGCGGCAGGGCTTGATGCGGTGGGATCAACGTGGGCCGTTAGACGCGCCAGCCGCTGCGTGTACGCGATAAGTTCCGGGCTGTCAGGCACGGCGCCAGACTCTAGACCATCACCGGCCCATCACCGGGCAACGATGATGTACTCATCGACAGCACGCCGCTCCGCTCGGGCGTGCGTGCCGTAGGTATATGTGTGCGGGATGCTCCGCACGTCCACGTCCATCTTGACCTCGTGCAGCAGGGCGACGAGCGTCTCTAGGTCGGGCAGGGCGTTACTACCGTAGGAGAGCACGATGGTCGAGTCGCCGAACTGCTTGAACAGATCGCGGAACGCCTCGACGATAGTCCGCTTCGTGCTGAATGGCGTGACCCGCTTCGGCAGCTTTCGCGTCTTGGTCTCCCACATCAGGTCGTCGCCTATCCAATAACGACTCAGGCCCTCGAGGAAGTGAAAGCGCTTCGTGTAGTCGTTGTCATCCCTCGGAGGCGCGTACGGCGGATCGAGGTAGACGATGTCCCAGGGACGGGACGGCACTTCGCTGACCTCCAGTGCGGACACCGTCGCCTTAGGTCCTCGGAAGACGGCTGCGTTGTACTCGGCCACGCGCTCTACGAAGTGCTGGCGCATCGGGATGCGAAGGTCTCTCCGACCGTCGTCGTAGTGGCGTAGGTCGCCACTGATGGTGAACACACCACGAGGTTGCTTTCGCGCGGCCGATAGGCAAAGGGCGGCGATGGCCAGCGACCGCTTGTGGCCCGTCATGGCGTCGATGTGTGACCACGCCGAGTCGAGGAAGTCGAGGTCGTCAGGCGCAAAGAACCGGCCCTCATATGTCGCGCGAATCCAAGACCTGCCGTCCGCGGAGGGGCTGAGGATCTGGTTCACATCGCGCGGCGAGAGTCGGCTGCTGTTGTTCACGATGGCCGCCTTGACGACAACGCCTGGGAAGCCTAGATAGTCGTTCGAGTGCACCTCGAAGCCTTGCTTCTTCAACAGGTACCCGACGACACCGGATCCGCTGAACGCGTCGAGCGCGGTACTCCCTCCGATTTCTGCGAAGGTCTGAGCTAGATGCGGCAACAGCCTGTACTTACTGCCCATCCAGCGCACTCGCGGATAGACTGCTGCTGTCTCGGCCGCAGCCACTAGGGCTGAGGTCGGGGAGCAGGTGGAGGCCATGAGCATGCGCCTCAGTTTGCCGTACGACGCCGACGTACGTCGAACGGCTCTCCGGCCGCTCGGAGTCTGACTGACCGCCCGCACGGGGCGAGCGAATCCACCTGATCGGGGGATCCTTCGAGGAGGATTACATCGCCCCGGGGCTCGGGAGAGGCGCTGGCCAACTCCGGCCAACTCCCGTCACTGAACTTCCTCCGGCCCCTTCGCGAAGGCAGTAGACCGTCGCGGTCCCGTCAGCCGAGGAATCCCCCGGCCACCTCGATCATCCGATCGTTGGCCTCGGGCTCACCGATCGTGACGCGCGCACCCTCGCCCGCGAACGGCCGCACGGTGACGCCGACGGCGTCGGTCGCGGCGGCGAACGCGGCCGTGCGCTCGCCCAGGGCGAACCAGACGAAGTTGCCCTGGGGCTCGGGCAGGTCCCAGCCCTGCTCGGTGAGCGCGGCCAGCACCCGGCCCCGCTCGACGGCCAGCGCCTCGACCCGCTCGAGGAGGTCGTCCTCGGCGGCCAGCGAGGCGATGGCGGCGGCCTGGGCGACGGCGTTGACACCGAACGGCAGCGAGACCGCGCGCATCGCGGCCGCGATCGGCTCCTGGGCGACGGCGTACCCGACGCGGAAGCCGGCCAGCCCGTAGGCCTTGGAGAAGGTGCGGAAGAGCGCGACGTTGGGGTGCGCGCGGTAGGTCGCGAGGCCGTCGACGGCGTCGTCCATCCGCACGAACTCGACGTACGCCTCGTCCACGACGACCACCACGTGCTCGGGCACCCGGGCGATGAAGGCGTCCAGCTCGGTCTGGGTGACCGAGGGGCCGGTGGGGTTGTTGGGGGTGCAGACCGTGACGACCTTGGTGCGGTCGGTGATCGCGGCGAGCATCGCCTCGAGGTCGTGGCGCCCGTCGGGCAGCAGGGGCACCTGCACCGACGTCGCGCCGGCCGCCGCGGCGGCGATCGGGTAGGCCTCGAAGGAGCGCCAGGCGTAGACGACCTCGTCGCCGGGGTCGCAGAAGGCCATCGGGAGCTGGTAGAGCAGCGCGACGCTGCCGGTCGCCACGGCCAGGTCGGTGACCGGCACCGCGAGCCGGTCGGCCAGGGCGGCGTACAGCGCACTGCTGCCCATGTCGGGGTAGCGGTTCATCGCCGCGACCGCGGCGCTCGCGGCCTCGACCACGCCCGGCAGCGGCGGGTAGGGGTTCTCGTTGCTCGAGAGCTTGTACGACGCCTGGCCGGGCAGCACGGTCGGCGGCTTGCCGGCCACGTATGCGGGGATCTGGGCGACGTTCGCGCGCGGCTGGGGTGTGGCCATGAGGTCAGCGTAGTTACCGGCTCGACCGACGACGGGCCCGCCACGGCCGCAGCACCGCCGCCAGCAGCAGACCCACGCCGACACCGACGGCCGCACCGGTGGTGTTGTCGACGATGTCGGTGACGTCGCAGGCCCGGTCGATCCGCGCCAGCTCCAGCTGGGTCAGCTCGATGCCGACCGAGTACGCGGCCAGGAGCACGAGCCCGGCCGGGACCGTCGCCCATGCCGAGCGCCACCGCGCGGCGGCGACGACGAGCAGGGCTCCCGAGGGCACGAAGACCAGCGCGTTGAGCAGTCGTTGGCCGCCGGAGAAGATCCAGAACCCGTCCGGCGCCGGTCCGCCGATGTCCCACGAGCAGGTCGCGAGCCGATCCTCGGCGAGGACCACGCCCGGAGCGCCGTTGGCGGGCAGCAGGGTGATCAGCGCGATGACGACCAGCGACCACACGAGCCCGGCCAGCGCGACCCCGGTGACCCAGCCGAGTCGTCGGACGAGGAACCGGGCGACCAGGGCGAGCACGACCCCCGACGCGAGCGCGCCCAGGAGCATGACCTCGACGCCACCGACCGGGAACACGCGGACGAGGCTACGGGGGTCGAGTGCCTGGTCCCGGTCACGGGACCGTCGTCAGGCACCCCACCCGGTGCTCGAGTCGGCGGCCGGGGCCGGGAGCAGCACGTCCCCGCCGGGCACGGCAGGCAGGTCGCGGCCGATCGTGACGTCGACCGGGTTCGTCAGGCACCGGATCGAGCCGCCGGCCTTGTGGAACTCCGAGACGTCGACGAGCACGATCTCGAAGCCCCACTCCTCCAGCTGCTCGCGCACCCGGTCGGGGCAGGCCGGCATCACGACCGTGCGCCCGACGACCACGGAGTTGGCGCACAGCGAGCCGATCGCCTCGTCCGCACTCAGCACCAGGGGCTCGGGCACGAGCGCCAGCAGCGCCTCGGCGGACGGCCCGTCGAGGGCCTCGGGGCAGACCAGCGCACGACGCTCGTCGAGGGGGCAGAACGCCAGGTCCAGGTGGTACATCGACGGGTGCGTGATCCGCAGCCCACGCACGCGGACGCCCAGGTCGGTGGCGAGGTGCTTGAGGGCGAGCTCGTCGGTGCGCGGGCCGTGGCCGACGACGAGGGCGTCGCCGAACGCGAACGCGTCCCCGGCCTCGAAGTGGGCGCCGATGCTGTCGCGCCCGACGTACGACGTCGACCAGCCGTGGCCGACCAGCCACGGCTGGGCGCTGGCGGTCTCGACCCGGCGCTGGGCGTGGCGCATGTGCGACATCACCGCGTGCGGCGTGCCGTCGGGCTGGACGACGCCGAGGCCGAGGTTCATCGCGTAGACCATGTCCGGCGCGTCCGGGCGCTGCTCGAGCACGTCGACGCGCGCCCCCAGGTTGCGCAGGGTCTCGACCATCGCGTGCCACTGGGCGAGGGCCAGGGCGGGATCGGGCTGGACCGCGGGGTCCATGAACGGGTTGATGACGTAGTCGACCCGGAAGGCGGTCGGCTCGACGGCGAGGTAGTGCCGTCCCCAGGCGAGTGCGGCCGGCGGAGTAGTCACGATCAGGGTGCTCCTTGACGTGGTTTTTGTCAGACAATCTGACACGTCCATGGTGCCCAACCACTCCCCCGCACGCAAGCCGACACGGCATGATGGGGCCATGCCGGGCGCCCCCACCACGTTCGCGACGCTGCACGTGGAGCACTCCTCCACCGTCGACCGCGCGGCCGCGGAGCTGCGCCGGGCGATCTTCGACGGAGAGATCGAGAGCGGCACGCCGCTGCGCGAGCTCGCCCTCGCCGAGTCCCTCGGCGTCTCCCGGCCCACCGTGCGCGAGGCGCTGGGGATGCTCGTCGCCGAGGGGCTGGCCACCCGCCAGCCCAACCGAGGCGTCAACGTGGCCGCCCCCGAGGCCTCCTCGGTGCGCGACGTCTGCCGCGCCCGGTTCGTGCTCGAGGGTGCCGGGGTCCTGCGCTGGGCCGAGGCCGACCAGGTCGACCGCGACCATGTCCGCGCCTGTCTGCGCGACTACACCGACTCCGTGGCCGCCGGAGCCTCCTACCAGGAGCTCAACCAGCGCCACCTGGCCTTCCACGTCTCCCTGGTCGGGCTGACCCAGAGCGCTCGTCTCGTCTCGATGGCCGAGCTGCTCGTCGTGGAGCTCAAGCTGGCCCTGGCCCAGGTCGACCGGCTGCGCCGCAACGCCCACGACCAGGCCGACTCGCACACGGCGCTGGTCACCCTGATGGAGGACGGCGACCTCGCGGGCGCCCACGAGTTCCTGCGCGAGCACCTCTCCGAGGCCGCCGACGCGATCCTCAACGCCCTCCAGGTCTCCTGAGGTCGCCGGTCGTCGCAGAAGTCCTGCCACACTGGCTCGCATGCGCATCATCCTGCGACTCCTGACGACCGCGCTCGGGGTGGCCACGGCCGCCTGGCTCTTCGACGGCATCCGCTTCACCGGCGGGCCCCGGCAGGGCTGGGAGGAGGTCGAGAAGAACCTCGTCCCGCTGCTGATCGTCGCGGCGATCCTGGGCGTCATCACCTCGTTCGTGAAGCCGATCCTGACGATCCTGTCGATCCCGCTGATCATCCTCACGCTCGGCTTGTTCCTCCTGGTGATCAACGCACTCCTGCTGCTGCTCACCAGCTCGTTGGCCGACGCGCTCGACATCGGTTTCAAGGTCAACGGCTTCTGGACCGCCGTGGGTGGAGCCATCGTGATCACGATCGTCACCTGGGTCGTCGACGGCTTCGTCGGCGACGACAAGTGACGTCTCCATGCCGCTGACCCTCCCGCCGCCCCGTCGGCCGGGCCGGTACCGCATCGGCATGGTCTGCCTCGGCAACATCTGCCGCTCCCCGGTCGCCGACGTGGTGCTCACCGCGCTCGTGGCGGACGCAGGGCTGGCCGAGCGCGTCGAGGTGGCCAGCTGCGGCACCGGCCCGTGGCACGTCGGGGAGCCGATGGACCCTCGCTCCGCCGCCACCCTCGCCGCGGCCGGCTACGACCCCTCGCGCCACGTCGCCCAGCAGTACGACGCCGACTGGTCGGAGCGCTACGACCTGCTGCTGGCGATGGACGCGCAGAACCTCGCCGACCTCGGCGGCCGTGGCCCCCGGGTCGCGCTGCTGCGCGACGCCGACCCGGTCGCCGCGGTCGCCGCGGTCGGTGGTCGGGATCCGGAGGTGCCGGACCCGTACTACGGTGGACCCACCGGATTCGAGGAGGTGCTGGCGATGGTCGAGCGCAGCTGCGCGGCCGTGGTCGACCTCCTCCCGGGGGTCCTCGCGGCTCCCGGCGTCGACGGGTCGGGGGACGCCTCGTGACCAGGCAGCCGACCCTGGCCCGCCGCGCCGAGGAGCTCATCGAGTCGGCGGTCGTCGCCACGGCTCCCGTGGCCGGCGGCGACATCTCGACCGCGACCAAGCTCCGACTCAGCAACGGCACCACCGCGCTGATGAAGACCCTCAACGGCGCGCCCGACGACTTCTTCCCGACCGAGGCGGCCGGCCTGCGCTGGCTGGGCGAGGTCAGCGGCGGGGTCCGGGTGCCCGAGGTCCTCGCCGTCGAGCACGACTGCCTGATCATCTCCTGGGTCGAGACCGGTCGCGGCGGCGCGGAGGACGCCGCCGACCTCGGTCAGCGCCTGGCACGCACCCACCTCGCCGGTGCGCCGTCGTACGGCGGTGGCTCCGACGGCTACATCGGCCGCCTCCCGCTCCCCAACGGCGCCGCTCCCACGTGGGCGGAGTTCTACGCGACCCGCCGCCTGCTCCCCTACGCCAAGCTGGCCCGGGACCGCGGCGCCATGACCGCCGCCGAGTCCGCCTCCATCGACGCGCTCGTGGGCCGCCTGGCCGGGCTCGTCCCCGAGGAACCTCCCGCCCGCCTGCACGGCGACCTCTGGAACGGCAACGTGCTGTGGGGCCAGGAGGGGCAGGTCACCCTCATCGACCCGGCGGCCTACGGCGGGCACCGCGAGGTCGACCTCGCCATGCTGGCCCTCTTCGGCCTGCCGCACCTGCCGCGGATGATGGAGGCCTACGAGGAGGTCAGCCCACTGGCCGCCGACTGGGAGGACCGTCTCGGCCTGCACCAGCTGTTCCCGCTGCTGGTGCATGCCTGCCTGTTCGGCGGTGGGTACGGCGCGCGCGCGGCCGCCGCCGCGGCGCGGTACCTGTGACGGCATCGCTGCCGGCGCCGCACGAGTGCAGTGGGCTCTCAGCGCCGGCTCAGGGCGAAGTGGCACATTAGGGCGTGTGAACGCAAGCCCCTCCGGCCCGTCCGGAACCCCCACGCCCGCCGGCTCGTCGGCGCCGAGCCCGACGCCCGCCGCCGCCGGCGGTCCCACCACCAGGTCGTCGGTGCTCGTCGTCGACGACGACAAGGCGGTGCGCGAGTCCCTGCGACGGTCCCTGGAGTTCAACGGCTACGAGGTCCACCTCGCGGCCGACGGTGCCGAGGCACTGGCCGGCATCGGGTCGCTGTCCCCCGACGTCGTGGTGATGGACGTGATGATGCCGCGCCTGGACGGACTCGAGACCACGCGTGCGCTGCGCAGTGCCGGCAACGACGTACCGATCATCGTGCTCACCGCTCGCGACGCCGTCGGCGACCG
>NZZG01000173.1 GCA_002698575.1 Pimelobacter sp. | reverse complement strand
TGTCGCCATGTCGGCGGAGCCGTCGAAGTAGTCCTTTCGGTCAGACTTGACATAGTCATCTCGCGCTGGGACGGCGATTGCCCGTAGTCTCTGCAGCGGCGGCGATGGGGGTTGTCCATGAGATGGGGCGTGCAGATGAGGCTCGTAGCACTCTTCAAGCACCGTCGCGACGACGGCGGTGCGGCTGCCGTCGAGTTCGCTCTCGTCGTCGTGCCCCTGCTGTACATCGTGTTCGGGGTCATCAGCTACGGCTACATGTTGAGTTTCCGTCAATCGATCAGCCAGGCCGCAGCGGAGGGGGCGCGCGCCGCAGCGGTGACCCCCGGAGGCGTCTCCAACCCCGACCTGCTCGCGAGTGCCCAGGCCGCCATCAACGATGCCTTGAGCAGCTACTCCGTCACCTGCGCCAGCACGTCGGGTGCCGACGGCTCCCTGACTCATGACGGAGAAGCCGCCGGGACGTGCGAGGTCGAGCTCCTGGACGAGTGCACGGGCTTCGACGCAGCCCAGTGCGTCAAGGTCTCCCTGAACTACACCTACGGTGACGACTCGCTCCTGCCCGACGTTGGCTACGGCTACGTGATGCCGGACAACCTCAGCTTCTCCTCCGAGGTGAGGGTCAGTTGAGGCCGCGCAGGCAGCCCGCGCGGTCCGGAGCGGACGAGCGAGGTGCGGTCGCCGTCGCGGTGGCCGGGATCATGGTGATCGTCCTCGGGATCGCCGCCTTCACGGTCGACCTCGGCATGCAGCGCGTGGTGGCTCGCGACATGCAGGCACTCTCCGACGTCGTCGCCCTCGACGTCGCCCGTCACCTCGACAGCGCGACGACGGCGGACGTGTTGCTCGCTGATGCATCGTTCAGGAGCGAGATCAAGGCGACCGTGGACCGCAACGCTGCCAGCACCGTCGGCGACGCGCCGAGGTTGACCATCGAAGCGGGCAGGATGGTCGACGGCACCTTCACCTCCTACGGCTCGGTGACCTATCAGGCCGACACGCCGGCGGTGAGCGCTCCAGCCGCGACTGCGGCACAGGTGCCGAACGCCGTCAAGGTGAGCTCGCTGTCGACCGTGGGCTTCGCCTTCGGAGGCATCGTCGGCAGCTCCTCCGGAGACGCCACCAGGTCGGCGGTCGGGTCTCAACGCTTGCCGAGCGTGTGCTTCTCGGTCGGTGCCAAGGCGCTGACGCTGAACACCGACCAGAGTGCCTTGAGTCCGCTGCTCAACCAGATCCTCAGCGTCAACCTGAGCGCCGTTGGCTATGAGGGCCTGGTGAGTCTCGACGAGGCCTACATCCCACTGGCCGACCTCCTGGTGGCCCTGGACGTGGGCACGACCGATGACCTGGCGACCACCTCAGTCACCCTGGACGAATTCTTCCTCGCCGTCGCCGAGGTGGCGGGGGAGGACACGGCAACGGCGAACGCGCTCGATGCCGTGACGCTCGGGGTCGGTGGGACCAGCTTCGCGCTGGCCGACATCCTGTCCCTCGGGACGGCGACGGGGGACGCAGGACTCGACGCCACCCTGAACGTCCTCGGCATCCTGGGTGCCGCCATCGTCGCGGCCAACGGCGAGAACGCGATCGCGGTCGAGGTCCCCGGCTTGGTCGATCTGACCATCGTCGAGCCCCCCAAGGTCGCCTGCGGTGCGCGGGGGGCGACGGCGACGTCGGCGCAGATCCGGCTGCGGCTGCAGTCGGACCTCGTCGCCGGGCTCGTGCCCGGCCTCGTCGGAGGGACGACCGACCTCTCGATCAACGTGGGTGCGGCGACCGCCACGGTGGACGCCGACATCACGTGCCTCCCGGACACGGTGACGATGACCACGACCACGGGCGGTGTGCAGATCCTCCCCCCGGTCGCCCCGGCCCAGGGTCAGGTGGGCTTGGACGTCACCTTCGCAACGTTCCTGGACGCCATTCCGGGTCTGGGAACCGAGCTGCGCCTCGCGCTCCAGGCGCTCGGCTTGAGCGAGGTGAGCCTCGACGTCCTGCTGGAGGGGTCCGTCGCGAGCGCGACCGAGACCAAGGCCATCGTCTACGACCCGCCACCGGCCGAGCCGCCCAGCGTGACCTTCCCCGAGGGGGGACTCGACGACACGCTCGCGATCGACAACGCCGAAGTGTTCCTCAGCACCGGTCAGGGTGGTCTCCTCAGCCTGCTGAGCTCGGCGCTCCTCACCAACACGCTGAACGCGCTCCTGGACTCGCTCGTCGAGCCACTGATCGATGTCGCGATCGATCCGCTGCTGACCACGGTGCTGAACGCCTTGACGCCCATCGTCGGTCTTCAGCTGGGCACGGCCGACGTGGAGATGCTCGGGCGCCCGGTCTGCCAGTCGGTCACCCTCGTGGGTTGAGCACCCGAGAGTCGTGGCGCATGTGGGCTAGTTCGAACGGCTAGTTCTGAAGATGATCCGCCAAAGGGCCCTGGGTTCGGGTCCGGCGGACCTACGCTCGGCCCACGTGGCCATGGGGCCCCGCACGACAGGGCCGAGGTGAGACATGGCAGGACGCTGGTGTGCCCGCGTGGAACGAGCGCAGCGGGGCGCGGTGGCCGTCGAGGCGGCCTTGGTGGGGGCCTTCATCCTGGTCCCACTGCTGCTGGGGGTCATCACCTACGGCAACTACTTCTGGAGGGCGCAGAAGGTCGACACCCTGAGCGTCTCGGGGCTCCCGCCGGCCACCATCGCCGGCACGTACACCTGCCAGGAGCTCGTCGATCGGGTGAAGTCGCTCCTGGCGGGCAACGTCCACACCCTCGCCTCGGAGCTCGGCATCGCCGATGACGCCATCCAGACCGTGGTGACCATCGTGCCCACGGCCTCGATCGGTGCGGACGTCTCGGTGTCGTTCAGCATCCCCGTCGTCGATGCCGCGGCCAGCCTCCTGCCGCTACCCAACGGGGGCAACGTCGTCACCGACTTCAGCCAGCGGCTCGAGAACGTCAGCGTGAGCAGCACGTCATGCTGAGCCAGCAGCGGTCACCGCGTCGCGACGAGCGCGGGGCCATCGCCGTGATCACCGCGATCCTCACCTCGATGGTGCTGTTCGTCGTCGCGGCCCTCACCGTCGACATCGGCAACGCCTGGGCTCGGCGTGGTCAGCTCCAGGCGCAGGTGGACGGGGCGGCGTTGTTCGCGGGGCAGTACCTNCCGGCGGCGCTNCCCGCAACCANGCTGCGCGCNGCCAAGGCGGCGATCTGGTACATCGCCTGCGTGAAGCCCGTNGCCGGTCAGGACGCCGACTTCAACGCCGACTACCCGATCCCGCGNGGCTCCGANGGACGCTTCNTCTGCGACGGACCCTCCTNCNNNCCGTCGAGCACGACGTACGACGCGGCGGCGNCCGCGATGATCGGCAACGGNGCGATCTCGTTCCCCAACCGTTTCGAGATCAAGGTGACCAGNCCCTTCGCCCGCATCACNTTCGGCTTCGGGGGNGTGGTCGGCGCNGANGGGTCGACGCAGCAGAAGGTGGCCAGCGCGCACGTCTACAGCGCCGGTGGNGTCGTGCCGATGGGCGGNTCCGTCGGNTGCCTGGCAGCGGCCGCCAACAACACCCAGCTCCTGGGTGTCGGCACCACNCTGCAGAACCTNGTNCCGATCAACTACTTCTCGGCCGGCTNCTCGGGGACCTCGACCACCGGCACGTCCTCCACGGCACCCACGTTCAGTGACCCGGACACCATCAACTCGGTGGCCTACAACACCCCTCGCGCAGTGCCTGCGCCGGCGAATCGCACCTGGACGACCAAGGGTGACCTCAACCTCCAGACTGCGTCCGCCAATGCCGACTTCACTCAGCTCAGCGTCGTGTTCACGGCCAACGCGAACTTCCCGCCGTCGACCGCTACCAACGTAGTGGCAGCACTGCCGGCGCTGAGCCTGTCCGGCCCCGTGACCGGGGTGTTCCGCCGGGTGACCCTGGCCGGGGTGACCCTGGCCGGGGTGACCGAGACGGTCGTGAGCCAGGCCGCCACCTCGTTGGCGGGCGCTGCCACCCTGCAGATCCCAGCCCAGGTGAAGAACGCACCGGGGGACTGGTTCGTCAAGATCCTCTGGGCCTACCCGAACTACTCGAAGGTCGATGTGGGCGTGCCGAACGTGCTGGTCACGACGACATACACGCAGAGCCTGTCGCCCGCCACCACGCTGCGCCTCTCGTCGAACGCAGCGAAGCAGATCACCGTCCCGGCGAGCGCCGCGGACGTGACCAACCTGGACAACTTCCTGTCCTGCGCCAAGCCGGTCGTCAGCCCGCGCAGCCCCACCGGCGGTGACTCCCAGGACATGATCGACAACATCCGCCGCGGCGTCGACCACGAGCTGGACCAGCACCCGAGTGTCCTCACTGCCCTCGGGGGCGCCTCGGGCATCGCCACGACGCCCATCAGCACCCTCGCCGGTCCCAGCGGCATCCTGGCCGATCCGACGAAGTTCGCCTTCTCCTGCGGCGACGGTGACGGCTCCAGCGTCCTCGACACCGCGGTCAACCGCGACCTCTTCCCCAACTGCGTCAACGTGAACACGACGAGGTCCTGGTCCTACGAGTTCACCCAGGGCTTCCTTACCGGCAGCGGTCGACTCAGCTGCTCGGTCGCCGCGTGCGAGCACGGGACGTTCCCGGGGTCCGAGCTCGGCCTGAACGGCAGCTACAACAACGACAAGATCACCGACTTCATCAGTGGCACCAACAAGCAGTCGGTGCTCGACGACATGCTCCTGACCAGCCTCGACACCTTCCTGACGCCGAGCGTGCCGGTAGCCACGCCGGCAGACCTGTTGAGCCAGGACCTCTACAGCTCCCCTCGGTTCTTCTGGGCTCCCGTGCTCACGACCGCCTTCAGCACCAGCACCAACGCCTTCTACCCGATCCTGACCTTTCGGCCGACCTTCATCACCGAGGAGACGCCGTCGACCTCGGCTACCCAGGCGCTGATCAACGCGCTCAGTGTCGAGACCGTCAACGACCTCAAGGCTCTGGCCGCCAGTGGCGTCTCGTCGCTGCTCGGACTGGGGCTGATCTCCGGGCTCACCTCGTCGTTGGGGTTGAGTACGACGACGGCCAACCTGCTGACCTCGCTCAACGACCCGACCAAGGTGGAGAAGTACGGGCTGGTCCTCGACACCTCCGCGCCCGTCGACAGCCAGCTGAAGGCGCTGCGCGTCATGAACATCAACCCGGGCGCTCTGCCTGCCGTCGACCCGGACTACGACGGCCCGATCAACGACTACCTCGGCAGCGGTCCGAAGATCGTGAGGTTGGTCCTGTGAGGCGCGATGACCGCGGGGCGACGGCTGTGGAGTTCGCCCTCGTCTTCAGCCTGGTGATCTTCCCGCTGCTCCTGGGCGTGCTCCAGTACGGCTACCAGTACTGGTCGCTGGAGACCGCCGCGGCGTCCGCGCGCGAGGCGGCGCGTCGACTGGCAGTGGGGACGGACCCGTCGTGCACCATGGCGGAAGCCGTCGATCATGCTGGGACCTCGGCGCTGAGCCCGGTCGTCGTCACCTACACGCCGGCGAGCGGCAACCCGGGGGTCGGTCAGATCGTCGAGGTGACCATCTCGTTCCAGAGCCTCGACCTCGGCCTGCTTCCCGTCCCGCACGACGGAGTCGTGACGCAGACAGCGCAGGCCCGCGTGCAGACCGCTCGGACGGGCTTGCCGACCGATCCGTACCTGGTGTGCTGAACGACGGGTCCGACCGGCTCGGGGCGCCTGGCCCGATCTGACCAGCTGATCCGTCCGATCGGCCAGACCTGGTCTGGACCGGCACTCCGCGCCGTCGGACGTACATGCGCGGCCGCCGTCGGGGCACGGGGCCAGGTGTGAGCTCTCGGGACATGACGGCAGGACGACACGCGCTCCACTCCGCACGCGATGGCAGGGGAGCGGTAGCAGTCCTGACGGCGGCACTCGCGATGGTGATGGTGCTGATGGCCGCCTTCGTCGTCGACATCGGCATGCAGCGGGTCGCCCGAGCCGACATGCAGGCGTTGTCGGACGTCGTCGCCCTGGACATGTCACGCCTGCTCGACGGCTCCGACAGGGCGACGCTGGAGGCCGATCCGGCGTGGGACGAGGCCCTTGCTGCCAGCGTCGCCCGCAACAGCGGCACGCTGGGGCATCAGCCGGTCGTCCAGACCGAGCTGGGGGAGATGGACGTCGCGACCCGGCAGTTCTCCGCGAGCGACAGCGGGGACGACGTCCCCACCGCGGTGCGGGTGACGGCGAGCACGTCGGTCGACTTCGCCTTCGGCGTGGCTACCTCCGGCGGCGCGTCGAGGTCGGCGATCGGCGCGGCCACCTCGTTCGCCTGCTACAAGGTGGGATCGTGGGCGGCGTCGCTCGACACCGAGAGCTCCGTGCTCCTCAACCCGGTGCTGCACAAGATGGCCGAGCAGTCCGGCGCGTTCGCCAACGGAGCCACCGTCAGGGCGCTCGACTACCGCGGGCTGGCTGCCGCGAGTGTCGACCTCTTCGACCTCGCAGCCGCGCTCGGCCTGGCCTCCCTGGACGAGCTGGCGAGCGCGACGGTCAAGGCCAAGGACCTCTACCTTGCCCTGCAGGCCCTGGCCCGCCCGGACGGCCCCACCACGGTCGCGGCGCTGGGGTCGTTGGCCGCTGCGACCAAGACCACGTCGCAGGCGGACCTCGGCAAGCTGCTGGTAGCCGACTCGGGGACCGGGTCGTTGCTCGGTGCCCGCGCCAACGTGCTCGACCTCGTGGGTGGGTCGATCGCCCTGCTCAACGGCACCAACGTCGCGAACGTCTACCTCGATGCGACCCTTCCCAGCATGGCCAACGCCGGTCTGGCCGTGAAGCTGACCCAGGGTCCCCACCAGTACTGCGGCACGCCCGGAGGCTCCTCCACCGCGGGAGTCACGTCCGACACCGAGCAGCTGCGGGTCACCTTGGGAGGTCAGCTGGATCCGTCGATCGTCGACTTCGTGCCCCCGGAGATCGCAGGGCTGCTCTCCTCCGTGGCCTCGGCGTCCATCACGGCGGAGAACTACGCGACCTTCGACCTGAGCGTCGCCGGCACCTCGTCGCGCCTGACGTCGGTCTCGTGCGGCGACACGCAGGGCATCGACCTGGATGTCTCCAACGGGCTCGCCACGGTGACGTTCTCGACGCCGCTGCGAGCCGAGGTGCGCGCCCAGCTCGCCAAGGGCCTGCTGGGTGGGCTCGTCGACGCCGTGATCCGGATCAACGCCACGGTGAGCGTGACGGCCGCGATCGGACAGTCCGGCGACGTGGCCGTCGACGTGATCGTGCCGCCGAAGGAGTTCGACACGCCGTACCCCACCAGCAGCGGTGGGATCGCCGTGACGGCGTCGTCGCGATCCGGTGCCAGCGTCTCGGCGAACGTCGAGCTCCTCGGTGGCCTGCTGGGGGCGAGCATCAACCTGACCAGCAGCGAGAGGACCAGCATCCTCGACACCGTGCTCGATGCGGGACTCGCGGCACTGCTGAGCCCGGCAGCGCCGCACAGCCTGGCCACCACCGTGTTCGACCCCTTGCTGGCGCTGATCGGGGCACAGGTGGGTGGCTCCGACGTCATCCTCGACAGCGAGCCGGTGCTCTCCTGCTCGGCACCTCGCCTCGTGGGCTGAGCCGCCTGCCCACCAGTCGTCCACAGCGACGACGCGACGCAGCTTCTCCACAGGCTGCTCCGCCGGCGCCGACACGACGCTGCTGATCCCCTGACGCTGGTCGCAGGAGGTCATCAGATGACGACGACAGCAGCAAGCAAGCAGGCCTTGGGGGCGTACGGCGAGCGGGTCGCCGAGGAGCATCTCCTCGCCCAGGGGATGGTCACCCTCGATCGCAACTGGCGCTGCGGCGAGGGCGAGATCGACCTGGTGCTCCGCGACGGCCCGGTGCTGGTGGTGTGCGAGGTGAAGACGCGCACCAGCACGGTCAACGGCACGCCGCACGAGGCGATCACCGACACCAAGCTCGACCGGCTGCGACGCCTCGGCACGCTGTGGGCGGCGACCCACGGGATCTGTCCCCAGGAGGCCCGGGTCGACCTGGTCGCGGTGATGCGACCGCGACGCGGGGCNGCCGAGGTCGACCATGTCCGGGGCATCGGCTGATGCCGGTCGCGACCGCGCGGTCGGTCTCGCTCCAGGGAGCGCTGGGACACCTCATCGACGTGCAGGCGGACGTCTCGCCCGGCCAGGCCGGCTTCACGATGGTGGGCCGACCCGATGTCTCCCTCCGTGAGGCGGGGGACCGCTGCCGGATGGCGATCATCAACTCCGACCTCGGCTGGCCGGCCACGAAGCGGATCACGATCCTGCTCTCGCCGGCCGACCTCAGCAAGCGCGGNCCNCACTTCGACCTGGCCGTGGCGGTGGCNGTCCTGGCGGCCGANGAGTCCGTCTCNNCGNGGTCGTTGACCGACACCGCCTTCATCGGGGAGCTGACGTTGGAGGGCGGTCTCAGATCGGTGCCGGGGGTCCTCCCGATGGTGCTCGCGGCCGCCGAGCGAGGGATTCGCCATGTCTTCGTCCCCGAGCCGCAGGCCCGCGAGGCAAGCATGGTCCCGGGCATGGCGGTCTTCGGGATGCGCTCGTTGCAGCAGGTGGTGGCCGAGCTGCGCGGCGAGGTCGTGCCGGCGGCTCCACCGGTGGCCCCGATGTCGGGGAGCCGGCTGCTGACCTGGCGGGGCGAGGAGCGCCTCGAGGAGGTCGACTTCGCGGACCTCGACGGGATGGCGGACGCCAAGTACGCCGCGCTGGTCGCCGCGGCGGGAGGGCACGCCGTACTCCTCTCCGGACCGAAGGGAGCCGGCAAGACCAGCCTGGCCGAGCGGATCCCGACGATCCTCCCGGACCTCATCCCCGAGGAGGCCCTCGAGCTCACGGCGATCCACTCGCTGGCCGGTGCCCTCGAGCCGGGCGACGACCTGATCACGACTCCGCCGTACTCCGCCCCCCACCACGACGCCAGCAAGACCAGCATCGTCGGTGGCGGCACCGGTCAGGTGCGGCCGGGCGAGATCAGCAGGGCCCATGCGGGGGTGCTCTTCCTGGACGAGTTCCCCCTCTTCCGCGCCGACATCATCGAGGCGTTGCGCCAGCCTCTCGAGAGCGGGGACATCACCGTCGCCCGGCGCGACGAGTCGGTGACCCTGCCGGCGCGCGGCATGCTGGTCCTCGCCTGCAACCCGTGCCCCTGCGGCAACTACGCGGTGAAGGTCGGCCGCAGCCAGTGCACCTGTCGCTCGCAGCAGCTGCGCGACTACCGGGCCAAGCTCGGTGGCCCGCTCGCCGACCGGGTCGACATCACCCGCCACGTGGGTCCGCTGCAGCCCTACGAGCGCGGTGGACCCGCTGCGGAGACCTCCGACAGCATGCGAGCACGGGTCGCCGCGGCCCGTCGCCGCCAGCACGAGCGGTACGACGGCTGTGCCTGGCGGCTCAACGCCCACGTGCCGGGATCGGTGCTGCGCGACCGGTGGCCCCTGGACACCGCGGCCCGACGACCGATCGACTCGGCGCTGTACGCCGGCCACCTCAGCAGCCGCGGAGCGGTGCGGGTGCATCGCCTCGCCCTGACCGTCGCCGACCTCCGGTCGGTGGACCTCGACGAGGAGGTGGTGCCGGGTGAGGCCGAGGTGGACACGGCGCTGCGGTTGCGGATGGGAGAGCCCTTGCTGGTCGACCGCATCCTGGGGGCGGCCGGATGAGCGCCGACGAGCAGGAGCGGCTCGCCCGGGTCGCCCTCAACAGGCTGACCGAGCCGGGGGACCTCCGGCTGGCCGCGCTCACCGACGAGCTCGGGGCCGTCACCCTCCATCGACTGCTGGCGGAGGAACGCGACCTCATGGGGCTGCAGACCGACGTGGCCGCACGACTCACCGGGATCGAGCCGGAGCGCGAGCTCGAGCAGGCGGACAAGCTCGGGCTGCGCTTCGTCGTCCCGGGGGACGAGGAGTGGCCAGTCCAGGTCGGCGACCTCGCCGGCCTCGAGCCGCTGCACGAGCGCGGAGGAGTGCCGATCGGGCTCTGGGTCAAGGGTCCGCTTCGACTCTCGGACATCGGCCGGTCCGTGGCCGTCGTGGGTTCGAGGGCCTCGACGAGCTATGGCGCGCACGTCGCCGGTGAGCTGGGTGCGGTCGCGGCCATGGCGGCGACGATCGTCGTCTCGGGGGCGGCGTTCGGCATCGACGACGCGGCGCATCGCGGCGCCCTGAGCGTCGACGGACCCACGGTGGCCGTCCTCGCGTGCGGGGCCGACCGCGTCTATCCGGCCGCGCACCGTGAGCTCATCGCCCGCATCGCCTCGTCGGGCGCCGTCGTCTCCGAGGCGGCTCCCGGCTGCGCACCCCAGCGGATCCGGTTCCTGGCCCGCAACCGCCTGATCGCGGCCCTGACCCGCGGCACGGTCGTCGTCGAGGCCGCGACCCGCAGCGGAGCGCTCAACACCTCGACCTGGGCAGGCAGGCTCAATCGCGTGGTGATGGGAGTGCCGGGACCGGTCACGAGCGTCAGCTCGACCGGCGTGCACGAGCAGCTCAGGACCGGCGCCATGTCGCTGGTGACGTCCGGCAGCGACGTCCTCGAGCTGATCGGTGAGTCGGGTACCCACCTGGTCGAGCCGGCACGGGCGCCGGAGACGGTGCGCGATCGGCTCACCGCCCGACAGCGGCAGGTCCTCGACGCCGTACCGGTGGCACAAGGCGTCGGTGCGGACTCCTTGGCACGGGTGGCCGGCCTGGGACTCCTCGAGGTGCGTTCGGCGCTGGCGGTGCTGCAACGAGCCGGTCTGGTGATGTCGGACGAAGGCGGATGGCGGATCACCGTGCTCGCTCACGCCTGACGAGGCCGGAGAAACCTACGATGGCCGGATGGACGAGGGTGACCGGGTGAGCGCCGCCCACGAGGCCGCGCTGCCCGAGCCCATGTCCCAGGTCCTCGCAGACTACGAGCGACACCTGGTCGCCGAGCGCGATCTGACTCCGCACACGGTGCGGGCCTACCTCGCCGACGTCGCAGGGGTGCTCGACCACGCGAAACGGCTCGGCCAGACCGACCCCGGCGAGCTCGACCTGAGGACACTGCGCAGCTGGCTGGCCAAACAGCAGACGATGGGCCGGTCCCGCACCACCCTGGCTCGCAGGGCAACTGCTGCGCGCGTGTTCACCGCCTGGCTGGTGCGGACCGGGCGCGCGACCCAGGACGCGGGCGCCGCGTTGGGCTCGCCCAAGGCACACCAGACCCTCCCCGAGGTGCTCCGTGCGGACGAGGCGCGCGACCTGCTGACCGCCGCCGCCGAGCTCGCCGACGACGGCAGTCCCCTCGGGTTGCGGGACGTGGCGATGCTGGAGGTGCTGTACGCGACGGGCGTCCGGGTCGGGGAGCTGGTGGGACTCGACGTGGACGACGTCGACGCCGAGCGACACGTCGTCCGGGTGCTCGGGAAGGGGCGCAAGGAGCGCACCGTGCCCTACGGTCGACCGGCCGCGCGAGCCCTGGGCCTGTGGCTTCGCCACGGGCGGCCCCACCTCGTGGCCGAGGGCGCGGCGGGGGCGCTGTTCCTCGGTGCCCGCGGGCGCCGTATCGACCAGCGGGCCGTGCGCACCCTGGTCCACCGGCGTCTGGCGGACGTCCCGGGGGCTCCGGACCTGGGTCCCCATGGGCTGCGCCACTCCGCAGCCACGCACCTGCTCGAGGGGGGTGCCGACCTCCGGTCGGTCCAGGAGCTGCTCGGTCACGCGTCGCTGGCCACGACCCAGCGCTACACGCACGTCACCACCGACCGGCTGCGGCGGGCCTACCAGCAGGCACACCCACGCGCCTGATCCGAACGCCCGACGATCCTGGTACGGGACCGGAAGAAGCGCGCAAGAAAAAGTTTCGAGAAAAGTGTGAGGTTCTCCGCCTCCCGATGCTCCTCGTGGTGCAAGACCCCACCACCACTCGAGATCAGAGGAGAACCACCATGTCCCAGCACCAGCTGCCCACCGCTCGCACCCGAGGACTGCGTCGAGGCGTCGGGTCCCTGGCCCTCGCCCTCGCCCTTGCCACCGTCGGCACGCTCGCCCTGAGCGTGGCTCCGGCCCACGCTGCTGTCGTGGAGGGGACCGAGCAGGGTGACGTCCTCGACGGGACCGGGGCCGACGACGTGATCAAGGGGCTCGGCGGCGGCGACATCATCAACGCCCGCAACGGCGACGACACCGTCCTCGGCGGCAACGGCTCCGACCGGATCCGCGGCGGACGCGGCGCCGACGCCGTGTACGCCGGCAACGGGTCGGACATCGTCAAGGGCGGTCCGGGCGCTGACGTGCTGCACCCCCAGAAGGGCACCGACGTGGTGAAGGCGGGCCCGGGAGACGACGCCATCTACCTGCAGAACGACAAGCGACTCGACCAGGTCTTCTGCGGCAAGGGCACCGACACCCTCTACTACCCGGAAGGCGAGTGGGACTTCGACGACGAGTTCTCCGACTGCGAGGTGTACGTCGCGGTCGCGGACATCACGGACTACCAGGGGTGACGTCGTGCAGCTCGGAGCCTCGCCCCACGATGGTCGGCCGACGGCACTCGTGCGGGTCGGGGCTGCGAGTCTCCACGAACGGCGTCCGGCGCCCGCACCTTCTAGGCTGCTCCCATGAGCCCGGAGGACGCGGAGGTTCCCGATGCGGTCCTGGTCGAGGCGGTGCTGGGCGGGGACCGGGAGGCGTTCGCCGCCGTCTACGACCGGTACGCCGACCGGTTGCACGACTTCGCGCAGTCCCTGCTCCGACATCGCGAGGAGGCCGCGGACTCGGTGGCCGACGCGTTCGTGATCATGGCCGAGCGGCTGGAGCAGCTCCGCGAACCGGAGCTGCTCCGCCCCTGGCTCTACTCGGTGGTCCGGCGCGAGTGCCTGCGCCGGATCCGGGCCCGCGACCGTCAGGCCTTCGAGCCCGAGGACAGGCTGGCCGCGATGGCTGAACAGGGGCCGGGCCCCTCCGAACGAGCCGAGCAGGCCTCGCTGCGGACCCTGCTCGCTGACGCGGCGGCCGGTCTGAACGACCGGGACCGGTCGGTGCTCGACCTGCACCTGCGTCACGGCCTCGAGGGAGCCGAGCTGGGCGCGGCCATCGGGGAGACCCCCGAGCGGACCTACACCCTGATGCACCGGTTGCGCGAGCAGGTGGGCCGCTCGCTGGGGGCCCTGCTCGTGGCGCGGCAGGGACGAGACGACTGCCCGGGCCTCACGGACGTGCTGAAGGACTGGGACGGCCTCTTCAGCCCGCTCGTCCGCAAGCGGGTCGCCCGCCATGTCGACGGGTGCCTCGTGTGCGAGCGGCGCCGGGCCGTCCTGGTGGCGCCAGGGGCGCTGTTGTCCGTCGCTCCGCTGGTGGCAGCCCCTCTCGCCCTGCGGGAGCGGGTGCTGGACGACCCACGACTCGTCGGGTTCTGGACCGACGGCACCAGCGGCCCCGACCCTTGCCCCGGCGTCGCACCGGGGGTCGCCCACGAGCGGCGCCGCCGGTCGGGAGCTCCGCGCAGGACGATGACCGCTGCGGTGGTGCTCCTCGTCCTGGGAGGCCTCCTGGCGCTGAGGTGGCCGTCGACGACGGACGATCCCGAGCTGTCGGAGGGATCGCCGACGCTGCCGGAGACCGTGGAGACGACGACGGGCATGTCGACGGCCGCGCCTCCGACGACGTCGAGACCCCTCACGCCCACCTCCACGAGCCAGGCGCAGCCCACGCCGAGGCGGACCCCCCGACCCGAGGCCTCGGCCGAGGCGACCTCCGACGCGCCGCCGTCGCCCACCCCCAGCCCCACCCCGCAACCGACCGCGACCCCGCAGCCCAGCCCGGGATCGCTCGAGGTGTCGACCCCACTCCTCGACCTCGGCCCGGACACCAGCCGTGCCCGGCTGATCGTGACCAACACCGGTGGGAGGGCGGTCGACTTCGCCGTGGCCCCGCAAGCCACCTGGGTCGGTGCCACTCCGGGAGCAGGCAGTCTTGCCCCCGGTGCGTCCCAGCAGGTGCTCGTCGAGGTGTCTCGCGGTGAGCTGGACGAAGGGGTGAGCACCAGCCGGGTCCGGGTCACCTGGAGCGGTCCGACCCTTCCGGTGGAGGTGCGGGTCACCACGGCCCGGGCCCCGGTCGTCGGACCCATCGTCGTCACCCACGCCGCCAGCGGCTCGTGCACAGCCCGTCTCCTCATGGTCACCGCCCGGGTCGTGGACGAGTCGGACCTGGACGCGGTGCGTCTCGGGTGGTCCGGCGATGCATCGGGGAGTGCGGCGATGATCGCCGGCCGACAGGGGTGGACGGCCCGGATCGGCCCCTTCGCGCCCGGTGCGCAGCTGGTGGCCGAGGTGCGGGCCACCGACGTCCACGGCGCCGTCGGGACGGCGTCCACCCGTTTCGTCGTCGAGCCCTGCCCCGGGTAGGCGCGAGGGCCACTCAGCCTGCACCGGCCGCCAGCACGGGTCGCCAGCCGGACAACGGTAGCGAGGGCAGCACGTCAGGGGTGGTCATCGGCCCGGGAGAGTCGAGGGGCAGGTCGCGCCACAACGGCAGCAAGCGGACCGGGCCGGCGCCGACGAGCCGCAGGGGGTCGAGGTAGGTCTCACCCTCGACCCACCCCCAGTGCAGGCACGCGCGCGGTGCGCAGTGGCTACCGGGGAGGGCCAGCCGACCGATGCGGTCGCCGGCCCCGACCTGGTCCCCGACCGAGACGGTCGCCGTCACGGGTTGGTACGTCGTGCGCGTGGTGCCGTGGGCGACCACGACCACCCCGCGGCCCGCCAGTGGGGCCGCGTAGGTCACCGTGCCCGGCAGCGCCGAGACGACCCACTGCCCGCTGCTGCCGGCGAGGTCGACGCCGCGGTGACCGGCACCGTACGGCGACGACGGAGGGTCGAAGTCGGCCACCACCTCCGGCTCGGGCTGCAGCGGCCACACGCCCACGGGGTCTGCGGCGGGCAGCTCGTCGTACGCCTCGGCAGGAGCGACCCCGAGGGCGAGAAGGGCCAGGAGGAGCGCAGCGAGGGCGACGAACGGTCGAGCGGTGCCGGTCGGTGAGGTGCCGGTCGGTGAGGGTGTGGCCACGTCTCGAGGATGGTCCGCCTCCGCGGTGCCGGCCCAGAGGACGGCCGCGAGCGTGTGGACGACGCCGGAGGAATTCCGGCTGTGGACGACTCGTGGTCCGGTCAGCGAATTACCGGCATCCGCCGTGCCTGGACTACGCTGGCCGCATCACTCCTCGGAGTGAAATTCGCACGCCTGTCGACCGCGACGGCGCCACAGCCCCCGGGCGAGGTGCCGACCACCCGTGGACGACGACCCTCAGTCCAGTCCGGGCGACATGTCAACCGGACCGGTCGGGTCGCGTACAGGCGTCAGGGCACCCGACACCCGCCGGGCGCATCGAACTGAAAACACGACCGGAGTCACCACCGGTGCGTCCTGCCCAGCCCCGCTGGGAGCCAAGGGCGCGCACACGAGGGTGTGCTCCACAGGAGAAGAGAACAGATCATGGCAGTCGTCACTATGCGCCAGCTCCTCGAGAGCGGCGTCCACTTCGGGCACCAGACCCGTCGCTGGAACCCCAAGATGAAGCGCTTCATCATGACCGAGCGCAACGGCATCTACATCATCGACCTGCAGCAGTCGCTGGCCTACATCGACCGCTCCTACGCCTTCGTCAAGGACGTCGTCGCCAAGGGCGGCACCGTGATGTTCGTGGGCACCAAGAAGCAGGCCCAGGAGGCGATCGCCGAGCAGGCGACCCGCGTCGGCATGCCCTACGTCAACCAGCGCTGGCTCGGCGGCATGCTCACCAACTTCCAGACCGTGCACCAGCGGATCAACCGCCTCAAGGAGCTCGACGAGGTCGACTTCGACGACGTCGCCGGCAGCAGCCGCACCAAGAAGGAGCTGCTGCAGATGCGCCGCGAGCGCGACAAGCTCAACAAGTCGCTCGGCGGTATCCGCGAGATGACGCGCACGCCCGCCGCGGTGTGGATCGTCGACACGAACAAGGAGCACCTCGCCGTCGAGGAGGCCCGTAAGCTCAAGATCCCGATCATCGGCATCCTGGACTCCAACTGCGACCCCGACGTCGTCGACTTCCCGATCCCCGGCAACGACGACGCCATCCGCGCGGTCGGCCTGCTCACCCGCGTCGTCGCCGACGCCGTGGCCGAGGGCCTCATCGCCCGCTCGGGCGGCAAGGCCGGCGGTGACGCCCCCGGCGCCGAGGAGCCCCTGGCCGAGTGGGAGCGCGAGCTCCTGGGTGGCGACGCGGCCGAGGCCGCTGCTTCGGCGACCGCCACGCCGGCCGCCGAGACCCCGGCCGCCGAGGCGACCGGTGCGTCCTCCGAGGGTGCAAGCGAGCCTGCTGCACCGGTCGAGACGCCGGCTGCCGAGACCACCGAGGCGCCGGCTGCCGAGATGCCCGTCACCGAGGAGACCAAGGTCCCCGAGGCCGCCGAGGCGACCACCGAGTCCTGAGCCCCGGCTCCGCGACACCCGGACCCGCACTCGACGCGGGCCCACCCCGATCAACCCGACGTGGGCCGACCTCGCACGAGGCCGGCCCACGTTCGGCCCCGACCTGAACTATGTACGAAGGAGTACCCATGGCTTTCACCGCGGCCGACGTCAAGAAGCTCCGTGAGCTCACTGGCGCCGGGATGATGGACTGCAAGAAGGCGCTCGACGAGACCGACGGCGACTTCGACAAGTCGGTCGAGCTGCTGCGCGTCAAGGGTGCCGCCAAGGCTGCTGCCCGTGGCGCCGAGCGCGAGGCCTCGGCCGGACTGGTGGCCCACTCGGCCGGTGTCCTGGTCGAGCTCAAGTGCGAGACCGACTTCGTCGCCAAGGGCGACGACTTCGTGACCACCGCCCAGAAGATCGCCGACGCCGCCGCGGAGGCCAAGCCGGCCGACGTCGAGGCGCTCAAGGCCGTGGCGCTGGAGACCAGCACGGTGGGCGAGGTCGTGGAGAGCCTCGCGATCTCGATCGGCGAGAAGATCGAGCTCGGCCAGTACGTCCACTTCGACGGCCCCGTCGTCGCCTACATGCACAAGCGTGCCGCCGACCTGCCGCCCGCCGTGGGCGTCCTGGTCGAGTACGACGGAGACGCGGACGCCGCTCGTGCCGCCGCCATGCAGGTCGCGGCCATGCGCCCGCAGTACCTCACGCGCGACGAGGTCCCGGCCGACGTCGTCGCCAAGGAGCGCGAGATCGCCGAGGCCACCTCGCGGGAGGAGGGCAAGCCCGAGCAGGCGATCGCCAAGATCACCGAGGGTCGCCTGAACGGCTTCTTCAAGGACGTCGTCCTGCTGGAGCAGCCGTCGGTCACCGAGAACAAGAAGACCGTCAAGGCCGTCCTCGACGCCTCCGGCACCACCCTGAAGCGGTTCGCCCGCTTCGAGGTCGGCGCCTAGTCTGCACATCACACGCTCGTCCGCGATGGCCGGCCACTCCTACGGGGGTGGTCGGCCATCGCGCTCCTCCGGCTCGGCCGTCCTCGTCGCAGCGCTGGTGCTCGCCCTGAGCCTGCTCGGCGCCTGCTCGGGCGCCGACGACGGGCCCGACCCGCCGGAGCCGACGCAGGACGTCGACGCGTCTTTCCGGGCCCCGTCCGGGATCCTCCTCGCGCGCCCGTCCGATCCCGAGGAGGACAACACGACGTTCGCCGTCTTCCTCGACCTGGTGCGCAACACGCCGGTGGGGGAGCGGATCCGGATCCTGGCCCACTCGTTCTCGTTCGTCCCGGCTGCCGAGGCGCTGATCGCGGCCCACCAGCGGGGGGTCAGGGTCCAGGTGGTCGTCGACCGAGGAGTCTCGGGCGACTTCGTGGCACCTGGCCTGCTGCGCGACGAGCTCGGCACGGCGCGAGGGCGGTCGTCGTTCATCTACTTCGCCCCGGGCGACCTGCACCAGAAGACGTGGTCCTTCACCCGCACGGGCCGATCGCGCGACGTCGTCCTCGTCGGGTCGATGAACCTCACCTACCAGTCGGCGCGCCAGTACACCGACGTCGTCTCCTACGTCGGGCGTCGCGACGTACGGCGAGCCTTCGACCGGCGGTTCGTGGAGCTGGTGCGCGATCTGCCCGACGCGCGAGCCCGCGCCGACGTCCGGCTCGGTCGGGACCGGGCGTGGTTCTTCCCCGGCTACGACGCGGCCGACGACCCGCTGCTCGCCCAGCTGGCGGCCGTCCCCGCGCCGGGTGCCCGCATTCGGGTGGTGATGTACGCCTGGCTGGACGAGCGGGGGCTCGCCATCGCGCGACTGCTGGCCGACAAGGCCGCCGCCGGCGCGGACGTGGAGGTGATCCTCGGCCCGAGCATCGGGGAGCAGGTCCGCACGCTCCTGGTCGAGTCCCCGGTCGTCGTGCGTCCCGGCGTCTTCGCCGACGGCGACGAGGTGCACCACAAGCTGACGCTGGTGCGCTACCCGGACGAGCCGCGCGACACGAGGTTCGTGCTCACCGGCTCGGACAACTTCACCACCAAGTCCCTCGACCGTCCCGAGGTGCTCCTGCGACTCGACGGATCGGCGTACGGACGCTACGACCGGTGGGTGGACCGGCTCGTCGCGCGGGGCCGCGGCGAGTCCTGAGCGCCGGCCGGGAGCCCCGACCGGCACCTATCCGGCGGGAGGCGACTCCAGTACCCTCAGCGGGGGAATTTTTCCGGCCCGGTGACGGGCACCGACGAGTGGAGAGAACACACACCATGGGTCTGTTCGACAAGGTCAAGGGCCAGTTCATCGACATCGTCGAGTTCCTCGACGACAGCCGCGACACCCTCGTCTGGCGCTTCCCGCGTCAGGGGAACGAGATCAAGAACAACGCCCAGCTGGTCGTCCGCGAGGGACAGGTGGCGGTCTTCGAGTCCGAGGGCCAGATCGCCGATGTGTTCACGCCCGGCACGTACACGTTGGAGACGAAGAACCTCCCCATCCTGTCGACCATCAAGGGCTGGAAGTACGGCTTCAACTCCCCGTTCAAGGCCGAGGTCTACTTCGTCGGGATGCGCCAGTACACCGACATGAAGTGGGGCACCCAGAACCCCGTCACCCTGCGTGACGCCGAGTTCGGGATGGTCCGGCTGCGCGCCTTCGGCACCTACTCGCTGCAGGTCGTCGACGCCGCCAAGATGCTGCGCCAGCTCGTCGGCACCGACCCGCAGTTCCGCACCGACGAGGTCTCGGAGTTCCTGCGCCAGAACATCGTCAGCCAGGTCGGTACGGCGCTGGGCAACTCCAACCTGCCCATGCTCGACCTGGCGGCCAACCAGCAGACGATCGGCGACACCCTCGCCGGCACGCTGACCACGAACCTCGCCGACTTCGGCATCAGCATCCCCCGCTTCGTCATCGAGAACATCTCGATGCCCAAGGAGGTCGAGGAGGCGCTCGACAAGCGCACCTCGATGGGCGTGCTGGGCAACCTGGACCAGTACGCCAAGTTCCAGGCGGCCGAGGCGATCGGCGACGCCGCCAACAACCCGGGCGGTGCCGGCGAGGGCCTGGGCATGGGGATGGGCATGGCCCTGGGCCAGCAGATGGCCAACAACCTCAACCAGCAGAGCCAGCCTGCCGCGCAGCAGGCGCCCGCCGGCGGGCCGCCGCCCATCCCGGGTGCGGCGGCAGCGTTCTTCCTCGCCGTCAACGGCCAGCAGGTGGGTCCGGTGACCGTCGCGGAGATGCCGGCCAAGGTGGCCTCGGGTGAGCTGACGCCGAGCACCCTGGTGTGGCGCGACGGCATGCCGCAGTGGACCGCCGCCTCCGAGCTGCCCGAGCTGCGCTCGATCTTCCCGGCCACTCCGCCGCCGCTGCCGCCGCAGGCCTGAGGTCACCGCCGCACATGAGTGACGAGAGCGCCCCCGCCCCCACGGGCCCGCCCCCCCTGAGCTCGACCTGTCCCAACTGCGGCTCGCAGACGGCGTACGCGCCCGGGACGACCGCGCTGCGCTGCACGTCGTGCGGCTCCCTGCTGGAGATCGCCGGTCCCGACACCGAGATCAACGAGCACTCCTACGACGAGTGGCGCGCGCGGCACGGCGACGTCGAGGTGGCGAACCTCGGTGGACAGGTCGTCCAGTGCACCGGCTGCGGCGCCACGACCGAGACCACCGACCTCGCCACGGCCTGCCAGTTCTGCGGCGGAGCGCTGGTCGCCCTCGACCATCCCGAGGGCCTGGTGCCACCCGAGGCCGTGGTGCCATTCCACGTCGACAAGCGCGGGGCCAAGGACGCCTTCGGTACATGGGTGAAGTCGCGCTGGTTCGCCCCCAGCGCCTTGAAGAAGGTCGGTTCCACCGAGGCGTTGCAAGGCACCTACGTGCCGCACTGGACCTTCGACGCCCAGACCCACACGGACTACCGCGGGCAGCGCGGCGACTACTACTACGTCACCGTCACCGACACCGTCTCGGACGGCAAGGGCGGCACCCGGCAGGTCACCCGGCAGGAGCGCCGGACCCGGTGGCGGCCCGCCTCGGGCCACGTGTCCCGCTTCTTCGACGACGTCCTGGTCGTGGCCAGCAACCGCCTGGACCCCAAGAAGCTCAACAAGATGGGCCCCTGGGAGCTCGCCGAGGCCCGCCCCTTCCAGCAGGAGTACATCACCGGCTACTCCGCGCTGCGCTACGACGTGGACCCGCAGAAGGGCGCCGCCCAGGCGCGCCAGGAGATGCGGTCGGTCATCGACGGCGACTGCCGCCGCGACATCGGCGGCGACGAGCAACGCGTCAGCGACATGGACATCACCTACTCGCAGGCGATGTTCAAGCTCGTCCTGATGCCCCTGTGGATCGCGACCTACCTGTTCGCCGGCAAGACCTTCCAGGTGATGGTCAACGCCAACACCGGTGAGGTCGTGGGCGACCGCCCCTGGAGCGTGGCGAAGATCACGATGGCGGTCATCGCGGTCCTGGCCGTCGTCGCCGTGATCGTCTTCCTCGTGGTCAGCGGCAACAGCGGCACGGGCACCACCGGCGGTGGCGGAGGCTCCGGGGTGGGTGGCTCCGGCCCCGGCGGCCTCGGGTAGCGGTGCTCGCCCGCAGGCTCATCGGATAGGTTGCTGCACGGTCCTGAACGGGACCTGACGACGTACGTCCCAACGACGACCAAGGGGTGCCACGGGTGGCTGGTTACGAGCGGGTGCTGCTCAAGCTGTCAGGTGAGGTCTTCGGTGGCGGGAAGGTCGGGGTGGACCCCGACGTCGTCGCCACGATCGCGCAGGAGATCGCGGCGGTGGCTCGTTCCGGCGTCCAGATCGCCGTGGTCACCGGTGGAGGCAACTTCTTCCGCGGCGCCGAGCTGCAGCAGCGCGGGATGGATCGCGTGCGCGCCGACTACATGGGCATGCTCGGCATCGTGATGAACTGCCTGGCCCTGCAGGACTTCCTCGAGAAGCTCGGCGTGGAGACGCGGGTCCAGACCGCGATCACCATGGGCCAGGTCGCCGAGCCCTACGTGCCTCGCCGTGCCATCCGGCACATGGAGAAGGGCCGCGTCGTGATCTTCGGTGCCGGGATGGGGATGCCCTTCTTCTCCACCGACACCGTCGCCGTCCAGCGTGCCCTGGAGAGCCGCTGTGACGTGGTGATCTACGACAAGAACGGCGTCGACGGGCTCTACACCGCCGATCCCCGCAAGGACCCCGAGGCCAGCAAGCTCGACGCCCTCACCTACGACGAGGCGATCTCTCGCGGCATCAAGGTGATGGACCAGACCGCCTTCACCCTGGCCAAGGAGAACAAGCTCCCGATGATCGTCCTGGGCATGGCCGCCGAGGGCAGCATCCTGCGCGCGGTGCAGGGTGAGAAGATCGGGACGCTCGTCAGTCCAGACTGAGGGCCCGCCACGCTCACGGCTCCACGCCCAGGCACGTTCTACGAAAGGCCGACACCGGTGATCAACGACATCCTCAACGAGGCCGACTCCAAGATGGACAAGTCGGTCGAGGCGACCCGTGAGGAGTTCGCCGCCATCCGCGCCGGCCGTGCCACGCCGACGATGTTCAACAAGATCGTGGTGGAGTACTACGGCGCCCCGACGCCGCTGCAGCAGCTGGCGTCGTTCACCTCGACCGAGGCCCGGATCATCATCGTGGCCCCCTTCGACATCAGCGCGATCGACAACGTCGAGCGGGCCATCCGGGACTCCGACCTGGGCGTGAACCCGTCGAGCGACGGCAAGGTCCTGCGCTGCGTGTTCCCCGAGCTGACCGAGGAACGGCGCAAGGAGTACATCAAGATCGCCCGAGGCAAGGCGGAGGACGGCCGGATCGCGGTGCGCAACCTGCGCCGCACCGCCAAGCAGAACCTCGAGAAGCTGGAGAAGGACGGCGAGGTCGGCAAGGACGACGTCACCGGCGCGGAGAAGAAGCTCGACACGGTCACCAAGAAGCACACCGACGAGATCGACGAGATGCTCAAGAGCAAGGAGGCCGAGCTGCTCGAGGTCTGAGGACCTCGCACGGCTCGTCCACCATGACCGACGCTCGCCCGGAGACCGGCCCGCCCGACGGCCCCGTGCACGACCGCGGCTCGGGGCCGGGCGCCGACGGTGCAGCGGCACCGCAGAAGGACCACGGCCGGGCCGGCCGCGACCTCAAGGCCGCGATCACCTCCGGGGTGGTGCTGCTGGGCGCGATCGCGGCCTCGCTGGCCTTCTGGAAGCCGGCCTTCATGTTGATCGTGGTGATCGCGGTCGTCGTCGCGATCTGGGAGCTGCGCCAGGGCCTGCTCGCCAAGGACATCGACCTGCCCGAGCAACCGTTGATGCTCGGCGGTGCGGTCATGGTCGTGGTGGCCTACCTCTACGGCTCCGACGCCCTGGTCACCGCGACGGCGGTCACCGCCCTGGTGGTGATGCTCTGGCTCCTGCGCCGCGGCATCGACGGCTACGTCAAGACGGCTACCGCGTCGGTCTTCACCCTCGTCTACGTGCCGTTCCTGGGCTCCTTCGTCGCGCTGCTGCTCTCCGAGGGCGGCCGCGACGGGGGCGGTCTCGACAACGACGGCGTCCAGGGGATCCTGACGTTCATCCTCGTCACCATCGCCTCGGACATCGGCGGCTACATCGCGGGTGTGTTGTTCGGCAAGCACCCGATGGCCCCGGTCATCTCGCCGAAGAAGTCCTGGGAGGGGTTCGCCGGGTCGTTGGTCGCCACCGTCGCCATGGGCTGGCTGCTGGTCGTGCTCCTTCTCGAGGGCGACTGGTGGGTGGGGCTCTGCCTGGGACTGATCGCGGTGGTGATGGCCACCCTCGGCGACCTGTGCGAGTCGGTCATGAAGCGCGACCTGGGGATCAAGGACATGAGCCAGGTGATCCCGGGGCACGGCGGTCTGATGGACCGGCTCGACTCGCTGCTGGCCACCATCGCCCCCATCTGGCTGCTGCTGCACTACCTCGTCTTCACGTGATCGGCCGCGACGGCCGCACCCAGCGGCCTACGATCATGAGATGACCACAGACGAGGGGACCGACCTCGCCTCCCGCGGGACGTCGTCCGCAGCAGGGGGGCATGAGGAGCCGAGCCCCCGTGGCAAGCGCAAGGCCGAGACCGGCCCGAGCTTCTGGCACCGGTCTCACCCGACCTTCTGGCACCGGTCTCACCCGACCTTCCTGCCGCTGTCCGGCTTCTTCACCGGCACGGTGCTCGTCGTGCTCGTGCTCGGTGGCCTCGGGCTGATCCTGAAGGCGCTGTTCGACGTGGATCTCAGCGAGCATCCCGGGCCGTTCCTCGTGGCGATCCTGTCCCTGTTCGTGATCAACGTGGTCCTGCTCGTCGCCCCGGCCACGCGGCGGTTCGCTCGGTACATGCTCTTCGGGCTCCTGGTCCCCCCGGTGGTCGTCGGAGCCGTCGGTGCCGTCACGCTCTACCTGCTGATCAGCAACGACGGTTAGGGCAGTCCCCGAGGCGGTGTCAGACTGGGGCGGTCATGCCTGAGATCAAGACCCTGCCCCTCGTCTTCGACGAACCCCGCGGCCGCAAGAAGCCTCCGCGGCACCTCGCCGACCTCACCTCACCCGAGCGCAAGGCGCTGCTCGAGGAGCGCGGACTACCGGGCTTCCGCGCCAAGCAGCTCTCGCACCACTACTTCTCCCGGCTGGTCGACGACCCCGCCGAGATGACCGACCTCCCGGCCGGTCAGCGCGACGAGCTGGTGAGCGCGTTGCTGCCGGACCTGATGACGTCGCTGCGCACGATGGAGGCCGACAAGGGCACCACCCGCAAGACCCTGTGGAAGCTCTTCGACGGGGCCCTGGTCGAGTCGGTGCTGATGCGCTATCCCGACCGCGCCACCATGTGCGTCTCGAGCCAGGCCGGGTGCGGCATGGCGTGTCCGTTCTGCGCGACGGGCCAGGGCGGCCTGCAGCGCAACATGTCGACCGCCGAGATCGTCGAGCAGGTCCTGGCCGGCGCCCGATCGCTCGCGCGGGGCGAGGTCCCCGGAGGGCCGGGTCGGGTCTCCAACGTGGTCTTCATGGGGATGGGCGAGCCGCTGGCGAACTACAAGGCCGTCATCGGCGCCGTACGGCGGCTGGTCGACCCTGCTCCCGACGGACTCGGCATGTCGGCGCGCGGCGTCACCGTGTCGACGGTGGGGCTCGTGCCCCGGATCAACCAGCTCACCGAGGAAGGCATCCCGGTCACCCTGGCGCTGAGCCTGCACGCGCCCGACGACGAGCTGCGCAACGAGCTGGTGCCGATCAACACCCGCTACTCGGTCGCCGAGACGGTGGACGCTGCCTTCAACTACGCCCAGGTGACCAAGCGCAGGGTCTCGATCGAGTACGCGATGATGCGGGGCATCAACGACCAGGCGTGGCGCGCCGACCTGCTCGCCGACGTCCTCATGCGCGGCGACTGGGGCTGGGTCCACGTCAACCTGATCCCGCTCAACCCGACCCCGGGCTCCAAGTGGACCGCCTCCGACCCGGCCGACGAGCGCGAGTTCGTGCGACGACTCGAGGCCAAGGGCATCCCGACCACCGTGCGCGACACTCGCGGCAGCGACATCGACGGGGCCTGCGGGCAGCTGGCCGCCACCGAGTGAGCGCGCTCGGGACCTGACGCCGGCCGGACCGAGCGCCGACCGTCGGGTCGCGCGGCACGGGACGAGCCGGTGGGGAGGGTTCTCCCTCCTCGACCTCTGACCTCGTCCGACTCACGTCGTGGTGCCACGGCGAGGCGGAAGCGGTCAGGTGCTGTTCACGTGTCGTCTACGCCTGGCTCGGCGTTCGTTGCCGGCTCGTCCCTAGCGTCCGAACCATGGCTGAGATGACTCCGCTCGTCCCCATCGCCCCCTCCCTTCCGCACCTCACCCAGCACCGAGACCCCCAGCCTCGTCCGCACTCGCGACGCAGGTTCGTCCCCGACACCGGCGAGCAGCTGCGGGTGCTCGTGGTCGCCGAGTCCTTCCTCCCGCAGATCAACGGCGTCACCAACTCGGTGCGCCGGGTGCTCGAGCACCTGGCTGCCGAGGGCCACCGCGCCGAGCTCGTCGCCCCGACGGGCCCGGACACCTACGCCGGCTTCCGGGTGCGTCACGCCCGCGGTGCGACCCTGCCGTTCTACAAGGACTTCAAGATCGGCCTGGAGACCCGACGTCGGTTGCGGCAGACGATGCTGCGCTTCCGCCCCGACGTCGTCCACATCGCCTCCCCGGCGACGCTCGGGTACCAGGCGGCGAAGGCCGCCGGCGAGCTCGGGATCCCCACGGTCGCGATCTACCAGACCGACCTGGTCGGCTTCGCCGAGCGCTACGAGCTGCCGGGCGGTGCCCGGGCGATGGCGTCGTTGACCAAGCGGATCCACGTCAAGGTCGACCGGACCCTCGCGCCCAGCTCGGCGAGCCTGACCCAGCTGGCCGAGATGGAGGTCCCGGACACGGCGCTGTGGCCGCGCGGGGTGGACCTGGAGCAGTTCCACCCGTCGCGTCGCGACGACGACCTGCGTGCCCGGGTGGCCCCCGACGGTCGGCTGGTCGTGGGGTACGTCGGTCGCCTGGCGCCGGAGAAGGAGCTCGAGCTGCTCCGCGTGCTGGACCAGGACCCCCGCTACGCCGTCGTCCTCGTCGGAGGAGGACCCGAGGAGCAACGGCTGCGCACGGTGCTGCCGCACGCGACCTTCCTCGGTCTCCTGCACGGTGACGACCTCGGCGCCGCGTACGCCTCGCTCGACGTCTTCGTCCACACCGGCCGTCACGAGACCTACTGCCAGTCGGCCCAGGAGGCCCTCGCGTCGGGGGTGCCCGTGGTGGCGCCGCGCTCGGGTGGCCCGATCGACGTGGTCGACGACACCGTCGCCGGCTACCTCTACACGCCCGGCGACGCCACGGACCTGGCGTCGTACGTCGACCTGCTGGCGGGCGACGCGGCGGCGCGGCGCGCGATGGCGTTGGCGGCCCGGCGCAGTGTCGAGGGACGGTCGTGGGCCTCGGTCAACGACGCGTTGGTCGGGCACTACCGCGAGGTCGTGACCGCGCGTCGCGGGCAGGGACTGCGCTCAGTCGGCTGACCCGGGCCGGGCCAGGATCACCTCGGCCGCCTCCTCGGGGGTGTCGACGAGGTGGACGAGGGGTTCCATCACGCGTCCGCGAGCCAGCGACCTGAGCAACGGCCACACGGGCAGGGTCGCGGTCCAGTAGTCGCGGCCGACCAGCACCATGGGCGCCGCCGACACCTCGTCGGCGTAGTAGTTCTCGCACGCATCCTGGAAGACCTCCTGCACCGTGCCTCCGGCGCCGGGCAGGAAGACGATCCCGGCACTGCAGATCTGGAGCAGGACGGCCTCGCGGGTGGCGTTACCGACGTACTTGGCGATCGCGGTGGCGAACACGTTGGGAGGTTCGTGACCGTAGTGCCACGTCGGGATGCCGAGGGTCTCGCGCGGTGCGTCGAGGCCGGCGATCGCCGAGCGAGCAGCGGCGAGCCAGGCGTCGATGGAGGGCCGGAAGGACGGCGTGCGCGCGAGGATGTCCACCGCGACCTCCAGGGCCGCGTCGGGACCAGCCGACAGGCGAGCACCCAGGTTCGCTGCCTCCATCGCGCCCGGCCCGCCGCCGGTCGCCACCACCAGGGAACGGCCCAGCAGTGCACCGAGGCGGGCCGCGTCGCGGTACCCCCGGTCGCCACGCAGCAACGCATGGCCCCCCATCACTCCCGCGATCGGCCGGTCGGCGACCCAGGTGGCGAGCGCCTCGTCGATCGCGTGGTCGTGCAGCGCAGCCGCGAGCGTGTCGTCGCGACTCCCCGAGCGCTGGGTCCACGCGTAGGCGCGGCCGTCCAGGGAGTCGGCGTAGCGGGGAGTGTCCATCAGCTCGTCGGGGGAGTACAGGCGCGGGCGGTAGACGTCCAGTGGTGACGCTCCGACGTCGGGGAGCACCAGTGCCCCACCTGAGGTGAGGTCGTCGTCCACGCCGGGGTCGAACCGACAGCCGAGGAAGGTCGCCCCTGCGACGTCCCTGGCCAGCAGCCCGCTGCCGAGTCCGCGCAGGTCGAGACCGTGCACGCGCCACGCGCGCAGGGTGGAGGTGCCGGCGTCGAGTCGACGCCGGAGGTCCTCGGTGGACTCGACCCTCACGGTCCTGCCGCGCGTGCGCTTCACCCCTGCACCGTAGGACGATGCTCAGAACGCGTGCGCCAGGAGGTCGTCGAACAGCTCGTGCTCGTCGGCCGACTCGAGCCCCTTCTGGCGGAACCACCCGCAGATGTTCGCGCAGTCGCGCATCAGGAAGTCCATCCCGTTGATGTTGCCCACCAGGTCCACGATCTGCGGCAGGTCGATGATCACCAGCCGCTCACCGGCAGCCAGGATGTTGTACGCCGAGAGGTCGCCGTGGACCAGGCCGGCCTGGGCCATCGTGGCCATCGCGTCTCGCAGCTGGTCGAAGTACGACGCCAGCAGAGACGGCTCCGGCCGGGTCTGCGCGAGCCGCGGCGCCGTCTCCCCGTCGTGGGTCACCCACTCCATCAGCAGCTCGGTGCCGTCGATCTGGACCGGGTAGGGGACGGGAAGCCCGAGCTCGTGGAAACGCTTGAGCGCGTTCCACTCCGAGACCGCCCACTCTCCGGCGGCGACCTGTCGGCCGAAGGTGGACTTGCGCTTGACGGCGCGCTCGTCCCGCGAGCGCTTCATCGAGCGGCCCTCGGTGTAGGAGGCGGAACGGTGGAAGCTGCGGTGCTCAGGGGCTCGGTAGCGCTTGGCGGCCATCACGACGCCGGAGCCGGGAGCGTGCGGGTCGGCGCGCTCGAGCAGGAAGACGTCGGCTTCCTTGCCGGTCTTGAGGATCCCGAGCTCGGTGTCGATCGCACCCTGGGAGGTCACGACCCAGTCGGGTCGTGGCTCGGGTCCTCGGCACAGGGGCTCGCAGTCGAGCCAGGTCGACCAACGTTGGTGCTCGCCCAGGTCGTCGTAGACCTGGAAGTCGAAGGTGAAGTCGGGGTCAGGTGTGAAGTCCTGCGAAGACATCGGTGGCGGTGCTCGTTTCGTGGAGGAGGTGGTCGGCGGTCAGGCCGAGGACAGTCATGGACATGTCAGAGCTCCTCTCGACGGCACCGGCTGGTCCGGTGTCTTCTGCTGGGCAAGCGTGGGGGAGGCGCCGTGCCGGCGCAACCGGTTATCGCCGAGTGCCGAGCAGCGCCGCGATCGACGAGACGGTCCAGGTCTCGCCGATGCCTCGACAGCCCATCAGGTGCGACGCCACCGCACCCGCGTCCCAGCCGTGGCTGCCCATCAGTCCGAGTCCCATCACGGTGAGGTAGGACCGGCTGGGAGCGCGGTAGTCCAGCGGCGCGGTGCTCGGAGCGGTGAAGGTGACCACCGGGACGCCGTCGACCTCGCCGAGCACGTGCATCGTCTCGTAGCGGCCCTCGCCGAACGCCCAGGACCGCCGACCGCCGAGCACCCCGAGATCGAGGTCCGTCCCGGGTGGCCGGTGCATCTCCTGGGCCACGACGTCGCTGAACTGCTCCTGGCTCAGCAGGTAGGCACACCCGGGGCTCGTCCCCGCCCCTTCCGGGTCCAGGAAGGCCACGCCGCCACCCCACGTCGGCGAGTCCCACGCGAAGTACACGTCCCCGGGCAGCATCAGCGCCCGCGCGGCTCGGGGAGGTCGCGGGTCGCGAGCCCCTGGGGTCGCCCGGGAGCCGCCGGGGGGCGTGCCGCCCTCGAGGTAGCAGGCGAGACGCCTCGGGTCGAGGTTGCTGCCGTAGGCGGCGTACCAGATCTCGGGAGTCTCGGACGTCACCCCCCGAAGCCAAGCACATCCCCGGCAGGGGCCCGCGCACCTACACTCGGGCCGTGCACCTCGCCGTGACTCCACGTCTGCTCGCCGCCACCGTCGGGGCGAGCGTGGCCGCGGGGTTCCTGGCCGCGCCATCCGGTGATGCCATCGAGCCCACCGCCGCCGGGGCGTCCCAGGAGGCAGCGGCGACGCCGGACACCGAGCGGCTCCTCGAGCCGACCCCGGGCGCTGCGGGCATCGGCGACCGCTACTGGCCGTTGGACGGCAACGGCGGCATCGACGTCCAGCACTACGACATCGTCAACTCCTACGACTTCGCCGACGGCCACCTGTCGGGCACCACGACGCTGAAGGTGAGGGCGACCCAGGCCCTGTCGAGCTTCCAGCTGGACTTCCTCCTCCCGGTCTCGGCGGTGAGCGTCGACGGCGTCGACGCGACCTACGACCGTCCGCACCGCCACGAGCTGCGGATCGCCCCGACGACCCCGCTGGTGCGGGGCGAGCGGTTCGAGGTCGTGGTGCAGTACGCCGGTAGGCCGGGACCGATCCGCTACGCGCGGGAGCGCAACTGGGCTGCCGACGGTGACGAGGTCGTCACGATGAACGAGCCGCACATGGCCCCGTGGTGGTTCCCGAGCAACGACCACCCCACCGACAAGGCCCGCTTCGACGTCACGATCACCGGGCCGGCAACTCACCGGACGATCTCCAACGGGCTGCTCGTCGACCGCGTCGTCGCCGGTGACCAGGCGACCACGCACTGGCGGTCCTCCGACCCGATGGTGCCCTACCTGGCGTTCTTCGCGCTCGGGCGGTACGACGTCGAGCACGGGGTGCGCAACGGCCTGCCGTGGTACGTCGCGGTCTCCCAGGAGCTGCCGGACCCGCAGCGCAGACGCGCGATGACGTCGCTCGAGCGCAGCCCTGCGGTGACGGCCTGGTTGGCCAGGCGCCTGGGGCCCTACCCGTTCGAGTCCACCGGCGGTGTCGCCCCCTCCGTCAACGTCGGCTTCGCCCTGGAGAACCAGACCCGGCCGACCTACTCGGGCTCCTCGGCCACCCACCTGCCCACGATCGTGCACGAGCTCGCGCACCAGTGGTTCGGAGACTCGGTCTCGGTGCGACGCTGGCGCGATATCTGGCTCAACGAGGGCTTCGCCACGTTCATGGAGGCGGCCTACGCCGAGAAGCACGGCGGACGTTCGGCCCAGCAGTGGTTGCGTGCCCAGTACGACTCACGTCGCGGCGAGGCCTCCTTCTGGCGGCTCGACCTGGCCGACCCCGGGCGTCGACACATCTTCGACGAGCCGGTCTACCTGCGGGGCGCGATGGCGCTGCAGGCCCTGCGGCACCGGATCGGCAACCGTGTCTTCTGGGCGACGCTGCAGCAGTGGGTCGCGGAGCGCCAGTACGGCACCGGGTCGGTGCGGGCCTTCCGGCGTCATGTCGAGCAGGTCAGCGGCACCGATCTCGACCGGTTCTTCCGCGTGTGGCTCACGACGCCGCGCGCCCCCACGGTGACCCGGGCGAACGGCCTGCGCTGACTCCGTTCCGTCGCCTGGGAGACTCGAGGCGTGACCAGCACCGCTCCGCGTGAGACTCCCGATCGCCGCGACATCGTCGTCCTCGGTTCCACCGGCTCCATCGGCACCCAGGCCCTCGACCTCGTCCGTGCCAACCCCGGACGCTTCCGGGTGGTCGGCCTGACCGCCGGTGGATCCCAGCCCGAGCTCTTCGCCCAGCAGGTCGCCGAGTTCGCCCCGGCGTTCTCGGGCCTGGGCGAGGAGTCCTCCGTCGAGGCCGCCGCGCACCCGTGCGACGTGGTCCTCAACGGGATGACCGGCGCGGTGGGGCTACGCCCGACCCTGGCGGCCCTCGACGCCGGCAGCACCCTCGCGCTGGCCAACAAGGAGTCGCTCATCATGGGAGGTCCGCTCGTGCTCGAGCGAGCGGCGCCAGGGCAGATCGTGCCGGTCGACTCCGAGCACAGTGCGATAGCCCAGTGCCTGAGGTCGGGTCGGAGCGACGAGGTACGTCGCCTCGTGCTCACGGCCAGCGGCGGACCGTTCCGTGGCCGGAGCAGGGCCGAGCTCCTCGACGTCACCCCGGAGCAGGCCATGGCCCACCCCACCTGGGACATGGGACCGGTGATCACGATCAACTCCGCCACCCTGGTCAACAAGGGCCTCGAGGTGATCGAGGCACACCTGCTGTTCGGGATCCCCTTCGACCGGATCGAGGTCGTCGTCCATCCCACGAGCGTGGTACACTCGATGGTCGAGTTCATCGACGGCTCGACCATCGTGCAGGCCAGCCCGCCGACCATGATGATCCCGATCGCCCTGGGGCTCGCCTGGCCCGACCGGGTGCCCGACGCGGCCCAGCCCGTGGACTGGACCCGCTCCGAGACCTGGGAGTTCCACCCCCTCGACGACGAGGCCTTCCCGGCCGTCGCCCTCGCCCGGGCGGCCGGCGAGCAGGGCGGCACGGCCCCCGCGGTCTACAACGCCGCCAACGAGGTGTGCGTCGAGGCCTTCCGAGCCGGGCGCCTGCCCTTCACCGACATCGTCGCGCGCGTGCACGACGTCCTCGCCGCCCACGACGTACGCTCTGAGGTGGCCCTGACCGTCGACGACATCCTCGCCGCCGACGCCTGGGCCCGCCAGCACACCCACACCCTCGTTCCGGCCTGATCGGGAGCCCATGACCGCCCTCCTCTACGCCCTCGGGCTCATCACGTTCTTCGTGGCGATCCTCGCCTCGATCGGGCTGCACGAGCTCGGTCACATGATCCCGGCGAAGAGGTTCGGTGGGAAGGTCACCCAGTACTTCATCGGCTTCGGCCCGACGGTGTGGAGCAAGCAGGTCGGCGAGACCGAGTACGGCGTCAAGGCGATCCCCCTCGGCGGCTACGTCAAGATCGTCGGGATGCTGCCACCCGGCGCGCTCGACGTCGCCGAGGAGGTCGAGATCGATGCGGCCACCGGCAACCAGATCGTCAAGGTCCGCAAGTCCAACACGGGGATGTTCACCCAGCTGATCTCCGATGCTCGCGCCGCCGAGTGGGAGCTCGTGAAGCCCGAGGACACCGACCGGCTGTTCTACAAGATGGCCTGGTGGAAGAAGGTCGTCGTGATGGCGGGCGGCCCGTCGGTCAACATCGCGATCGCCTTCTTCCTCTTCTGGGGGGTCTTCTCGACCTACGGCCAGGTCGTCGACACCGTCCCCGAGCCCGGTCAACCCGTCCTGGCCTCGGTCTCCGAGTGCGTGCTGCCGTACACCGAGGAGGGTCGGCCCTGCACCGAGGACGACCCACGGGCGCCGGCCGCCGCGGCGGGTCTGCTGCCGGGCGACACCATCACGAGCTTCAACGGAACCTCGGTCACCGACTGGGACCAGCTGCGCGACCTGATCCGCGACAACGAGGACGGCAACGCCGAGATCGGCTACCTGCGCGACGGCGAGTCCGGCACGGGCTCGACGAGCACGACCGTGGAGGCGCGTCCGACCTCGTCGACCGACGAGACGCTCACCCAGGTCGGCTTCCTCGGCGTCACCCCCACCGCGGAGGCCGTCTTCGAGACCGGCGGGCCGATCTACACGATCCGGCAGATGGGCACGATGACGATCGACACCCTGCAGGCGTTGGTGACCCTGCCCGCGAAGGTCTTCGACGTCGGCCAGGCCATCCTCGGCCTCGAGGAGCGCGACCCCGAGAGCCCGGTCAGCATCGTGGGCGGCGGCCGGCTGGCCGGCGAGACGACCTCGACCGACCAGCTCGACGTCTCCGAGAAGCTCGCCTTCCTCGTCGCCCTGATCGCCGGTTTCAACTTCTTCATCGGCATGTTCAACTTCATCCCGCTGCTGCCGCTCGACGGTGGCCACATCGCCAGCGCCCTGTGGGAGGCCGTGCGCCGCGGGTTCGCCCGGCTGCGCGGACGTCCCGACCCCGGGTACGTCGACGCCGCCAAGCTGTTGCCGGTGGCCTACGTCGTCGCCTCGGCGTTGCTGATCATGGGGGTCGTGCTGATCGTGGGCGACCTGGTCGTGCCGTTGCAGGTGGAGTTCTAACGGGTCCTCGGGGTTGCGCAGGATGGCCCGCCCTTCGGGGTCCGTGTGGTGGCGGTGGGTGGGGCCGCGCGCGTAGCCGACCTGCTCCCGCCGTCAAGGATCGAGCTTCGCTCGCCCGCTTCGCGGCGGCCTGCGGCC
>NZZG01000172.1 GCA_002698575.1 Pimelobacter sp. | reverse complement strand
GGTCCGGATCCGGGCGTCGGTGCTGTGCTCGGGCTCTCCGGTGGGTGAAGGACCGCCCGCCGCCTACCGCTCGGCGACGCTGGCCTACGAGCACGCGGGCGTGGGACCCCAGGACCTCGACGTGGTCGAGCTGCATGACGCCGCCGCCTCGTCGGAGCTGATGCGCTACGAGTCGTTGCAGCTTTGCGCACCGGGCGAGGGTGCCGGCCTGATCAGGAGCGGCGTCACGGCCCTGACCGGCCGGCTCCCGGTGAATCCAGGGGGCGGCCTGCTGGCCCGGGGCCACCCCCTGGGTGCCACCGGCTGCGCGCAGGTCGTCGAGTTGTGTGACCAGCTGCGCGGGCGGGCCGGGGCCCGCCAGGTCGACGGCGCGCGCATCGTCCTGGCCGACAACGGGGGCGGCTGGGTGGCCGGCGACTCAGCGGCGGAGTGCGTCCATATCCTCAGTGCGTGACCGGCTGAGGACATGCGCGCGGCCGCGCCAACCACTCAGGAGTAGATGAACGTCCGGTCCTCGAGGTAGGACTCGAGCGCCTCGATGCCGTGCTCTCGTCCGAAGCCAGACGCCCCCACGCCACCGAACGGCAGTTCGTCGTAGACCCGCGCCAGCGAGTTGATCCAGGTGTAGCCCGCCGGGACCTGCCGGGCCAGCCGCCAGGCGCGCGCCTGGTCGGCGCTCCAGACCGACGCACCCAGGGAGAACGGGGTCTCGTTCGCCACCGCGACGGCCTCCTCGTCGCTGCTGACCCTGATCACCGTGAGGACGGGCCCGAAGGTCTCCTCGACCCGGACCCGGGAGGTGGGCGCGGGATCGAGCAGCAGGGCCGGACGCACGAACCAGCCCCGGTCGTAGGTGCTGCCCGTGGGACGGCCACCGCCGAGCAGTTCCGCCCCCCGGTCGACGGCGTCGGCGATCTGGCCCTCGATTCGGTCACGGGAGGCCTCGCTGTGCAGCGGGCCCATGGTCGAGTCCGCTCCGAGACTCGGCCCGAGCGCCACGCGGTCGAGACGCTCGACGATCGCCTCCACCACCTCGTCGGCGACCCGTTCGTGGACGACCAGCCGCTTCGGAGCCACGCAGACCTGCCCGGCGTTGTAGAAGCGAGCACCCATGAGCGCCCGGACGGCTCCCCTCAGGTCGGCATCCTCGAGCAGGACGAAGGGGTCGCAGCCACCGAGCTCCAGCGTCAGGCGCTTGAGGTGCTCGCCGGCGCGGGCGGCGATACGTCGCCCGACCTCCGTCGACCCCGTGAAGGCCACGCGCGAGACGGATGGATGCGTGACCAGGAGGTCACCCACGTCGGGGCCACCCCCCACGACGTCGAGCAGCCCCTCGGGCAGGAACGCCTGAGCGATCCGGGCCAGCTCGAGGGTGATCAAAGGCGTCGACTCGGCTGGCTTGATGAGGAATCCGCAGCCGGCGGCCAACGCCGGGGCGAGCTTGCTGCCGAACAGGGACGCCGGGAAGTTCCACGGGACGATGGCGGCCACGAGGCCGACCGGTCCGCGGTCCACGAGTCCGTGGACCTCACCCCCGAGCCGCTGGTGACGACCCCCGGTCAGGGTCGCGAGTCCGGCGTACTGCAGGAACGGCCCGACGTACCTGTCGAGCTCGAGCAGCGCCTCCTTGCGAGTCTTGCCCTGCTCCTTGGCCAGCAGATCAGCGAGCTCCGGGAGGCGCTCGCGGGTGGCCTCGGCGATCTTCAGCAGGGCCTCGGCCCGCTTCATCGGGGTCAGGTCCGACCACCTCGACATGGCCTGCAGGGCACGATCTGCCTTGACGTCGATGCTGGCCGCGTCATCCCGGGCCACCACCCCCAGCGCTGTGCCGTCGTCCGGCGCGTACACCATGTATTCGGTCATCTCAGCCCCTAGTCGATTGATAAGCCGATTGATACTGTACGAGCCATGTCAATGCTCATCGACTGCCACGTCCATGTGGGTTCGCGCCGCCGGTGGCTGCCTGCCGGGCTCGAGCTGGCGGCCTCGCTCGCGGATGACGCGACCCGTCACGTGGTCGAGGGCGAGGGTCCTACCGGTGAGGGGCTGCTGGCGTACCTGGAGAACGAGGGCGTGGACGTCGCGGTCGCGATCCCGAGCGGTCAGGAGCCCGTCCAGGAGTACGCCCTGGATGAGGATGCGGGCACCGGGCGGCTGCTGCCGTTCGTGCAGTACGACCCGCGGTCGGTCCCCGAGCCCGGCAAACGGTTCGCCGACGCCATCGCGCGAGGGGCGCGCGGCCTCAAGGTGCACCCGTGCAGCCACCAGCTGCCTGCCAACGACCGGAGCCTCTACCCACTCTTCGCGATCGCCGAGGAGCGCGGCCTCCCGGTAACGATCCACGTCGGCTCGTCCGTCTTCCCGGGCGCCAAGATGAGGCACTGCGACCCGCTGCTCGTCGACGAGGTCGCCGCCGACTTTCCGGAGCTGCGCATCCTGTGCGCACACGCCGGCCGGGGCTTCTGGACCCGACAGGTCTTCGAGCTCACCCGCATGCGTCCGAACGTGTGGATGGAGCTCTCCGGCATGCCCGCGACGCGGATCGTGCAAGAGTTCCCGGAGCTCGAGCGGGTCAAGGACCGCGTGCTCTTCGGCAGCGACTGGCCGTCCTCGCCTCCCATCTCGCGCCTCGCGGCGCAGTTCCGCCAGATGCCCTTCAGTGAGGAGCTGATAGAGAACGCCCTCTGGCGCAACGCCGCCCGACTCTTCGACCTGCCCGTCCCGTCGGTGTCCGCCACCGTGGCGGACACCCACCACCCGATCCTGAGGAGCTGACGATGGAGTTCGGCCGCACCACGCGCGACGGCGCACTCTTATTCCCGAACGTGGAGAGCCGGTTCCTTCCGGAGTCCGAGCACCTGCCCCAGCTGAGCTTCGGCTCGCCCCAGCTGGACTACGCATGGTCGGATGCGCCCCTCAACGCCTGTCAGGCCCTCCTCGACGCGACCGTCGCGCGGGTCGGACCCAATCACCGGGCCATGGTCCGGGTCGGACCCGGAACCCCCGAGTACTGGACGTACGGTGAGGTGCTCGACCGCGTGAACCGGCTCGCTGCGGGCCTGAGACGCCACGGCGTACAGGCCGGCGATCGAGTGCTGGTGCGCATGCCGGACGTCCCCGAGGCCGCCGTGGCCCAGCTCGCCGTGTGGCGCCTCGGTGGCATCGTGGTGCCGTCGTCGGTGCTGGAGATGGCCCGCGAGTTGGCCTTTATGCTCAACGACACCGAGGCGAGCACCGTCATCTGTTCGACGGCACACGAGGGCGAGCTCACCGCGGCACTGGCCGAGACGCCCACGGTGCAGCGCATCGTCGGCTGGCCGGATGCCTCAGCCCACGGCCTCTCGATGGACCTGCTGTCCGAGGGGTCCGGAGAACACGTCCCTCCTCATCCGACCCGCCCGCTCGACGCGTCTGGCATCTACTACACGGGCGGCACCACCGGGCAGCCGAAGGGCTGCCTGCACACCCATGCGGCCGAGGTGGCGCTCGCCGACCTCAACAACGAGGCCCGGGGAGCCGACGAGACCTCGGTGTTCCTCACGCACGCGCCCATCGGCCACGCCTTCGGCAACGGTGAGAAGATCAACTTCCCGCTTCGCGCCGGCGCGCTCGCCGTCTTCGTCGACAGGCCCACGGCCGCCGACATGTGGGCCCTCCTGCTGGAGTTCGGCGTCACGTCCATGGCCGGCGCCGCGACGATGTACCGGATGATGCTGGCGGACCCGCCACCCAGCGAGGAGACGCTCGGCCTGCCGCTGCGCAACGCCCTGAGCTCCGGGGAGGCTCTCGACGCCGCGACCTACGAACGCTGGGCGCAGCGAATGCCTTCACCGCTGCGCAACGGGGTGGGCATGACTCCGATGCGCCACATCTTCCTCGATGCCGACGCCGGACACCAGGGCCCGCCCCCCGGCCTGACTGTGGGCCGGCCCCTGCCCGGCTACGAGGCCCGGTTGCTCGGCAAGGACGGCTCGATGGCGCCCTTCGGCGAGGCCGGCCAGCTCGCCGTCCGCGGCCCCTCGGGCATCACCTACTGGATCAACACCCACCCCGGTGTTCTCGAGCGGAGCCGCCAGGACGTGGTCGACGGTTGGAGCATCCTCGATGATGCCTACCTGCGTGATGAGCACGGGTGGCTGTGGTTCCACGGCCGGCTCGACGACATGATCGTGACCGGGGGCCGACAGGTGGCACCCATCGAGGTCGAGCGCGTCCTGGCCACGCACCCGGACGTGGCCGAGGTCGCTGTCGTGCCGGCCCCCGACGCCCTGCGCGGTCAGGTCGTCACCGCCTTCGTGCGGCTCCAGCCGGACCGCCCGTCCGGCCCTGGGACCACGCAACAGCTCCAGGACTTCTGCAAGTCCCAGATGGCCGCGTACAAGTACCCCCGTCGCATCGAGTATGTCGACGAGCTGCCCAAGGATCCCGTCGGCAAACTCCAACGACGCAAGCTCCGGGACCTGCTGCGCGCCGAGGCCCCGTCGTGACCTCGGGTCACCAGCCCGTAACCACGACGGACGACTGTCTGCTCACGACGATCCGCGACGGTGCCGCTCACCTCCTGCTCAACCGGTCCGAGCGCCTGAACGCCGTCAACGTGGCACTCGTCGAGCACCTGCACCACGCACTGTCCGACCTCGAGAGCAGGAAGGACGTGGCCGTCGTCTGCCTCAGCGGCCAGGGCCGCGCGTTCTGCGCCGGCTCCGACGTCAAGGAGATGGAGCGCCGCCCGTCCCGACTGGGGATGGAAGGTGCCGAGCTCGAGACGCTGAGGGCCGCCGAACGCGCGCGCCTGGAGCGCGCCTTCGACATCGTCGTGCGAATCAGCGAGCTGCCGCAGGTCACGATCGCGGGCCTCCGCGGCCCGGTCGCGGGCGCGGGCATCGGTCTGGCGCTCGCCTGCGACTTCCGTATCGCGAGCGACAGCACTGTCTTTGTCCCCGGGTTCTCCGCGCTCGGTCTCCCCGGCGACTGGGGCGTCAGCTGGTTTCTGACCGAGAAGGCTGGAAAGAATGTGGCCCGGCGCATGCTGCTGCGCGGTGAGCGCCTCGGCGCCGCGGAGGCGCTAGCTGCCGGGATGGTCGACGAGGTCGTGCCCGACCACGACCTCGACGAGGTCCTCAGCGCGCGCACGGAGGCCCTGTCCTCGGCGCCGGCGGAGGCCATCTCCGCGAGCAAGTCCCTCTTGCACCGCCACGGCCTCCCGGAGGCTCTGGCCCGCGAGATCGAGGCGACGCTGAGCTGCCAGGAGTCACAGGCCCATGCCATCGCTCTCCAAGACTTCCTCGTTCGCTCCCGCTCGCGCGAGAGGTCCTGACCGACCGTGGGCAACTTGAGCCTCGAGGAGGCCCGGACGCTGCTGTTCGTACCCGGCGACCGACCCGACCGCTTTGCGAGCGCCGTCGCCAGCGGGGCCGACGCTGTGATCATCGATCTCGAAGACGGAGTCGCACCTGAGAACAAGGCGGAGGCCCGACGTGCCGCGGCAAGATGGCTGGACGCCGCCGGCCAGGCAGTGGTCCGGATCAACTCCGACTGGGCGGGCCAGGAGGCCGACCTCGCTGTGCTCCGTGACTGCCCGGGGGTGCGAGGTGTAATGGTTCCCAAGTCCCAGCACGCCGACGCCCTGGCCGAGCTCCACCATGTCTGGGGCGACGTGCCGCTCATTGCCCTGGTCGAAACCGCAGTTGGTGTCTTGGGGTCAGTGGAGATCGCGCGGGCGCCCGGCGTGCTCAGACTCGCCCTCGGTCACGTCGACCTCGCCGCCGATCTCGGCTCGGCCGAAGACGACGCGGCGATGCTGCTTGCGCGCAGCACTCTGGTGATCGCGTCCCGGGCGGCCGGGATTGCCGGCCCGATCGACAGCGTCACCCGCGACCTTGACGCCAGCGAGGTGACGACGGACGCGACGCGCCGTGCACGAGCGCTAGGCTTCACGGGCAAGCTCTGCCTCAACCCCCGCCAGGTCGGTGCCGTCAGGCTCGGCCTGCTCCCCACGGAGAACGAGATCTCCTGGGCCCGCGGCATCATCGAGGCGGGCACCTCAGGGGCCGTCCGTTCCGGGACCCATATGGTTGACGGACCCGTGCTCGAGCGTGCCCGCCGGATCCTGGCGCAGGCAGGCTGTTGAACAGTGCGGGTGATCGCCATGAAGGAGTCCGCCCACTCCACCAAGACCCTCGGAGTCTCCGGAAACTTCGGGGCGGTTCAATCAGACCTGTACACCAGGTCACCGGACTTGACCAGCCAGTTCCTGCCGACCTCGCGAGGCTTGAGGGCTTGTCGCAGTTGCGAGCCCCGGAGCTTGACTCTGCTCCCAGCGAGGTCGTAACACAACCACCATGACGCGAACTGGCGCCTGGAGTTCAATTGATTGAACGATTAGCATAGAAGGATGGGTGTACCCCAACTATCACGTGCGCCATCCTCGGACGCCTCTCAGCGGTGCCGCCTATGACTCGCGAGGACACACCACCGCGTCCGCCAGGAACGCATCTGCCTCCTCTTCAGGTCCATCGCGCCCATCGACGTGAGCAGCCGGAAACGTGAAGAATGAGCCGCAGGTGGGCCTCGAGTCACATCAAGATCACGTTGAGGGGGCAGAGCGAAGTTGGCTCGACCCTGGCCCGGAGACGGTCGCGCCTGGCGTTCACCGGGTTCCCCTGCCTCTCCCGATGGACGCGCTGCGGGCCGTCAACGTGTACGTTCTCGAATCTGACGATGGACTGGTGCTCATTGACGGCGGCTGGGCGCTCGAGGAGTCGCGGAGGGTGCTGGCGGAAGCTCTCCGCGTGCTGGGATACCGGCTGTCGGACATCCGCCAGTTCTTGGTCACTCACCTTCACCGCGACCACTACACCCAAGCCGTCGCGCTCCGCGACGAAGTCGACTCTCTCGTCGGACTGGGCATCGGAGAGAAGCCGTCCCTCGACCTGCTGCAGTCTCGCGGACCCATCGCTGGAATCGAGGCGCACGGTCGTCTGCTGCGCGAGGTAGGAGCAGGCGCTCTCGCGGAGCGATTCTTGCGGGCTGCCGGTCAGGGTGATCCCTCAGAGCATTACAGCCCGCCGGACATCTGGCTCACAGAAGGCACCTACGCTCTCGCCGGCGGACAGAACCTCCTCGCAGTCCCAACGCCCGGGCACACGCAGGGCCACCTGGTGTTCGCTGACCTCGAGTCTGGTCTGCTCTTCGCGGGAGACCACGTGCTCCCGCACATCACCCCGTCGATCGGCTTCGAAGCGCTGGTGCCAGCGTTCCCTTTGCACGACTACCTGACGTCGCTCCGCGCGGTCCTCGAGCTTCCGGACCTGCGACTGCTCCCGGCTCACGGCCCGGCGACCGACAGTTCGCATGCCCGCGCGCGGGAACTGATGAGCCACCACGACAACCGGCTGGACGAGTGCCTCACCGCCGTACGCTCGGGGGCCTCGACCGCGGTCGAGGTGGCCGGGGAGATCGGCTGGACGCGACGCCGTCGCGCACTTGACAGCCTCGACGACTTCAACCAGATGCTCGCCGTCGTCGAGACGCACGCGCACCTGCAGCTCCTGCTGACTACCGATCGGCTGGTTCTGGCCGGCCAGGATCCCTGGACCTATCGTGTCCCGGATCTCTGAGGCCGGCCGGCCTCGAGCCTGCGACCCGCCAGCCAGGCCTTCGCGTCACGCCACCCGCTCGAAGACCGCAGCCATCCCTTGGCCGCCTCCGATGCACATCGTGACCAGCCCGTAACAACCCTTTCGGCGGTGGAGTTCGCGCGCCAGCGTTCCGAGCATCCGCAGACCGGTCGCCCCGACCGGATGACCCAGGGAGATTCCGGAGCCATGCCCGTTGATGCGCACCACTTCCTCGTCGGTGGACTTCCACTCGCGCATCACCGCCAGCGCCTGAGCCGCGAACGCCTCGTTCAGCTCGATGAAGTCCATGTCGGCTCGGGTCAACCCTGCCCGACCCGAGAGCAGCCTCGGTCGCCGGCACCGGACCGATACCCATCACCTCGGGTGGCACCCCGGCCAGTGCCCAACTCACGACCCGTATCACCGGCGCCACGCCGAGGCGCTCCGCCATCTCCAAGGTGGTGACGAGAAATACCCCCGCCGCGTCGTTCTGACCGCTCGAGTTGCCCGCGGTGACCGTGGCTTCGGGGTCGGACGAGGCAAGACGGGCCGCAACGCGGCAAGCGAACTCAACGACGTCTCGGCCCGCGGGTACTCGTCGAGGGACACCATGTCATCGCCGGACCTCCCCGCGAGGCTGTCGCGCGTCGTCACCACCCGGACGCCTAACCACAAAGCCGGCCCACGTTGTGCATCCGCCTCCCGCCATCGCCGGTACCCAGGATCAACTCACTACAGGACCCTAGACTTGATCGATCAAGCAATCATAGACTGACGTGGTGAAGGATCTCTATCCCCCATACGAGTCCGTCCCCGCTGAGTGGTTGGTCGGCCCCGATCAGCAGCCCGAGTACCTCGACGCCCGCTACGCCCCGCCCGCCGGAGAGATGAACCTCACCGACTACTTGGTCGACCGGCACGTCCGAGGCGGGCGAGGCGCGCACGTCGCCGTCCACCTCTTCGGCGAAGACGTGAGTTATACGTACGCTCAACTGGCTGAGGCGAGCCATCGCCTCGCCCTGGGACTGTCCCGCCTCGGCGTCGTTCCAGGAGACCGAATCGCCGTTCGCTCCACCAACCGGCCGGAAGCAACGATCGCGTTCCTGGCTGCCTGGCGACTCGGAGCCATAGGCGTCCTCGTGCCGGCGACCGCACGCCGTGACGAGCTGCGCTTCTTCCTCAACGACACCTCGGCCAAGGTGCTCGTCTTCGCCAACGACCAGGGCTCAGGTATCGCCAATTTCGAGGCACTGGCCCGCAGCCAAGTCGCTTCGGTCGAGCACGTGATTGCGTTCCCCGACTCTCGGGGCACCGATCATCTGTCGTGGGCCGACCTGCTCGCTAACGACGACCCCGCGTTCGAATGGCCCACCTACTCCCCCGACGCGCTCGCCGTGATCTGGCACACCGGCGGGACCACCGGTACACCGAAGGCCTGTTACCACACTGCAAGGCGGCTGATCCTCGCCGCCGAACATACCGCGACCGGCTACGGCATCACCGAGGACGACGTACACCTGTTCCCTGCCCCCATCGGGCACGCAGCTGGATGGTTGTCGCGGTTGACGTTCTCGCTGACGCGGGGCATCACGCAGGTGGAGATCGAGGAGTTCAGCAACCCCGAGAACATCCTGCGTGCCGTGGACCAGTACCAGGTGACCTGGCTCATTGCCATGGGCACGAGCTGGTCTCAGATGCTGGCCGTGCATGAACGACAGCCCGGCACGTTCGACCTCTCCTCCGTTCGTCGCGCCTACGCCCCCTTCATCACCAACAACGGCGAGTGGCTGCATCGCGCCTGGCGACGACATGGTCTCGATCTGCTGAACCCTGTCGGAAGCACCGCGTTCGCCGCCTGGTTCTTTATCCCGCCCTCAGACGGCTCGACGCCGCCGATGTGCGTCGGCCGACCCGTCGACGGGTGGGAGGCGCGACTCGTCGTTCCGCAGCACGCCCCACTGACGGACGTCGCTCCCGGCGAGATCGGTCAACTCGCGGTTCGTGGGGTCACGGGCCTGACCTACTGGAACCGTCCGGAACTACAGCAACGCGACATCCGCGAAGGATGGACCGTCGTCGACGACCTGTTCCGCGTCGGCGAAGAGGACGGGCAGTACTGGTACATGGGCAGGTCCGACATGATGATCAGCCCGGGCGGGCACAAGGTGGCCCCGGTAGAGGTCGAAGAGGCGCTGTCGGCTCATCCCTCGGTCGCACATGTCGCAGTGACCGGAGCACCCGACCCGGGCCGCGGCGAGATCGTCATGGGCTGGGTGGTGCTCGCCGACGGTTTCGAGCCCAGCGAAGAGCTGCGGGCTGAGCTCCAGACGCACGTCAAGGCGCGACTGGCGCCGTACAAGTACCCCAGGCGCATCGCGTTCATGGACGAACTGCCGCGAGACCCACTCGGAAAGATCGTGATGAAGCAACTCCTCACATGGGCCAAGAGCGGCGAGCCGGCCCCGGGCGAGCAGAGCACTACCTGACGCGGTTCGCTCGGGTCATGACGAGATGAACGTCCGCGGCTCTAGGTAGGACTCCAAAGCCTCGATCCCGTGCTCGCGCCCAATGCCGGACGCACCCACCCCGCCGAACGGCAACTCGTCATACACCCGAGCCATGGCGTTGATCCACGTGTAACCCGCGGGAATTCGACGCGCGATCCGCCAGGCCCGCTTGTGATCCCCGCTTTACACCGAAGCGTCCAAGCCGAACTCGGTCTCAGTGGCGACCGCGACTGCCTCGTCATCACTGCCGACACGCACCACGGTGAGGACCGGTCCAAATGTCTCCTCGGACCCCACCAGAGCATCGGGTGGTGGATCGATCACGAGTGCGGGAAGGGCGAAGCGTCCATGTTCGTACGGGGCGCCGACGGGGCGCCCGCCACCCACCACCGCCGCGCCCCGGGAGACGGCATCGGCGACCTGCGCCTCGATACGTGTCCTCGCGGCAGCGGTGTGCAGCGGCCCCATCGTGGATGAGGGTTCAAGACTCGGCCCCAGCCTGACGCGTGCCAGCCTCTCCTCCAAGAGGGCGATCACCCGCTCAGCGACCCGCTCGTGAACGATCAAACGCTTCGGGGCGACGCAGACCTGACCTGCATTATAGAAGCGCGACCCCATCAGGACTCGCACAGCAGCAGCGAGGTCCGCGTCCTCCAGCAGCACGAACGGATCGCACCCTCCCAACTCGAGGGTGACCCTCTTGAGATGCGCGCCGGACGACGCCGATGTGGCGACCGAGCTCGGTTGACCCACTGAACGCCACCCTTGCCACCAGAGGATGGCTGATCAGCAGCTCTCCTTGCGCACCTCCACCCACCACCACGGCCAACACGCCCTCGGGCAGCTCGGCCTGCGCGATGGCCACGAGCCGCCGTGTGATCAAAGGCGTGGTTTGCGATGGCTTGATCACGAAGCCGCACCCACCCGCCAAGGCCGGAGCGAGCTTGCTCCCGAACAAGGAAGCCGGGAAGTTCCACGGCACCACCGCGGCCACAACGCCTACCGGAAAGTATTCGAGATGTCCCTCGACACCTCCACCGAGAGACTGGTAGCGGCCACGAGAGTGCGTGGCGAGACCTGCGTACTGGATGAAGGACCGACGTACCGCTCCAGCTCGAGGGCGGCCTCCTTGAGCGTCTTGCCCTTTTCCTTCGCCAACGCCGACACCAGCTCATCGAAGCGGAGACGCGTCTCCCTGGCGATCCTCAGCAGCACGTCGGCACGATGCATCGGCGAGACCTCGGACCAGGACCGCATGGCCCTGGAGGCGTCGCGCACCTTCTGGTCGATACTGTCCTCAGAGTCGATCGGAAGCACCCCGAGCTCGCTGCCAGTACGACCACGTCCGCCGATCGATCAGCCACGTCCTCGCTGAGAGCGGAGTCCTCAGAGGTCGCCGCGCTGTTCATCCCGCAGCCCTGTTCATGCCACCGTCGATGTAGAGCACCTGCCCGTTGACGTAGCCGGCGGCGTCGCTGGCAAAGTACCGCACGGCGCCGGCGATGTCGTCCGGCCAACCGGTCCTACTTCCAGGTACCCCTGCGAGGAACGCCGCGTAGGCCTCCGGCGCCCTGTCGCGAAATGCGGCTTGCGCTGGAGTCTCGATCACTCCCGGACACACAACATTGCCTGTGATCCCGTGAGCGGCACCTTCGACAGCGACGGTACTGGCGAGGCCGAGCAGGCCCTGCTTTGCGGCTGCGTAGTTGGCCTGGCCGTAGTTGCCGTTCTTCGAGATCGACGAGATGGCCACGAACCGCCCGAACCCGGCGTCGCGCATGTCCTGCCACACCTCCCGGACCAACAAGAACGCGGCGGTGAGGTCGACCTGGACCACCGTGTGCCAGTCATCGTCGGACATCCGTCCGATGGTTGCGTCGCGCCACGTCCCGGCGTTCGCGATAACGGCCAGCGGAGGTCCAGCGGCCGACCGCACCTTGTCAATTGCAGCCGTCAGGGAGTCCCTCTTAGCCACGTCGGCCTCGACCGTGAGCCATCGATCAGCAGCGCCCTCGTGAGGCCGTAGGTCGACGGTGGCCACGTACCAACCGTCGGCATGGAGCGTCTCCGCGATGGCGCGGCCGATCCCCTGCGCACCGCCGGTGATAACCGCAACCGCGGAGTCTGGTCTGCTCGGGTGCACGTAGCTCCTCCCATAGGAATCATTCGATCGACCTATCATATGGGCACCGGAGGGAAAGCGCCATGTCCCACAACCCTGACCCCGCACCTGCGGCCCCCGATGTGGGAGGGGTGTCCAGCTTTCGACGTGGCAACATCGCGCACCTGATCCTCGACCGAAAGCACGCCCTGAACGCTTTGACCTCCTGCACGAGTTGGAGCAGCCGAGCGTCGCTGCTCTTCAAGGCCTGTTGCCGGTGGGGGCATGGGCCTGGCCTTGGAGTGCGACTTCCGGATCGCAAGCCAGGGTGCCCGGTTGATCCCGGCCTACCGGCGAATGGGCCTACCGGGCGACTGGGGCGTGAGCTGGTTCCTGACGGAGCTGGCGGGCCGCCAGTACGCTCGCCGGATGCTCGTTGGTAAATTGACGCTCACGGCCGAGGAGGCGCTCGCGGTCGGCCTGGTTGATGAGGTTGTTGCCGAAGACGAGCTGGAGTCTGTCGTTGCGGCACGGACCGACGAGCTCGCCGCCGGATCATCCCCGGCCACCCGGGCGGCCAAGCGGCTGTTGCGCAGCAGCGGACTTCGCGACCAGATCCAGCACGAGATAGAAGCCACTCTCCGGTGCCAGGAAACCGCCGGGTACAGAGAAGGGCTCCTGGCCTTTGCCGAACACCGGGAGCCCTCCTTCTCGACGCAATCACCCAATCCGTGACGGCTCATGCATCCGGTCACGCGGATCACCCCGCGCCGAGAGAACCTGGTTGAGTGCGGACCCGGTGGGTGGGTGTCGGCGCGCATCAACCATTCCGCCAGGTCCGCGGCGATGCGGCGGTCTGGATCATCTCGAGTCCCCGCTGATGCCGATTCTGCCGTGTCCAAGACCCGGGGTCAGGCCCCCTCCTCGGAGTAGTTCTTCCTGGTCATAGTTCCCGGATCATCTCGCTTCCCAGCAGCAGCTGCTGGATTCAGCGTGTCCAAGAACCGGGGTCAGGCCCCGAGAACCTCGCGCTTCAGGGTGGCGTTGAACGACTCCGCGAGCGCGTTGTCAGCACTGGACCCGACGGCGCCCATGGACTGGGTGACGCCGAAGTCGGCGCAGAGCTTGGCGTAGTCCTTTGAGGTGTAGACGGCGACCCGTGGTCGCTGTGGAAGACCGCCCCGGCGAGCGATCCTCTGGTGGCGGCGGCGGCCTTGAGCGCGTCTTCGACGAGCTCGGTGCGCATGTGGTCGGCGATCGCCCAGCCAACGAGGCGTGTGAGTAGCAGTCGATCACGGTGGCCAGGTAGAGGTTCCCGCCACCGGCTGCCTCGGCCAGTGGCAGGTAGATGATGTCGCCGACGTAGCGGAGGTTTGGTGCCGGTGCGGTGAAGTCCCGGTTGAGCAGGTCGGGGACCTTTTGCTCCGACGGTTCGGGGACGGTCGTGCGGACCTTGCGCTTCTTGACGTAGCCGGTGATGCCGGCGGCCTTCATGACGCGCGCGACGTGCTTGTGGTTGACCCGCTCAGCAGCGGGGGCACCGTCGTTGAGCTCGGCGGTGACCCTCGGGGCTCCGACGGTGTTGTCGGCGGCGTGGATCTTGCGGATGCGGGCCTCGAGGTCGGCGTCCGCGGCGGCCCGCTCGGCCCGGGCCGCAGCTGCCTCCTTCCAAGCGTAGAACGAAGAGCGCGTCACCTCGACGAGCTCACCAGTCGCTTCACCTCGAAGGTGGCGGAGTTGTCGGCGACGAACTGGAAGCGACTCACCAGCGCGTCTCCCC
>NZZG01000171.1 GCA_002698575.1 Pimelobacter sp. | reverse complement strand
CGGCATCGTGCGAGAGCTCCAAGACGTCGAGGAATTCGGTCGCCCCCATCGTGCCGTGCCCGGGGCTGCGGCTCATCACCCGTGGGGGCGACTGCGCCCATTGAGCGGACGGCCGGTCAGCTGACGTCGAGCAGCAGCAGACGGTCGTCGCCGGGTCGTGGGGAGATCCGACCGTCGGTGTTGCTGGTCGAGACCAGCAGCTGGGTCTCGCTCAGCGCGAGCACGGTGCGCAGCCGCCCGAAGTCACCGATCAGGAACGCGCGCGGCCGAGCGACCAGCTTGGTGCCGTCGAGGGGGATCCGCCAGAGACGCTCGCCCTTGAGCGCGGCCATGTAGACCGAGCCACCGGCCATCGCGACGCCGCTGGGAGAGTCCTCGTCGGTGCCGAACTCCGCGATCGGGCTGGTCACGCCCTTCAGGTCGGTGGCGCCCTGGCTCGCGGGCCAGCCGTAGTTGCGGCCGGGGCGGATCCAGTTGAGCTCGTCCGCGGTCTTGTCCCCGAACTCGGAGGCGAACAGCCGGCCCTGCTCGTTGAAGGTCAGGCCCTGCACGTTGCGGTGCCCGTAGCTGTAGACCACGGAGTTCTTGAACGGGTTGCCCGGTGCAGGCTTGCCCTGCGGCGTCATCCGCAGGATCTTGCCGCCGAGGGAGGACGTGTCCTGGGCCAGCGCGGGCACCTCGGTCTCGCCCGTGCCGACGTAGAGCATGTCGTCGGGACCGAAGGCGATCCTGCCCCCGTTGTGGCGGAAGCCGCGCGGGATCCCGCTGAAGACCACCCGCGGGTCCGAGAGCGTCGCCGGCGAGCCGGGCTGCAGGGTCACCGTGGCGATCCGGTTGTCGGTCGAGGTGGAGTAGTAGAGGAAGATCCGCTTGGTCTCGGGGTAGTACGAGGAGACCGCGACGCCCAGGAGCCCGCCCTCGCCCCCGTCGCTCACGACGCCCGGGATCTCTCCGAGGTCGACCACCTTGCCGGCCTTGGGTGCCACGCGGTACAGGTGGTGCTCGTCGCGGCTGGTGACCAGCACCGTCCCGTCGGGCAGTCGGGCCATGCCCCACGGGATCGGGATGTCGGTGGCGACGGTGTCGACGACCTTGACCGACCCCCTCGCCGTCCCGACCGGGGAGCGCGAGGGGTCGGGAGACGACGGGGTGCTCGGGGTGTCGGCACCGTCGGGCTCGGCCGTCGGCGACTGCGAGGCGGAGTCCGGCGGGATGATCGTCGCGTCGCCGGTGGGCCGGGGCGGTGCGGACGGCGCGACCTCGGAGGGGCTCACCGGTCCGGCGCTCGACGCGGGGAGGCTGTCGAGGTCTCGGGTCGTGTCGCTCTTGGTCTGCGGCGCGCACCCCGCGGCCAGCAGCACGGCGGTGACAGCGAGGGCCGCCGGGGTGACGAGGGAGCCACGATTCATGGGCTCATCGTAGGAGAGGGCACCTCGCCCGGATCATTCAGGCGAGGTGCACGCGTCCGGCCAGCCGGTCGACCACGGCGTCGGGCGCGGTGAGCCACTCCGCAGAGGTGACCTGCTCGACCCGCCAGCCCGATGCACGCAGCACACCTGGCTGGACGACGCGGCGCTGCTCGGTCGACCCGGTGCGGAGCCTCGTCGCATGGTCGACCAGGACCCCGAGGGCCCACTGCTCGGCACCGGGGGCCCGGAGCGCCAGGTCGCACCGGAAGTCCGAGCCCCCGTGGGAGGTGACGACGTCGAGGCCGCGGGCGGTCAGCGCCTCGGCGATCTGCGTCACGATCGGAGCGGGGGCGCGCACGGCTCCGGACCCGTCGCCACGCCGGGCAGCGAGCGTGCGGGCGGCCCCGGCGTCGTCACCGACCGAGACCGCCTCGGCATAGGCGAGGAAGTCGCGCAGCGTGCGGGCACCCGGGTTGTACACGTTGGTGATGGCCGACGGGTCGATGCTGGAGGTGAGCACCATGTGCCGGCGCGCGCGGCTGAAGATGACGTTGAGGCGCTTCTCCCCGCCGGCGGTGTTGATCGGGCCGAAGTTCATCCGCATCCTGCCGTCGGGGGCCGCGGCGTAGCAGACGCTCATCAGCATGATGTCCCGCTCGTCGCCCTGGACGTTCTCGAGGTTCTTCACGAAGAGCCCGACACCCTGGCCGTCCTCCTCCCGGCCGACCTCGTCCTCGTAGGCACGGGCGAAGTCCCGATCCTGCTCGGTCAGGCGCTCCAGGGCACGCTCGATCTCGCTCTGCTGGGCCTCGGAGAAGGCGACGACCCCGATCGTCAGGCCGGTACGGCGCAGCACGAGGTCGCGCACCAGGGCGGCCGTCCAGGCGGCCTCCGCGGCGTTGGTCCGGCGCTCGTAGACCCCGTCCTGCACGCGCACGACGCTGATGCTGCGGGTCAGGACCTCGTCGGTCACCGCGCTCGCGACCTCCGGGTCGGGGGTCTCGCCGTCCACCAGCAGGGCGCGCCGGTCACGCAGGGCGGGCGTCCGGTCGGGCACGGTGGCGAGTCGACCGTCGTAGAAGGCGGTGTTGGAGAACTGGATCAGTGCCTCGAAGCGGCTGCGGTAGTGCCACCGGAGCATCGTCGAGGGAAGCCGGGTCGAGCTGACGGCCAGGAAGCTGTCGGCATCGAGGACCACGCCCAGGCGGGCCGCGTCCTCCCCGTCCTGGCCGTCGTCTCCACCGGGCCCGTCGGGACCGCCGACGTCGTCGCCGGTGGTCGGCGCGGCGGTGAAGTAGCGGGTGGGCGGCAGCTGCATCCGGTCGCCGACCACGATGACCTGGGTTGCCCGGTGCAGGGCCGGGACGGCCTCCTCGACCGGCACCTGGCTGGCCTCGTCGTAGATGACGACGTCGAAGGAGGTCGTGAGCGGCAGGGTGTCGGACAGGGAGGCGGGGCTCATCAACCAGACCGGGCGCAGCGCGGCGGTGACCTCGCCGGGAGCGCCCTCGGCAAGCTGTCGGATGGACTTGTAGGCCCGCACCTTGCCGAACTCGTGCTCGAGGACACGTTGCCCGTCGGCCCAGGTCGACTTTCGCGCTCCAGCGGCGCAGCGGGCACGGAACCGCTCGCGCAGGCGCGCGACGACCACCTCGGAGCTGACGGCGTGGAGCTCCGGCTCGACGGCGGCGACGCGGTCCAGGAGCACGGCGATCCGCGGCCCGTCCACCCGGCTGAGGGAGGGGGCCTCCGCCTGGGCGGTGGACAGCTCGGCCGCCAGCACTGCGTAGGAGATCTGCTCGGGGGTGGCATCGAGGCGACGCAGCGTGGTGAGGACGCCGGGGTGGTGGGCTGCGAGCTCGACCAGGTGCGGTGCCCCCGCCCTCACGAGACCGGCGCCCGCGTCGGAGCCGAGGGCCTTGGTCCACGACACCAGGTCGCCGAGGGCGTGGTCGTCGAGGAGCAGGACTCCGTGCGCCGCCAGGCGCAGCTCGCGCAGGTCGGCTGCCACGTGGTCCAACGCGGCCCGCGGCGCGTCGTCCGGCTCGGTGAGTCGGTCCCTCCACCCGGCGAGCCGGTCGGTGCGACCGCGCAGGTCCTCGAGGTCCGCGGCCAGGGCGACGAGGTCGCCGTGGCCCCACGCAGCACGGGCCCGCTCACGGCTCTCGGCCAGCGCCCGGGCGGCGTCGTCGGCAACCACCAGCTGCGCGAGGGCCGCCGCTGCGGTGGGCATCGAGGTGCCCGCAGGCACGACGTACGACTCCTCGACGAGGCGACGCACCCGTCGCCACTCGCCGCTGAAGAACCGGAACGGCGCCCGCTCCTTAGCGCGTGCCACGTCGAGGGCGTGGCGGGCCTCGTCGGCCACGGGACGATCGGACCAGGCCCGCGCCGCCTCGGTGGCCGCCACGGAGGCGGCCACGAGGCCGGCCTGCGCCTGGCTCGCGTCCAGGAGGTCCGCGGCCGCGGTGGACCGGCTCCACAGCACGTCCAGGCGGCCGTGCCGGGCCAGTGGATCCACCAGCGCGTGCAGGCCTGCCAGGTCCTCCACGTCGGTCAGCCTCAGGTGTGCGGCGTCCTCCAGTCTCGGGCCGCCGGACTCGCGCACGGCTCGCAGCAGGCCCTCGATCGCGGGGGAGACACGCTGCGCGACGGCGGCGATCTCCGCGTCGCGACGGGACCGGACGAGAACCTCGGCGGCGACCAGCGCGAGCGGCGTGGTCGCCAACGGGGCGCGCAGGGCGTCGACCAGCCGGCCGACCTCCCCGCGGGCCGCCGCCCAGGCGCCCGGGCTGGGCAGGAGAAGGACCTCGTCGGGGGCGAGGTCGGCTCCCCACCGGTGCTCGCGCAGGTCCACGAGCGCGTCGAGCACCTCGATGCTGCGTGGGTCCCCGGCCAGCAGGGCGTCGTCGAGGGCACCGAGCTCGTCGGTGATCGCGGTGAGCTCGTCGACCAGCCGTCGTCGGCGTGCCTCGAGGACGGCGAGCCCCTCGCCCGGCACCGCGGCCGACCAGGACTCGTAGGTCTCGCGCATCCCGTGCACGAAGTCCTTCTTGTCCTGCTGGCTGTCGTGGACCAGGGTGCAGACCTCGTCGAGTCCGCGGGAGCGCAGCCGAGCGTGCACGACGTCGAGGGCTGCCCGCTTGGCGCAGACGAACAGCACCCGCTTGTCCCGGGCCAGGTAGTCGGCGATCAGGTTGGTGATGGTCTGCGACTTCCCCGTGCCGGGAGGTCCCTGGATGACGAAGTTGTCGGCCGCACGAGCCTGCGCGATCGCAGCCATCTGGGAGTCGTCGGCGGGCACGACGAGATAGCGGTCCTCCAGCCGGTACGGCGTGCCGGTCGCCGGGGACTCCCGGGGTGCGGCCGAGAACAGCTCGTCGAAGGACGGGTGCGGACGAGGTTCGGCGAGCAGCGCGTCGTAGTCGCGCACGAGGCTCAGGGTCCGGTAGCTGAAGTTGGCCAGGGTGACCGAGCAGAGGTCGACCTCCCAGGCGAAAGGATTGTCGTCCGCGGACGCGCCGAGGCTGAACAGGTCGGTCTCGGTGCTGGCGGCGGCCGTGGCTCGCGGGTGGGGCGCGTCGCCGAGCTCGACCGCGACCTCCAGGGGCGCACGACGTACCCGATCGGCATAGATCTGCACGCCGAGCGGGGCCCAGTCCGGCCGGGTGTAGGAGTAGGCATAGTGCCGGCGTCCGATGACCGGCCGGCTGGTCCGACGTCGCCGTCGGTAGGAGGTGAGCGCCGTCTCGGCCCGCGAGCGGATCAGCTCGATCCGCGGGCGCTCGACCAGCGCGATGCTCAGACCCGCCTGGGTGGCACGTCCCTGTCGTTCGACGTCCTCGCGCAGGGCCTCGATGGCGCCGGGGTCGCTGAGGTCGACGGTCTCCGGCAGGACGAGGCCGTAGAGCTCACGCAGCTGGTGGCGCAGGACCGGGTTGACCTCCGCCGAGGACACCTCGCGCAGCCGCAGACGGTGCGAGTGCCGCACGCCGCGCCGCTTGGTGAGCTCGGCGCGAGCCAGCACCAGGGGCGAGGTGATCGTGGTCGCGGGGTCGCCGTGCACGTCGTGCCAGCGCAGGAAGGCCACCACGAGGCGCAGCTGGTCCTGACCGAACTCCGAGCGGTCGCGCCGTGCGGTGGCCGCGATCGTGTCGAGGCTCGACTCGGCGTACGGCGCTTCCTCCCAGCGCACCACCGACCCGACGTCGACGGTCCCGCCCGCGCGGAGGCGGCGTGAGGTCGGACCGCCCCAGGTGAAGAGCGACTCCGGGCGGATGGAGCGGACGTCGAGCACGAGCGGCACGGACGCCTGGGTGAGGTCGAGGGTGCGTGCAGAGGGCCGGAAGTGCAGCAGCGGGTTGCGCCGGCTGAGGTCGAAGAGCCGCTCGCGCAGGTGGGAGAGGACCAGCTCACGGCGCTCGCGCGGCGTGCCGCTCGCGTCGCCGGCCAGGACGCGGTCGAGGTCGAAGTCCTCGGGCTGGTCCCGGTAGGTCCGCAACCGGGCGACGAGGTCGAGGAGGTCCGCGGGTCGTCGTCGACGGTCGGGCTCGATCATCGCGGTCAGGACGGCCGCGACGACCGGGTCGAGACGCGGGGCCAGGGCGAACAGGTTGCTGCGGTGGTGGGCCAGGTCGGCCGCGTCCTGGTGGGTGCCCAGGTCGAGGCCGGCGAGCAGGGCGACCATCAGCTCCCCGAGGCTCCCGATGTCGGTGAGCTCGTCGTGGTGGTCGAGCAGGTGCTCCCAGCGTTGCCAGCCGGCCACGATGCGCAGACCTGCGGGCGAGGTGGGGTCGACGTCGACGACCGTGGAGGTCTCGCTCCGGCCGGTGCGCAGGTCGTGGTGACGGTCCGGGCCGCGGGTGACGTCGAGAGCCGCCGCGCGCAGCTCACGCTCGACGTCGGCGATGGCGCGGGGGTGGAGCCGGGGCCGTCGGGCATGGCCGTGGTCGTGGTGCAGGACCAGTCGGTGGTCGAGGACGTCGAGAGCCTCGAGGCCGCGCAGGGGGGCCACCATCCCGCGGTCGTGGATCTCGGCGACGGCCTCCAGGAGCGGGAGGGTGAGGGCCAGGACGTCGTCCAGAGGCATCCCGCCCCGGGACCCTGCCTCGGCGACCAGTCGGCGTACGGCGTCCTGCATCAGGCGTCCACCGCCGGGAGGGCCTCGGCGTCGGCGACGAGCCGGGCGCGTTGGCGCTCGGAGAGGCCCAGCTCCTCGGTGACGAAGCCCAGCAGGTCCTCGCCGAGCTCCTTGCGTCGCGCGAACGCCAGCGTGGCGGCCAGGGGCCCGGTGAGGTCGTCGGTGCCGGCGGTGGCGAGGTCGGTCAGGACGGCGCAGACGTAGCGGCGCGTCTCGGCCGGCAGCCCGCCGAGGGACTCGCGGCCGACCTCGGACAGCGGCGAAGGGCCGGGCGGTGCCGTCACGTCGTACCGCTCGACGAGCGCGAGACCCTCGGGGGTGCGCAGTTGCTCGAGGAAGGCTGCCTGGCGGACCAGCTCGCGGGTGATCGAGGCGAGGTCGTCCTGACCCACCAGGTCCAGGGTCGACAGGTCCAGCCGCGGGCCGATGGCTGCGGCGACCTCGGCCTCGAGGTCGGCGAGGGACTCGCCGGTGATCCATCGCTGGAGTGCCCAGGCGCGCAGCACCGTCTCGGGGTGAGTGCGTCGAGCGCTGGCCGAGGTGGCGAACGAGATCTCGTCGGCCTGGCGGAGGTAGGCCTCCGGGTCGGCGTCGCGCATCCCGGTGGTCACCTTCAGCAGCCCACCGACGGCTGCCTCGAGGACGCCGCAGGCGACGAGCGCCCCGCGATCGGCGTACAGCTCGGTGCTCAGGCGCAGGCGCCGAGCCGTCTCGAGGTACTCGCTCGTCGTACGACCGTCGTGCTCGGCGGCCTCGAGCAGGCGTGTGGCAGCGAGGTAGCGGCCACCCTCGGCCGACCACAGGACGTGGTGGGCGAGCTCGTGGCCCATCACCGAGGTCAGCTCGTCGTCGTCGAGGAGGTCCAGCAACGAGCCGCTGATGACGATGACGGCGGTGTGGGGCACGAAGACCAGCTCGGCGTTGGGCCCGACGGGTTGCTCGTCGGCGTGGACCTGCACGGGGACCGTGACACCGAGCGCGCTGGCCGCCCGCAGGAGGGCTGCGTGGGGGCGTGGGTGGGACCGGGGCTCGAGGCGGTAGGCGTGACGGAGCAGGTCGTCGTCGCCGGTCTCCGAGGTCCGGGGGAGCAGGGAGGCGCAGGCGCGCGGGTTCTCCCGCTCGAGGATGTCGGCCACCGCGCGGTGGTAGGGGAGCGGGGTCAGCTCACGCAGCACGCGCCCCATCCTGCCGGGTCGGCAGGACGGGGCGCGGATCGGACGGCGAACCGGCCGCTCAGCGAAGCGCGGTGTAGCGGCGGACGACCGGCATGCGGCCCCACGCGCGGCCCAGGCCCCACGTGCTGCCGGCGCCGACGGCGGCCAGGGCGACCAGCGAGATGGCTCCGAGGACGTGGTCGTCGATGGCCGGATTGGTCTCCGGGGGCAGCGCTGCCGACCACATCATCAGGTAGAGCACCACGCCGCTCGCCGCGGCCGCCCGCATCGCGATGCCCAGCGTGAAGGCGGTTCCGATACCGAGCAGTCCCAGCATGAACAGCCAGTCGACCCACGCCGAACCGGCCATGGACTGGTAGAAGTCCGCGAACGGGCCGTCGGTGCCGAACGCGAGGAATCCGGACGTCGGGCTCCCACCGTTGATCCAGGCTGCCTCCCCGAAGCGGTCCAGGACGCCGGACTGGTCGTAGCCGGTGTGGAACCCGAGCGCAAGCAACTTGTCGAAGAAGGCCCACAGGAAGGTCAGGCCGAAGCCGATCCTCAACAGCGCCAGAGCGCGCCGAGCCACCGGGGTGACGCGCTCGCCGCTGGTGCGGTTGTCCGCCTGGTGCTTCTCGGTGGGGGCGGCGTGGGGGTGGTGCGGATGCAGGACGGTCATGGCGTGGGCTCCTTGCTGGGTGGGTGAGGTGGTGGTCTGGAGATGGTGGGTGGTCAGGACGGGTCGGTCGGCACCACTGCGACGGGCACGGAGGCGTGCTCCAGGATCGCCGCGGAGACGGAGCGGTAGAGGATCCGGTGGATCCTGCTGGCGGGGTGGTGGCCGACGACGACCAGGGCCGCGTCGGTGGCACCCTCGATGAGCTCTTCGGGGTTGGTGAAGTGCACGAGCTCGGCGGTCAGCGCGACGTCCGGGAACTTCTCGCCCAGGCCGGCGCAGGTCTCGGCGAGGAGGCGGCGCGCGCCCTCGACCAGCTGTGGGTCGAGCTCGTAGGCAGTCCAGAGGAGGTGGTCGACGCGCAGGGGCAGCTGCAGGTCCGAGGCCTGTCGGGCAGCGAACTCCATCACGTCGAGACTGGCCGGCGTGCCGTCGACGAGCGCCAGGACGTGATCTCCCGTGTGGGATCCCGGACGAATGACGACGACGGGGCAGGCGGCGCTACGACTGACCTCGCGGCTCACCGATCCGAGCAGCACGCTCGCGAGCGGCCCTCGCCCGCGAGAGCCGAGGACGATCAGGTGCGCCCGGTGTGAGGCCTCGACGAGTCCCCTACGCGGATCGACCGTGCCGGTGACCGCGCCGAGCTCGAGGTCGGGGTGACGGGTTCGAGCCCGTTCGATGGCAGCATCGGTGATGCGGCCACCGGCCGCCAGCACCGACTCGCGCAGCGTCGGCGCGGCGGACAGGTCGCCGGTGTACCCGACGGCGTTCCACGGCACCGGCGGTGCCTCGGTGTGGAGCACCGTCAGGGCGCGGCGCGAGCGGGCGGCGAGATCCGCCGCCCAGTCGACGGCCTCGTCGGAACCGTCGGAGCCGTCGACGCCGACGACGATGCTGCCTCGTGCGAGGTCTGGGAGGTCGAGGTTCTTGGTCATGCCTCCAGGCTCCTCGCGGCCGGGCGCGCTCGCCACGGCCGCAAGACCCGGGCTCAGGGGACCTTGTGCCCGGTAGGGTGCGAGCTGGGTCCCGAGGCCGGGTCCTGGGACGCTGTGCCAGGCACGTCCCGGGGCAGCAGCACGTCGGCGAGGGCCCGACGCTCGGAACGTGGCACGCCCTTGGCCGCGATGGTCTGCCATCCCACGCGGACCAGCAGCTGCGGCAGCGCCAGGTCGCCGAGGACCGACCCGCGCAGGCCCTCGCGGGTCTCCGCCACCTCGACCACCCCGCTCAAGGGCACAGCCGCGAGGCCTCGTCGCACGGCGCTCAGCCAGAGTGCGCCCAAGGACTCGCCCACCGTCGTCCATGCCGCAGGGTCATCGGCGCGACTGCACAGCAGGACGAGTCCGTCCGAAAGGTCCTCGGTCGGTACGGGTCCGGCCCAGGAGACCGGCGACCCGGGGTTCGGTGGATCCGTTCGACTCAGCCGGCGAGCGCGGCTGAGCAGGTGCCCCACGCGCACCCGGTCCACCGGGTCGTGGATGGGGAGCGCGAGGCTCCCTCTGCTCCTTGCTGACGCGCACAGAGCGCGGAGGTGCTCCTCCGGGACCGGCCACGAGGTGAAGCGCCGTCGATCAGTCCTACGCTGCAGCAGCGCCGTGAGGTCGGCGGCGCTCTCCGGCGTCGCCTCCGAGGGGAACAGGTCCAGCCGTGCGAGTCGCTCGTGGCGCCGGGACAGGTCTGGTGCGCCGTCGACCCACCTGGACACGACGGGTCGCCAACCGAGGCCACGTGCTGCCACCTGCGCGTGGTGCAGCGCAGCACCGCAGCTGATCAACAGCTGTCGCCCGGTCGGGTCGGTGCTCGACGTCAAGAGGTCCCAGTCGGCGTGCAGCTCGATGGTGGTGCCGTCCACACGCCAGGCCCACGGCTGGCTGTTGCGCACGCTCGGCGCCCGGCAGGCCAGCTCGACCACGCGCAGCGCCGGGGACCGTGCGCCGGCGACGAGAGGACGACGGGTGGCGTCCCGTTGTGGGTGCGCAGCTGACGACATCGCAGTGGGTTCCGATCGCGAGGGGGACCACTCAGCCTGCGCAGCGCTGCAACGTCGCAGTCAGGGGCGAAGGTCCCGACCTGACGTGCCCAGGTCCCTGGTCGTGCGGGACCTGCCTCGCTAGCGTGGTGCCGTGACCAACAGCGACCCGTCCTCGAGCACGGTTCCGCGCGAGGGCGGGGACGGTGGATCGGCTCGACCGATCAGGGGGTTCCTGCTCGACGACCACGAGGGGGTGCGGCGCGGGATCCGTGACCTGCTCGAGGGAGAGGGCGACATCCAGGTGGTCGGGGAGTCCGGCCTCGCTCAGGAGGCGGCACGCCGGATCCCGGCGCTGCGACCCGACGTCGCGATCCTGGACGGGCGCCTGCCGGACGGCTCGGGGGTTGACGTGTGCCGCGAGATCCGCTCGCGCGAGCCGTCGACGAAGGCACTCATCCTGACGTCGTACGACGATGACGAGGCCGTCGTCTCCGCCATCATGGCGGGGGCCGCCGGCTACCTCCTCAAGCAGGTCCGCGGCCGCGACCTCATCGACACCGTGCGCCGCGTGGCCGCTGGCCAGTCGATGCTCGATCCGCTGGTGACCGCGCAGGTCCTCGAGCGAGTGCGCAACGGGCCAGCCGTGGATCGCGAGCTCGCGCAGCTGACCCCTCAGGAGCAGCGCATCCTGGGCTTCATCGGCCAGGGCATGACGAACCGCCAGACCGCCGAGGAGATGTTCCTTGCAGAGAAGACCGTGAAGAACTACGTGTCCGCCATGCTCGCCAAGCTGGGACTGAGCACCCGGACCCAGGCTGCGCTGTTCGCGGCGAAGCGCCACGGCACCTAGCTGGACGTGGCCCTCGACGGCCGGGGACTCAGCTCGAGGGTCGCAGCCGTCGACCGCTGACGTCGGTGGGATCGATGCGCAGGTGCAGCGGTCGAGCACCCGAGGGCCACACGTCGACGGTCGGCTCGTCGTCCGCGGCCCGAAAGTCGATGTGGGCTCGGCCACGGATCAGCACGCTCCAGCCGGCTCTCGCCAGCGGGTCGTGGCGGTCGACCTCGAAGGCCACTGGTGCGTCGTCGCACTCGCGCGCCATCGCGGAGTAGGCCGCGGTGCGGACGAGCACCTGACGTCCGTCGAGGACGAAGTTGACCGGCACGATGGTGATGCCGTCGCTGCCGTGCCAGCCCACCCGGCCGACGACCGCCGACGCGACGAGCTCCCAGCATCCGTGCTCGCTCAGCTCGTGCAGCTGCCGGTCGGCGGTGTCGCGCGCATCCATCGTGGTCTCCTCCAGGGGTGGGTACCCCTAGTCTGGGAGCCACTCAGGAGGGCCGCAGGTGCCAGAGGTCCCCACTCGGTGGGACCTGAGGCCCTGTCCCATGACGTCGGGGAGGAGCCGAGGTGGACCAGGACTCGCTGGGAGGTCCGGCGCCGCTGGGACAGGTCGAGCTCGACGACCTGCTCCGCGAGGTACTCGTCCGGGTCGAAGGCGCGCTGGATGAGAAGGAACGTCTGCGGCTGCTGCTCGACGCCGTCGTCACGATGGCGGCCGACCTGAGCCTCGACGGTGTGCTGGCGCGGATCGTCGCGATCGCGGGCGCGCTGGTCGACGCGCGCTACGCGGCGCTCGGAGTGCTGGGTGGTGGCGCCGACAGGCGGCTGCGCACGTTCATCCATCACGGCATCGGCGACGAGCAGGCCGCAGTCATCGGCGACCTGCCCACGGGTCACGGACTCCTGGGGCTGATCATCGACCGGCCGGAGACCCTGCGGTTGCACGACATCGCCGAGCACCCGAGCTCGTACGGCTTCCCTGCCGAGCATCCTCAGATGCACTCGTTTCTCGGCGTCCCGATCCGCACCCGCGGTCGGGTGTTTGGCAACCTGTACCTCACCGAGAAGTCCGGGGCCTCGGACTTCACCGCGCAGGACGAGGAGATCGTGGTGGCGCTGGCCGCCGCGGCCGGCGTGGTGATCGAGAACGCGCGCCTCTACGAGGAGACGCAGCGACGCGAGCGGTGGCTGGTGACGACGGCCGCGATCACCTCGCAGGTGGCCGCGTCCTCGAACTACGAGGACGTGCTCACCGAGGTCGCGGACCGGGCGCGGGCTGCGGCTTCCGCCGACGAGGCGTGGGTCCTCTCGGGTTCGGAGCCCGGCGAGGTCGTGGCCTCCTCCGGCTCGCCCGTCGGGGTGCCGGCGTGGCTCGCGGAGGCGTCCGCGGGTAGCGCGGGTGCGAGCGCCGCGCTGGACCCGTGTCCTTGGCTCCGCGTGCCTCTGGGCGGCGACCGGGTGGGGCGACCGCTCACGCTCGTGCTCGCGTGGTCGACCGAGCGACAGGACGCCTTCGACGAGGTGGACCAGAGTCTCGCGGAGAGCTTCGCGGAGCAGGTGGCCCTGGCGATCGAGGTCTCGCAACGCCGGGAGGTCGACGAGCGCATGGCAGTCCTGGAGGATCGCGACCGCATCGGTCGCGATCTCCACGACCTGGTGATCCAGCGACTCTTCGCCGTGGGGCTCGGGCTCGAGAGCACAGCATGACGTACGACCGACATGGAGACGGTCGAGCGCCTCGCCATCGCGGTGGACGACCTCGACGCAACCATCAAGGACATCCGGCGCACGATCTTCGCGCTCGGGGCCAGGGGCGAGGCGACGGATCTTCAGTCCGAGGTGACCCGGGTCGTCGAGCGTGCCGCGGCAACCCTGAAGTTCCGACCCAGCCTGACCTTCGAGGGGCCGGTGCGCACGCTCGTGCCTGCGGAGGTGGCGCCCGACCTGCTCGCCGTCCTGGCGGAGGCCATCTCCAACGCCAGTAGGCATGCCGAGGCGACCGCGTTGGACGTCGTGCTCGCGGTCGACCGCGACATCGTGCTCACCGTCACCGACGACGGCCGCGGACTGCCCGAGGCGTTGGTCGAGAGCGGCGTGCGGAACATCAGGCAACGGGCGCACCAGCGGGGCGGGACGTTCACGATCGGCGGCGGGCCCGAGGTCGGCACCCGCGTCGTGTGGTCGGTGCCACTCGCTCCGCACCCGGAACGACAGGCTCCGCCCCTGGTGTGACCTACGTCGCCTCGATCGAGAATCGGTCGGGCGTCGCGTCGTGCGAGCCGCTCTGGGTCGACGAGCAGCGCCGGTCCTGATCACGCCTCGCGAGTCTCGATGAGGTCGAGGTCACGCAGCGCGAAGCGGAGGTGTTCCCACTCCTCACCGATGATCGTGTGCACGCAGTGCAGCGCCGTGACCTTCCGCGCGGGCGCCCACGGGTGCGGGCAGTCGCGCGCCAGGGTCTCGGAAGTGGCCGAGGCCAGGTAGTCGCGCACCATGGCTTGTCGCCCGGCCCTCACGGCCAGCACCTCGTCGTACGACGGGCGGGTCGCCGAGAAGACGGACATGTCGTAGCCGTCGCTCGCGTACTCCGCGTGGGGCTGCCCGATGGGGTGGAGGGGGTCCACGATCCCGTACACGGCACCCCGGAGCCAGATGTCGGTGGCCAGCACGAGGTGACGCACCGTCTGGGCGAAGCTCCACTCCCCGTCCACGCAGACCTCGACCGTGCCCCGCGGCATGTCCTCGACGCGGTCCACTGCGGTGGCCCAGGCGTCCTCGACCGCGGCATACGCCGAGCGGAGGCCGGCCGGGTCGGCGGCGCGGCGCTCGCTGCGCCCGGGGAACCGCCGGTCGAGCTCGGCCTGCACCAGGGGCGCGACGTCGATGCCGTTGACCAGCAGCGAGCCACCCTCCTCCATCAGCCACGGGGCGTCGAGGTCGGCCGCCTGCAGGTCGACCGAGCGCATCACCGCACCCGACAGGTCGCACCGCTCGAAACGCGCCCCGCGCAGATCGGCGCCGAGGAACTCCCGGGGCTGGTTCGTGGTCATGCGTGCTCCGCTCGTGCAGGGGAAGGACACCGTCGCACGACAGTCCCCGACGTGTCATCGGGGCGCGGGGTGGGGCACGGCCCTGGATGGCCGATGGGCCGGCCTGTCCGCCGGGATGGTCGCATCGCGTCGGCTCGCGGCGAACACAGGTTCGGTATTCTCGGATCGTGCGCACCAAGCCCCGACGTCGAGCACTCAGGACCTGGAGTGTGGCCATCCTGGTCGGGTTCGCGGTGAGTGCGATGCACGTGCTGTCGTCGCCGATCGCCGTGGCCGGCCCAGATCACGGATCGCACGTGGTGGCCGAATGGGTCGCCGGCCACGCGGCGGCTGCCGCAGAGCAAGAATCCCCGACGTCGCCGGGAGACGGTCGCGACGCCCATGGCAGCCACGGCGGCCTCGCCGGGATGTGCCTTGCCCTGCTAGGGGCGCTCGTCCTGGCAATGGTCGTCCCTGGCGGTGGCCGTGGGTGGTTGCCTACGCGGCTCGCTGATCTCGCGCAGCGTCTCGCGCGTTCGCACGGCAGATTCGGGGGGCTGGCGCCACCCGACCTGCACGTGCTCTGTATCGCCAGGTGCTGAGCGGGACCGTTGCTCCACCGATGCCGTCGGTGGAGCGAAGCCGTGTGCCTGCAGCCCTGTCCGACACCACGAGACGAGTACCCGATGACCCACCGCACCACGATGACCCAACCCTTCAACACCGCGCTTCCACGCCGCCGGAGCCGACGTCGTTCCCTCACGGCCGGGGTTGCCGCCCTGGGGCTTGCCCTGGCCCTCACCGCCTGCGGCGGCGACGCCGACGGCGGCTCCGACGCCGCTGTGATGACCGCCTCCGACGGTTCTGAGTTCAATCGGGCCGACGTGGATTTCGCCACGCAGATGATCCCGCACCACGCGCAGGCGGTGCAGATGGTGGTCATGGCCCAGGGCCGGGACCTGAGCGCTCCGGTGTCGAGCCTGATGGAGGACATCCGGATCGCACAGGTGCCCGAGATCGAGACGATGGCCGACTGGCTCACGACCTGGGACGAGCCGATCCCCGAGACATCCCTCGACCACGCCAACGCCGAGAACGGCCAGATGCCCGACATGTCGGAGATGGACGGGATGGAGGGGATGATGAGCAAGGCGGAGATGGACGAGCTCGACGCCGCTCCGGACGCCGACTTCGAGCAGCTGTGGTTGAGCATGATGCGGGAGCACCACGCTGGTGCGATCAGCATGGCGCAGGCCGAGGTCGAGGACGGGCACAGCCCCGAGGCGATCGCTCTGGCGGAGGAGATCATCACCTCCCAGAGCGCCGAGATCGACCTCATGGAGGACCTCGGATGAGGCGGATGCGGCTCCTGGCTGCAGGCGGGACCGTCGCGATCCTGCTGGCCGCTGACAACCCCGTCGTCGCTCGACTGACGTTGGCACTCTGGCGGCACAGGGGACGCTCGCTCAAGGTTTCCCCAGGTAGCGTGAGGTGGTGCGGACGGGCTGGCCTGTAGGCCGGGTTCTGTCCCACTCCGTGAGGAGCGAGGGCGACCATCCATCTACGACGACCGTTGCCGGTCGCCTCCAGCGATCTACCCGTGCACTCGGGCGAGCAGCCCTCTCGGTCGAGACCGTCGTGCACTGTCTGATCTTGCTCCGGGCGGGGTTTGCCGAGCCACGCCGGTCACCCGGCGTGCTGGTGGTCTCTTGCTCCACCGTTTCACCCTTACCGCTCCTGTCGTGAGACCGGAGTGGCGGTCTGTTCTCTGTGGCACTGTCCCGCGGGTCACCCCGGGTGGGTGTTACCCACCACCCTGCTCTGTGGAGCCCGGACCTTCCTCGGTGCACCGATCTCTCGACGCAACGCGGTCGCCCGGCCAGCCCATCCGCTCGAGCAGGATAGCGCCTCGTCAGGTGGTGCCGCTTGTCGTGGCCGGGGGCAGCGTCGCGACCGCGATCAGGGTGGTCAGCGGTACGGCGAGCACCAGGCCGATGCTGGTGGCCAGGGTGCGCACGACCTCCTGACCGATCTCCTCGGTGGCGAGCAGGTCGAGGAACGGCCGGTCGTAGAGGGAGAGCACGAGCAGGATCGTCAGCGCCGTGCCGGCGTAGGCGAAGACGATGGTGTAGATCGTCGAGGCGATGTGGTCGCGCCCGATCCGCATCCCGCTGACGAAGACCCGCCGCCGGGAGATCGCCGGAGCAGCGCCGCGGATCTCCCAGACCGCCGATGCCTGGGTGATGGTCACGTCGTTGAGGACACCCAGGCCGGCGATGATGATGGCGCAGGTCAGCAGTCCCTGGAACGACAGGTCTCCGGCCAGGGTGCTGAGGATCCGGTCTCCGTCGTCGACCACGCCCGTCAACCGGGAGCCACCGACCGCCAGGATGCTGAGGCCCGCGGTGAGGGCGATGCCGACCAGGGTGCCGCCGAGCGCTGCGCTGGTCCGCAGCGAGAAGCCGTGCGTGGTGTAGAGGACGACGAACATGATCGCCGAGGAACCGACCACCCCCACGAGCGGACCGTTCTGGCCGGAGAGCAGCGCCGGGAGCATGAACGTCAGGATCACGGCCGCGCTGAACGCCAGGCCGACCAGTGCCAGGAGTCCGCGCAGCCGGGCGACGGCGAGCACCACGACCACGAAGACCGCGAACAGCAGGGCGACCGGCGCGCTGCGCACCGTGCCGAAGTAGTTGTACGTCGGCTCCTGCCCGGCCTGGGCAGGAGTCCTGATCAGCTTGACGGTGTCACCCTCGGCCAGACCGGCCCCGAGCACGTCGGGCGGGACGTTGACCTCGAGCCGGCTCTCGATCCCGACGCCCTCGGTGACCTGCACGGTGACCCGGCCGCACCCGACGTCGTCGGTCAGGTCCTGGCACGCGGGCTGTACGGCGAGCACGTCGGCGCGCGGGAACGTCACCCCGGGCGCGGCGAAGCTCACCTCGCGCGAGAGCGAGTCGACCTTCTCGCCGTCCGGCCAGAGGCCGACGACCCCGACGATCGTCAGGAGCCCCGCCACGGCCAGGAGGCCGAGCAGGACCGTGCGGGGACCGCGCGCGACGGGGACCGGGCGGTCAGCGGTGTCCCCGTGCCCGTGGGTCCCGTGACCCGGGCGGTGCGCGTGCGAACCTGCCACGCGGCGCTGCTCAGGCCAGTCGCACGATGGCGACGTCGGCGTCCAGGCGCGAGGTGCCGACGCCCGAGTAGATGCCGCTGATCGGCTTCACGTCGAGGTAGTCGCGGCCGAAGGCGACGCTGATGTAGCGGTCGTCCGGCTCGACGTCGTTGCACGGGTCGAAGCCGTTCCAGCCGTCGTCCCACCACTCGACCCAGGCGTGCGAGTAGCCGTGCACCGTCTGGCCGATGACCGGGTCGGCGTCGGGGTGGAAGTAGCCGGAGACGTAGCGGGCCGGGATCCCGACCGAGCGCAGGCCGCCGACGACGAGGTGCACCATGTCCTGGCACACCCCCGCGCGCTGCTGCCACGCGGTCGCCGCCAGTCCGCCGACCTGCGTGATGCCGGGGACGAACTCGACCTCGTCGTGCACGAGCGCACACAGGTCGCGCGCAGCCTCGCCGGGCAGCTCGTGGTCGGCGGCGACCTGCTTGGCGCGCTGCTCGAAGTCGGCCGGAGCCGCCACCATCGGCGGCGTGCCGAGGAACTCGGTCCAGCGGTCGGCGACGTCGCGCTCGGCGAGGGCCTCCCAGGTGAGGGAGGCCGGGGGAGCGGGCGTGCGGTTAGTCTGCACCGTGGAGGTGGCGCTGACCGTCATCGCCTCGTGCGGGTCGACGACCTCGAAGGCGGTGACGTGGGTGCCGAAGTAGTCGCGGTACTCGAAGGTCCACGGCTTGGGACTGACCTCGACGCGGCTGTGCACGACGATCTGGTCGACCGTGGTGACCGGGGTCAGGCGCGCCTGGTTGTAGGAGGCCACGGCCTTGCCGTCGTAGTCGTACGTCGTGGTGTGGTCGACGCGCAGCTGCATGCTCATCGGTGTGCCACCTTTCGGGTGCTCATCAGTTGCTTCCCATGCCGAGCCAGGACATCGCCTCGGAGCCGGCGAAGAAGCGCCGGGTGACGGCATCGGTCGCCAGGGCGCAGGTGCGCTGCAGGCGCTCCATCTCGCTGGGGAGGTCGGCCACGACGTCGGACAGCGAGCGGTACTCCAGCTCGGCGCGGGTGCGGCCGAGCAGCCGCTGGGCGTCGTTCTGGAAGCCGGCTCGCTGTCCCGAGTTCTCGAGGTTGTCGAGGCAGACCTCGGCGCGGTTGAGCGAGAAGACGACCGAGCGCGGGAAGAGCCGGTCGAGCAGGAGGAACTCCGCGGCGGCGCGCTCGGTCTCCTGTCCCCGGTAGGTGCGCAGGAAGGCCTCGTAGGCACCGCAGGCCCGCAGGGTGTTGGTCCACTGCGCGGTGGTGCTGGAGGTGATCGAGGCCGTGGCGACCAGGCGCGAGGTCATGTCGGCCCGCTCGACGCAGCGGCCGAGCATCAGGAACTGCCACCCCTCGTCGCGCGTCATCGTCGCATCGGCGGTGCCGTTGATCAGCGCGGCGCGCTCGCGCACCCACTGGAAGACGCCCGGAGCGCGCCGGGCACCGAACTGACCGGAGACGATGTCGCGGTTCGCCGTGTTGATCACCTCCCACAGAGGCACCGACAGCGTCTCGCGGGCGCGTCGCGCGCTCTCGCGTGCGGCACCGATCGCGGCCGCGATGGACACGGGCGAGGTGGGGTCGTAGGCCAGTTTGTTGAGCACGTAGGACAGGTCGACGTGCTCGGGTGTGTCCTCCACGCCCATGATCGACAGCAGGCCGTGGCAGATCTCGTCCTGGTCGAGCGTGGCGTCCTCGAGGATCATCTGGGTCTGGACGTCGAGGATCCGCGCGGTGTCCTCGGCGCGCTCGACGTACCGGCCGATCCAGAACATCGACTCGGCGATGCGGCTCAGCATGAGGTGCCTCCCGTGACGTCGTCGCGGCCCGTGCGGCGGGCCCGGGCCTGCTGCTGCTGCTCGGCCTGCTCGTGCATCGAGGTGATCGCGGGTCCCGCCGGTGCTGCCGGAGCCGGTGTGCTCGGTGGTGGGGGCTCGACGGGTTCGGGCTCGACCACGTCCTCGAGGACCTCCGGCTCGCGGGCCGCGGCCTCGATGGGCTCGGGCGGCGTGACGGGACCCGCCAGCACCCAGGTGTCCTTGGAGCCGCCGCCGCGAGACGAGTTGACGATGAGCTCACCCTTGGCGAGCGCGACCCGGGTGAGACCGCCGGGCAGCACCCACACCCGGTTGCCGTCGTTGACGGCGAAGGGGCGCAGGTCCACGTGGCGAGGACCGAGCTCGCCGTCGACGAAGGTCGGCACCGTGGAGAGCTGGACCACCGGCTGCGCGATCCACGAGCGCGGGTCCTCGAGCACCTTGACCCGCAGCTCGTCGAGCTCGGCCTTGCTGGCCCGGGGCCCGATCACGATGCCCTTGCCTCCCGAGCCGTCGACGGGCTTGAGGACCAGCTCGTCGAGACGGTCGAGCACCTCCTCGCGGGCGTCGGCGTCGCCCACCCGCCAGGTGTCGACGTTCTTGAGGATCGGTTCCTCGTTGAGGTAGTAGCGGATGATGTCGGGCATGTAGGTGTAGACGAGCTTGTCGTCGGCCACCCCGTTGCCGACGGCGTTGGCCAGCGTGACGTTGCCGGCCCGCGCCGCATCGATCATCCCCGGGCACCCGAGGATGGAGTCGGCGCGGAAGTGCACCGGGTCGAGGAACTCGTCGTCGATGCGTCGGTAGATCACGTGCACCGGCGCGAGGCCCTGCGTCGTGCGCATCATCACGCGTCCGCGGCGACACTCCAGGTCCCGACCCTCCACGAGCTCCACGCCCATCGTGCGCGCCAGCAGCGCGTGCTCGAAGTAGGCGCCGTTGTAGACGCCGGGCGTGAGGACGACGATGTTCGGGTCGGTGACACCGGCCGGGGCCGCGGCCCGCAGCGCGGCCAGGAGACGCTGTGGGTAGGCCGCGACCGGCCGGATGCGGTGCTCGGCGATGGTCTCGGGCAGCGCGGCGCTGATCGCCCGTCGGTTGGTCATCACGTAGGAGACCCCGGACGGCACGCGGACGTTGTCCTCGAGCACCCGGAACTCGCCGGCGTTGTCGCGGATCAGGTCGATGCCCGAGACGTGGACGCGGACGCCGTTGGGCGGGCGCACGTTGGCCGAGGCACGGTGGTAGTGCGAGGAGGTGGTGATGACCCGTCGCGGGATCACCCCGTCGTCGAAGACGCGCCCGGCGTCGTACACGTCGGCCAGGAACAGCTCGAGGGTCTTGACCCGCTGCTGGACCCCTGCCTCCATCGTCGACCAGGTGTCCTGCTCGATGACGCGCGGCAGGATGTCGAGCGGGAACGCCCGTTCCTCGCCCCCGATGTCGAAGGTGACGCCCTGGTCCAGGTAGCTGGCCTGCAGCGCCTCGACCCGGCTGACGAGCTCGGGCGTGGTCATCTGCTCCAGAGACTCACGCAGGCGCAGGTACGGCGGCCTCAGCGTGTCGCCGTCGAACATCTCGTCGTATGCAGGTCCTGTGCCGCCGTAGCCTTGGAACATCGCCATGACCAGACCCTAGTGGTCCTGCCTGAGTCCGCCAGGGGTGGTGGGTATCCGGTCAGGGGTTGGTCAGGATCTCCGCGCCGTCGCGGGTGACCAGCAGGGTGTGCTCGAACTGCGCCGACCGTCGGCCGTCGGCGGTCACGACGGTCCAGTCGTCGTCCCACATCTCCCACTCCCGGGTGCCGAGGTTGAGCATCGGCTCGATGGTGAACGTCATCCCGACCTCGATCAGGTCGTCGTGGTAGGGGTCGTCGTAGTGCGGCACGATCAGGCCGGAGTGGAACGACGTACCGATGCCGTGGCCGGTGAACTCCTGCACCACCCCGTAGCCGTGCCGCTTGGCGTAGGCCTCGATCACCCGCCCGATGACGTTGATGCGGCGGCCGGGCTTGACCGCGTTGATGCCGCGCTGGAGGGCCTCGCGGGTGCGCTCGACCAGCAGGCGCGACTCCTCGTCGACGTCGCCGGCCAGGAACGTGGCGTTGGTGTCGCCGTGGACGCCGTCGAGGTAGGCGGTGATGTCGATGTTGACGATGTCGCCGTCCTCGACGACCCGGCTGTCGGGAATCCCGTGGCAGATGACCTCGTTGACGCTCGAGCACAGCGCCTTCGGGAAGGCCCGGTAGCCGAGCGTCGACGGGTAGGCGCCGTGGTCGCAGAGGAACTCGTGACCGATCCGGTCGAGCTCGTCGGTCGTGACCCCCGGCGCGACGTGCGAGCCGACCAGCTCACGCGCCTGCGCGGCCAGCCTCCCGGCGACCCGCATCCGCTCGATGGTCTCCGCGTCCTTGACCTCGGGCAGACCGTCCGGCGTCGGGGCGGGTCGGTCGACGTACTCGGGCCGGGGGATCGACGCAGGCACAGCACGACGCGGCGAGACGGTGCCGGCGACGATCCGGCTCGACGTGGAGGGTGCGGGGGAGGTCACCCGCAGAGTGTAGTTTCGGCCCCATGCCCCCCGATCCCGAGGCACCCGAGTACTGGTACTGCATCAAGCACTCCCGTGTGGAGGGCCACGACGGCTGTCCCAACAAGGACCGGCTCGGCCCCTACGACACCGAGGCCGAGGCCTCCCGGGCGCTCCAGACGGCCGCCGAGCGCACCGAGGCCTGGGACCACGACCCCCGGTGGAACGACGACGAGCTCGAGGACTGAGCGTGCTCGAGCGCCGGCGCGTCGCCCGGCCGCCGAAGGCCGTCTCCTTCTGGCCCTACGGCGGCATGTGCCTGATGGCCGCCGCCTTCTTCCTGTACGGCGCCAGCGCGCTCGTGGCTCCGTGGTGGGCCGTCACGCTGCTGCTCTTCGTGTGGTTGCTGATGTTCGTCAAGGCGTGCTCGTGGTGGACGCCTCATCCTCGGCGGATCACGGTGCTGGCCATCGCGGCGATGGTGCTGTGGTTCGTGACGTTGTTCGCCGGGGCGGCGCTCCTCGGCTGGAGCACCTGAGCCACGACGTCGCAGGTGGGGTCAGCGTCGCGGCTTGACCAGTAGGATCTTCCCCTGTCCGTCGACGCCGTCGGTGGCGACGAGCAGGTTGTTGTTCCCCAGCTGCGTGACGGTGCGCAAGCGCCCGTAGCGCTGCAGGGCGGCCGGCGCGAAGACACGCGGGTTGCGGCCGGCCCTGTCGAACTTCAGGAACAGCACGCGCTCGGACTTCAGCGCCGCGACGGCGAGGGCGCCGCGGTAGCGGCCCCACTTCTTGCCTGCCACGAAGCCGGCGCCCGAGGTGGCCAGGGTGGGGCTGCCGGAGCTCCAGCGGGCCTCGACCTGGCGGCCGGGCAGGCCCTGGTCGGTCATCGGCACCGACTCGTTGTAGCCGGGGACCGGGTTCCAGCCATAGTCGCCGCCGGGGACGATCGCGTTGACCTCGTCGTCGACGTCCGGACCGTGCTCGGCGGCCCACAGGCTCCCGTCGCGTCGTTCGGCGAGGCCCTGCACGTTGCGGTGCCCGTAGGTGAGGACGTAACGCTTCGTCCGGCTCCTGGCGTCGATGAAGGGGTTGGCCGACCACGGCTTGCCGCTCTTGCGGTGCAGCCGCAGGGTCTTGCCGCCCAGGGAGCGTTGGTCCTGCGGGTTGGTGCCGACAGCCGCGTCGCCGGTCCCCACGACCAGGGCGCCGTCGGAGGAGATGAGCAGCCGACAACCCCCGTGTCGACCACTGGTGGAGGGCAGCCCCGTCAGGAGCGGCTTCACGAGGCGTGCCCGGGTGCGCGCGGCGTTGAGCTTCCAGGCGTTGACGCGCACGTCGTGACCACCGCCGGGCAGGAGCCACCCGGAGCAGGTGTAGAAGCGGTCGTTCCTGGCGAAGCCGGGGTCGACCTCGAGTCCCATCAGTCCGGTCTCGCCAGAGGTCCAGACACGGCCGGCGGGAAACCTGACGTCGTACGTCGATCCGTTGCGGCGCGCGATCGTCAGCCGCGCGGGGTCGCGCTCGGTGATGAGGAGTCGGCGTCCGTCGATCTGCTTCACGTCCCACGCATGGGTCAGGCCGCTCACCTTGGTCCGCACCACCAGGGACGGCTGGGGGGCGCGCCCGTGCTGTGTCTCGGAGGCGCGCGTGTGGGTCGGCGCGACCACGGCGTGCGAGGCAGCCGCAGGCGCCACCGGCACGATCGCCGGTCCGGATCCGACGGCGAGCGCGGTCCCGAGGACCGATGAGGACGCGAACGCGGTGAGCAGCCGGGATCCCATGACCGCACGGTAACCGGGCCCCGGGCGCCCGCTGCCTGAAAAGTTGCCAAGAAGGGCATATCGAGACCGTGCGGGTGGTTCCCGCAGCATCGCCCAGGCGATACCTATTGCTCACGCACCCGCGCCCCGACTCCCGCGCCCGACCACGAAGGACCCCACGGCATGACTGCGACCGCCGCTTCCCACACCGATCTGCTGCAGGCCCGGCTCGGCGACCTGCGCGCCGAGCGCGACGCCGCCCTCGCCGAGACCCGCCAGGAGGCCGTCGGCGACATCGTCGACCGCGCCACCAACGTGGAGGCCAGCATCCGCCTCGGCAGCCTCGACGACCGGATCGCCGCCCTCGAGCGCGAGATCGACGAGGCCCGCCGCGTCGAGCACGTCGAAGGCGTCGTCACCCTCGGCGACCCGGTGGTGCTCGACCTCGGCGACGGCCCCGAGTCCTTCGTGGTGGGATCGGTCGAGCAGGTGGCTGCCGGGATCGAGGCCGTGACGCCGACCAGCCCGCTGGGTCAGGCCATTCTCGGCGCCGCCGTCGGCACCACGGTCACCTACGCGCCGCGGCGCGGAGTCTCCCTCAGCGCCACGATCGTCTCGGTCGGCTGACCGGACTCGAGATCAGAACGTGTGCTCCGGGCCGGGGAACGTCCCGGCCTTGACGTCGGCGTCGTAGGCGCGCGCGGCCCGGAGCATGACGTCGTGCACGTCGGCGTACTGCTTGACGAAGCGCGCCATCCTGCCCTGACGCAGACCGAAGGCGTCCTGCCAGACGAGCACCTGCCCGTCACATTCCGGCCCGGCGCCGATGCCGATCGTGGGGATCACCAGCTCGGAGGTGATTCGAGCGGCGGTCTCCCCGGGCACCATCTCCATCACGACGGCGAACGCGCCGGCCTCCTGGATCGCCAGGGCGTCCTCGAGCACGCGGTCGCCGGTCTCCCCACGGCCCTGCACGCGGTAGCCGCCCAGGGCGTGCTCGGACTGCGGCGTGAAGCCGATGTGCGCCATCACCGGGATGCCGCCCTGGGAGAGCTTCTCGATCTGGGGCGCCATCTCGACGCCGCCCTCGAGCTTGACGCAGTGCGCCCCGCCCTCCTTCATGAAGCGGGCGGCCGTCAGGTAGGCCTGCTCGGCGGAGGCCTGGTAGCTGCCGAACGGCAGGTCGCCCACGACGAGTGCTCTGCTGACCGAGCGGCTCACGGCCCGGGTCAGGGGGAGCAGCTCCTCGACCGTCACCGGCAGGGAGGTCTCGTTGCCGTAGACGTTGTTGCTGGCGCTGTCGCCGACCAGGAGGACCTCGATCCCGGCCTCGTCGAAGGTCGCCGCGGCGTACTGCTCGTAGGCAGTGAGCATCGAGAAGCGCTCGCCGCGCTCCTTCATCTCCCGCAGGTGATGGGTGCGGATCTTCTTGACCGGCTTCGCGTCGCCGGCCGGCGCTGCGGGGCCGGTGCCGTAGGGGGCGGTCTCCTCGGGCGTGCTCATCGACGAGCTCCTCTCACCTGCACGTGTCGGTCTCGCGGCCGCCTGATGCGGTCCACGGACTCGTCCCAGGCTAGGGGGTGGCGGCAGGGGTGTGGTGTGGGGCCGATCACCTCGTCGAGGGCGACCCGCCGCCGGCCGAGACCGGGACGACCCGCCCCGGCACCCCGCGCGCGCCCGCACCTCGGCGAGCAGTCGGTCGGGTCGACCCCGACCGGCGGGCCTTCACTCGCCGGGGGCTGCGGCGATGTTGAACATCCACGCAACACCGAACTTGTCGGTCAGCTGGCCGAAGGAGTCACCCCACGGAGCGGCCAGGAGCTGCTCCTTGATCTCGCCGCCCTCGGCGAGCCGGTCGAACCAGTCCCGCAGCGCACCGTCGCTCTCGTCGCCGCTGATGCTGACCGAGCCGTTGGGGTGGACGTGCTCGCCCATGTCGGCGGCCATCAGCGTCACCGTGTCGGTGATGGCGAGCTGGGAGTGCATGACGAGGTGCTGCTGCTCCTCGGGCATGCCCATCCCGCCCATGTCGCTGAACGCCATGATGGTGAGCTCGCCGCCGAAGACACCGGCGTAGAACGACATCGCCTCCCGGGTCTGGTCGACGAAGGACAGGTACGGGTTGAGTCGGACGGTCATCGGTGCTCCTGTGTTGGGTGGGTGGGTTGGTAGGTGGGTGAACGTCAGAGCTGGAGGACGGCGTCGGCCGCGGCCTCGAGGTCGGCGACCACGATCCGCTGCATGCCGAGCATCGCCTGCTGAGCGGCGTTGGCCCGTGCGGGGTCGGGGTCGGAGAGCAGCTCGTGGAGCCGGGTGGGGACGATCTGCCACGACAGGCCGAAGCGGTCCTTGAGCCACCCGCACTGCGACTCCTGCCCGCCGTCGGCGAGCGCGTCCCAGTAGTGGTCCACCTCGGCCTGGTCGGCGCAGCTGATGCTGAAGGACACGGCCTCGGAGAAGGTGAACATCGGGCCGCCGTTGATGGCGCGGAACGTCGTCCCGTCCAGGGTGAACTCGCCGGCCATCACCGTCCCCGGCTCACCGGGCCCGACGTCGGGGTAGCGAGCGAGGTGACCGATCGAGGAGCGCGGGAAGATCGCGGTGTAGAAGTGCGCCGCCTCCTCGAGCTGGTCGTCGAACCACAGGCACGGGGTGATGCTGCTCAGCATGGGATAGATCCTCTCGTCGGCATGACGTGCAGACCACCCCGACCGGATGAACTCATCGGGGCGAGGCGAAGTCGTGCCAACCTTCGACCGGGTCCGTGGCGTTTTCCCGTAGTGGGGATGGACGAGAGGAGGGCGGCGTCGTACGCCACGGGACCCGGATCGTGTTCGCCTCGGTCGCGCTCTGAGACACTGGCCGAGTGGACTTCTACTCCGCCTACGCCCACGGGTTCGCCCGGGTCGCGGCCTGCACGCTGCCGGTCGCGATCGCGGATCCGGCGACCAACGCCGCCCGGATGGTGGAGCAGGCTCGCGCCTGTCACGACGAGGGCGTGGCGGTGGCGGTCTTCCCCGAGCTGGGCCTGAGCGGCTACGCCGTCGACGACCTGTTCCTGCAGGACACCCTCCTGGAGGCCGTCGAGGACGGTCTCGCCGCGATCGTCTCGGCCAGCCGCGACCTGAGACCCGTGCTCGTCGTGGGGGCACCGCTGCACCACGACAACCGCCTCTACAACTGTGCGGTCGTGATCCACTCCGGCCAGGTCCTCGGGGTCTCGCCCAAGTCCTACCTGCCGACGTACCGGGAGTTCTACGAGCGCCGCTGGTTCGCTCCCGGCGACGACACGGCCGGCTCGGTGATCACGGTGGGCGAGCGGACGGTGCCGTTCGGACCCGACCTGATCTTCGCCGCGGCCGACCTGCCCGGCCTCAAGCTGCACGTCGAGGTCTGCGAGGACATGTGGGTGCCGGTCCCGCCGAGTGCCGAGGCGGCGCTCGCCGGGGCGACGGTGCTGGCCAACCTGTCCGGCAGCCCGATCACGATCGCGCGCGCCGAGGACCGACGCCTGCTCGTGCGCAGCGCCAGCGCGCGCTGCCAGGCGGCGTACGTCTACGCGGCCGCGGGCCAGGGTGAGTCGACCACGGACCTGAGCTGGGACGGCCAGACGATGGTCTACGAGTGCGGAGAGCTCCACGGCGAGGGCGAGCGCTTCCCCACCGGGCCCGTGCGCACGATCGTCGACGTCGACCTCGACCGGATCCGGCAGGAGCGACTGCGCCAGGGCACGTTCGACGACAACCGGCGTGGTCTCGAGACCCGTTCCGGTGCCTCGACCGGTGGCCGGGGCCGCTTCCGGACGATCGAGCTCACCCTCGACCCACCGGTCGGCGACATCGGACTGCGACGTCAGGTGCACCGCTTCCCGTTCGTCCCCGACGACGAGGCGCGTCTCGCCCAGGACTGCTACGAGGCCTACTCGATCCAGGTCTCCGGCCTCGAGCAGCGGCTGCGCGCGATGAGCGAGTCGAGCGGGGGCACGTGGCAACCGAAGGTCGTCATCGGAGTCAGCGGCGGGCTCGACTCCACCCACGCCCTGATCGTCGCCGCGAGGGCCATGGACCGACTCGGGCGACCGCGCACCGACATCCACGCCTTCACGATGCCCGGCTTCGCCACGGGCGAGGAGACCAAGGGCTACGCCACCCGGCTGGCCACCAGTCTCGGGGTCACGTTCGAGACCCTGGACATCACCGCGGCCGCACGGCAGATGCTCGAGGACCTCGACCACCCGTACTCCGACGGCGCTCGCGGCACCGCGACGTACGACATCACCTTCGAGAACGTGCAGGCCGGGCTGCGCACCGACTACCTCTTCCGCCAGGCCAACCACCGCGGAGGCATCGTCCTCGGCACCGGGGACCTCTCCGAGCTGGCGCTGGGGTGGTGCACCTACGGCGTGGGCGACCAGATGTCGCACTACAACGTCAACGGTGGGGTGCCCAAGACCTTGATCCAGCACCTCATCCGCTGGGTGATCTCCTCGGGCCAGTTCGAGGCCGACACCGACGAGGTGCTCACCGAGATCCTGGGTGCCGAGATCACGCCGGAGCTGATCCCGACCGAGGACGGGGAGAAGCCGCAGGCGACCGAGGACACCGTCGGGCCCTACGCCCTGGCCGACTTCGCGCTCTACCACGTGCTGCGCCGCGGGCACCGGCCCAGCAAGATCGCCTTCCTCGCCTGGCACGCCTGGCACGACGCGGAGGCGGGGGACTGGCCGACGGGCATCTCCGACGTACGACGCGTGGCCTACGACCTGCCCACCATCCGACAGTGGCTCGAGGTGTTCCTGCGGCGTTTCTTCGCCAGTCAGTTCAAGCGCTCGGCCCTGCCCAACGGGCCGAAGGTGAGCGCCGGCGGGACGATGTCGCCGCGCGGCGACTGGCGGATGCCGTCGGACGCGAGCCCGGCGGCGTGGTTGGCCGAGCTGGAGCGCGTGCCCGTCGACTGATCCGCGCCGCGAGCGACACGCTGCACCCCGTGCGCGGGCCAGCCCCTAGGGTGTGGCCATGGGCAAGCAGGAAGACTTCGTACTCCGCGCTCTCGAGGAGCGCGACGTCCGCTTCGTGCGGTTGTGGTTCACCGACGTGCTGGGCTTCCTCAAGTCGGTGGCGGTCGCCCCGGCCGAGCTCGAGGGTGCCTTCGACGAGGGGATCGGCTTCGACGGCTCGGCGATCGAGGGCTTCGCCCGGATCTACGAGTCCGACATGCTCGCGATGCCGGACCCGTCGACGTTCCAGGTCCTGCCCTGGCGCCAGGACGGACCGGCGACGGCGCGGATGTTCTGCGACATCGTGATGCCCGACGGGTCGCCGTCGTACGCCGATCCGCGCAACGTCCTCAAGCGCACCCTCGGCCGCGCCGCGGAGAAGGGCTTCACCTTCTACACCCACCCCGAGATCGAGTTCTACCTCTTCAAGGACACCCCGCAGCCCGGGGTCGACCCGATGCCCGTCGATCGCAGCGGCTACTTCGACCACACCGCGCAGTCGATGGGCGCCGACTTCCGTCGTGAGGCCATCACGATGCTGGAGTCGATGGGCATCTCGGTCGAGTTCAGCCACCACGAGGCCGGCCCCGGTCAGCAGGAGATCGACCTGCGCTACGCCGACGCCCTGTCGACGGCCGACAACATCATGACCTTCCGCACCGTGATCCGTGAGGTCGCGCTGAACCAGGACATCTGGGCGAGCTTCATGCCCAAGCCTTTCACCACCCACCCCGGCTCGGGGATGCACACCCACGTCTCGCTCTTCGAGGGCGACCAGAACGCCTTCTACGAGGCGGGAGCCGAGTACCAGCTCTCGGAGACCGGTCGTCGCTTCATCGCCGGGGTCCTGCACCACGCACCCGAGCTCAGCGTCGTGACCAACCAGTGGGTCAACAGCTACAAGCGGATGATGTTCGGCGGTGAGGCGCCGTCGTACGTCTGCTGGGGCCACAACAACCGCTCGGCGATGGTCCGGGTGCCGATGTACAAGCCGCTCAAGGGCGCCTCGACCCGTGTCGAGCTGCGCACCATCGACGCGGCCTGCAACCCCTACCTCGCCTTCGCCGCGGTGCTCGCGGCGGGCATGAAGGGGATCGAGGAGGGCTACGAGCTGCCCCGCGAGGCCGAGGACGACGTCTGGGCGCTGTCCGAGCGCGAGCGCAAGAGCCTCGGCATCGACCCGCTGCCCAAGAGCCTCAACGAGGCCATCGAGATCGCCGAGAGCTCCGAGCTCCTGGCCGACACGTTGGGGGAGAGCGTCTTCGACTTCTTCCTGCGCAACAAGCGGGCCGAGTGGGACGAGTACCGCGGCCAGGTCTCGGCCTTCGAGCGCGACCAGATGCTGCCGGTGCTCTGAGTCCCACCCCGGTGACCTCACCCGTGAGCCCACGCGCCCTCGTCGTCCAGCACCAGGACACCTGCCCGCCCGCCCTCCTCGGTGGCTGGCTGGAGGAGGCCGGCCTGACGTTGGACGTGCGCCGACCCGACCTCGGCGACACGCTGCCGACCGCGCCCGGGGGACTGGCGCCGTACGACGCCGTGCTGGTGCTCGGCGGGTCGATGGATGCCTTCGACGAGGCCGGCCACCCGTGGTTGCGCGACACCGTGTCCCTGGTGCGTCAGGCCATCGCGCACGGCACCCCGACCCTCGGCATCTGCCTCGGCCACCAGCTCGTCGCGCGCGCCTGCGGCGGGACCGTGGCTCGCAACCCGCGCGGCCGGGCACTCGGGGTGCTGCCGATCGGCTGGACCTCGGACGCAGCTGCGGACCCGCTGCTCGGCGCTCTCGCCCGAGCCGACGGCACCACCCGGTGCCTGCAGTGGAACCAGGACGTCGTCACGGTGATGCCGCCGGGCGCGGTCCTGCTCGCAGCCTCGCCCGGGGGAGAGCCCCAGGTGGCGCGCTTCGCGGACCGGGCCTGGGGCATCCAGGCGCATCCCGAGGCGGATGCGTCCGTGGCGCAGTCGTGGGCCGACGACGCCGCCCCCGACGTCGCAGCGGAGCAGGCCGCGCGAACGGTCGCCGCGGTGAGGGACGCGGAGTCCGAGCTGAGCGCCACCTGGCGACCGCTCGCCGCCGCCTTCGCCGCGATCGTGACCGGGATCGCGACCGGGGCCGCGACCGGGGCCGTGACGGCGCCGTGAAGGCCACCTCCGGTGACCTGGCGCGCCTGGGCTTCGGCGACGCCAAGGCGGCGCTCGTCGGCCTCGCGATCCTCGGTGAGTCCGCCGACCCCCTGGTGGCCCTCCTCGGGCGGACGGCCGATCCCGACCAGGCCCTGGCCTGCCTCCTGCGTCTCCTCGAGGCGGTGGCCGACCAGGAGGCGGCGGACGGGCGCGAGGAGCTCCTCGCGGCGCTGGTGCACGACGAGGGCACCGCGATGCGCCTGCTCTGCGTCCTGGGGGCCAGTGAGGCGCTGGCGCACCACCTGACCCGCCATCCCGACCACTGGCGTGAGCTGCGCGACCCGACGCTGGGCTCCACGCGCCCGGCGGCGTACGCCGTGCGTGCCGGGCTCCTGCGTGCGGTCGGCGCCGACCCCACCGACGCGGCTCCGGTGGCGACGGTCGAGGACGCAGCGGCCGTCGACGCCCTGCGGGTGGAGTACCGCCGGGTGCTGCTGCGTCTCGCGGCGCGCGACCTCGCCCACGACCTGGGCGTCGACGACGCCGCGGCGGAGCTCTCCGATCTCGCGGCGGGCACGCTCGAGGCGGCGCTGGCGGTGGGCAGGGCCCGCCTGGGCGAGGCGGCCGGGGAGGCGCGCCTGGCGGTGGTGGCCATGGGCAAGTGCGGCGGCCACGAGCTCAACTACGTCTCGGACGTCGACGTGATCTTCCTGCATGCCGCCACCGATCCCGAGCGCCAGGACGACCCGTCGGTGCTGCGGACCGCCACGCGTCTGGCGACGCACCTGATCCAGATCTGCTCCGACTACACCGCTGAGGGCACGATCTGGCCCGTCGACGCGGCGCTGCGACCCGAGGGCAAGGCGGGACCGCTGACCCGCACCCTCGAGAGCCACCAGGGCTACTACGAGCGCTGGGCCAAGCCGTGGGAGTTCCAGGCCCTGCTCAAGGCGCGCGCGGTCGCCGGCGACCTCGAGCTGGGGCGGGCGTTCGTGGAGATGACCGCGCCGATGGTGTGGACCGCCGCGCACCGCGAGGGCTTCGTCGCCGACACCCAGGCGATGCGGCGCCGCGTCATCGACCACATCCCGGCGAAGGAGGTCGACCGCCAGATCAAGCTCGGCCCTGGCGGTCTGCGCGACGTCGAGTTCGCCGTCCAGCTCCTCCAGCTGGTCCACGGCTTCGGCGACGACCGGATCCGCGAGCCCACGACGCTGAGCGCCCTGCACGCGCTGTCGGTGCTCGGCTACGTCGGCCGCGAGGACGGCGAGTCGCTGCACGAGGCCTACAGCTTCCTGCGCTCGCTCGAGCACCGGATGCAGCTCTTCGCGCTGCGTCGCACGCACGTCGTGCCCGAGGAACCGGCGTCGCTGCGACGCCTGGGGCGCAGCCTCGGCTTCCGGAGCGAGCCCGAGGCCACCCTCGCCAAGGTGTGGCAGCACCACCGCCGCGAGGTGCGCCGACTTCACGAGAAGCTCTTCTACCGCCCGCTGCTCACCGCCGTGGCGCGGATCCCGGGCGACGAGCTGCGACTCTCGTCCGAGGCCGCCGGCACTCGACTCGCGGCTCTCGGCTACGGCGACCCCCAGGCCGCACTGCGCAACCTCGAGGCGCTCACCAGCGGGGTGACCCGGCGCGCCAAGATCCAGCGCGCCCTGCTGCCGGCGATGCTGAGCTGGTTCGCCGAGGGAGTCGACCCCGACGCGGGGCTGTTCGGCTTCCGGCGGATCAGCGAACGCCTCGGCACCACGCCGTGGTACCTCAAGACGCTGCGGGACGAGGGCGAGGTCGCCGAGCGTCTCGCCCACCTGCTCTCCACCTCGCGCTACGTCACCGGGCTCCTGGAGGTCGAGCCCGCTGGCGTGCGGATGCTGGCCGAGGACATCACCCCGCTCACGGCCCGCGCCATCGGTGAGGAGATGCGCTCCAACGCCTCCCGGCAGCCCGACCTGGACAAGGCCGTGCGCTCGATCCGCGCCGTGCGGCGCCGGGAGCTGCTGAGAGTGGGTGCCGGAGACGTGCTCGGCCTCACCGACGTCGCCGACGTCGGGGCCGCGCTGTCGCGGATCACCGACGCCACCCTGGAGGCCACCCTCGAGGTCGCCGGTCGCCGCGTGCGCCGTCAGAAGGACATGGAGGAGCCGCCGACCCGCATCGCGATCGTGGCGATGGGTCGCTACGGCGGCTTCGAGCTCTCCTACGGCAGCGATGCCGACGTCCTGTTCGTCCACCAGCCGGTGGAGGGCGCTGACCCCCACGTCGCCAGCACCTACGCCACGGCGGTGGCCAACGAGGTGCGCAACCTCCTCGCGCAGGCCGGTCCCGACCCGTCCCTGGTCGTCGACGCCGACCTGCGCCCCGAGGGCAAGCAGGGGGCGCTGGTGCGGACCCTCGACTCCTACGCCGCCTACTACGCGCGCTGGTCGAAGGTCTGGGAGGCGCAGGCCCTGCTGCGCGCCGACGCCGTCGTCGGCGACGTCGACGTACGCCGCCGGTTCACCGAGCTGATCGACCCGCTGCGCTATCCCGCAGGCGGGCTGTCGGAGAACGACGTGATCGAGGTGCGCCGGATCAAGGCCCGCGTCGACACCGAGCGCCTGCCCAAGGGTGCCGACCCGCAGCTGCACCTCAAGCTCGGTCGGGGAGGCCTGGCCGACATCGAGTGGACCATCCAGCTCCTGCAGATGCGGCACGCCGCCGAGATCGAGGGGCTGCGTACGCCGCGCACGCTGGCCGCGGCGTCGGCGGCGGCCGAGGCGGGGCTGCTCGACCCCGACGACGCCCGGGTGCTGAGCGAGGCCTGGCGCACGGTCAGCCGGGTGCGCAACGCTGCCACGCTGGCGCGCGGCAAGCCGACCGACCAGCTGCCGCGCGAGGCCCAGGAGCGGGCTGCGGTGGCCAGCATCCTCGGCTACCCGGCGGGCTGCACCGACGAGATGGTCAACGACTACCTGCGCACCACCCGTCGGGCGCGTCTGGTGGTCGACCGCGTCTTCTGGTGACGCGCGGCAGGGTCCCGTCGTGACCTTGAGGATTCCTTGAGGTTGGCGATACATGGACCAGAGACTTCTGGGTAAGGCTGGGGACCTAGTACCAACGAGCCGTGGGGGCCCCGACTGTGACGACCGTCTTCGATCCATCTGCCGTGCACCGGCTCGAGGCCGACACGCAGAGTGAGCCGTTCGTGCGCACCCTCGTCGGCACCTACCAGCGGATGCTGGCCCCGCGGGTCGACCGGCTCGTGGACGCCGTGCTGACCTCGGACGCCGAGCAGGCCCTCGACGCCGCCCTGAGCCTGCGGGTCTCCTCGATCATGACCGGTGCCTCCGAGCTGGCCGAGATCGCGACGTTCGTGCTCGACGACCTGCGCAACCAGGACCTCCCGTCGGCGCGGGCCCAGGCGCTGCTGCTCCCCGCGGCCGCGTCGCGCGCCCGCGAGGCGCTGGACGTCTACTTCGGCGCACCGGAGCCTGATCCGGAGCCAGTGGCTCAGGCGTCGACCGACTCCATCCGGTAGCCCACTCCACGCACCGTCTTGATGTAGCGCACCCCCGGGTGACCCTCGTCGAGCTTGCGGCGCAGGTTGCCCACGTGGACCTCCACCAGGTGGGTGTCGCTCGCCCAGTCGGTGCCCCACACCGAGCGCAGCAGCGCCTCCCGCGTCCACACGCGCGCGGGCGTGCGCATCAGCTCGGTGAGCAGGTCGAACTCGGTCCGGGTCAGGGACAGCTCCACGGCGCCGTTGAACGCGCGACGTCCGTCGACGTCGACGCGCAGGCCTCCGTGCTCGAGCATCTCGTGGTCGGGCACGGGCGCCGCCTGCTGGGAGGCCGAGAAGCCACGCCGTGGTCGGCGGAAGAGCGCATTGACCCGGGCCTTGAGCTCGCGGACGCTGAAGGGCTTCGACAGGTAGTCGTCGGCGCCGGTCTCGAGCCCGAGCAGCCGATCGATCTCGTCGTCGCGGGCGGTGATCATGATGACGTAGGCGTCGGCGAACTCACGGATCCGACGGCACGTCTCGATGCCGTCGATGCCGGGCAGCCCGACGTCGAGGGTGACCAGGTCGGGGTCGAACGTGCGCACCGTCTCGATGGCAGCGAGGCCCGTGTCGACGGCACGGACCTCGAACCCCTGGGTGCTGAGAGTGAACTCGATGAGCGAGCGCACGTCCTCGTCGTCCTCGACGACCAGCGCACGACGGTCGGGCTGTGACTCATGTGGCACGACCACGAGTCTGCCAGAGTCACCCCTCATCCTCGGGGGAACGGCGCGTCGGGCGATCCGGCGTCCAGCGTCATCCCCACGAAACGTGCGCGACACCGGACAGTCCTAGGTTCGCGGCAACGCCGGCTCCCGAGGCCGGTTCCGCGCCCGAGGGAGTTATCTGCATGACCGCCAATCCCGTTCGTCTCCAGGCCATCACGTCGGTCGAGGCCTTCACCCCGCCGCCGATCAGCTTCGACCCCGGGGAGGAGCCGGGCGAGATCTTCGGGGAGAACGTCTTCAGCCTCACCGTGATGCAGAAGCGGTTGCCCAAGGCCGTCTACAAGTCGGTGCTCTCGACGATCGAGCGATCCACACCGCTGGACCCGGACGTCGCCGACTCGATCGCCTCGGCGATGAAGGACTGGGCGCTGGAGAAGGGCGCGACGCACTACGCCCACGTGTTCTACCCGCTGACGGGCCTGACGGCGGAGAAGCACGACAGCTTCCTCGACCCGGTCGGTGACGGCACCGCCTTCGCCTCGTTCTCCGGCAAGACCTTGATCCAGGGCGAGCCCGACGCGTCGAGCTTCCCCAACGGTGGGCTGCGCAACACCTTCGAGGCGCGCGGCTACACCGGCTGGGACGTGATGAGCCCGGCGTACGTGCTGGAGAACCCGAACGGCAACACCCTGTGCATCCCGACCATCTTCATCTCGATGACCGGCGAGGCCCTGGACCACAAGACGCCGGTGCTGCGCTCGCAGCAGGCGATGGCCGTGCACGCCAAGCGGGTGCTCGAGCTCTTCGGCCACACCGACCCCGAGAACGTGGTGGCCTACTGCGGCCCCGAGCAGGAGTACTTCCTGGTCGACAGCCACTTCTTCCTGTCCCGTCCCGACCTGCTGAACGCCGGGCGCACGCTCTTCGGTGCCAAGCCGCCGAAGGGCCAGGAGTTCGACGACCACTACTTCGGGGCGATCCCCGAGCGGGTGCTGGGCTTCATGATGGACACCGAGCGTGAGCTGTTCAAGCTCGGCATCCCGGCCAAGACCCGCCACAACGAGGTCGCCCCGGGCCAGTTCGAGGTCGCGCCGATGTTCGAGCGCGCCAACGAGGCCTCCGACCACCAGCAGCTGCTGATGACGACCTTCAAGGCCGTGGCCAAGAAGCACGGCATGGAGTGCCTCTTCCACGAGAAGCCGTTCGCCGGTGTCAACGGGTCCGGCAAGCACGTCAACTTCTCGCTCGGCAACTCCGAGCTCGGCAGCCTCCTCGTGCCGGGGGACACCCCGCACGACAACGCCCAGTTCCTCGTCTTCTGCGCGGCGGTGATCCGCTCGGTGCACAAGTACGGCGGTCTGCTGCGCGCCTCGGTCGCCTCGGCGTCCAACGACCACCGCCTCGGGGCNAACGAGGCGCCACCCGCGATCATCTCGATCTTCCTCGGTGACCAGCTGGCCGACGTCTTCGACCAGATCGCCAAGGGCGGGGCGACCCGCTCGAAGGAGAAGGGCACGCTCACGATCGGCGTCGACACCCTGCCGAACCTCTCCAAGGACCCGGGCGACCGCAACCGCACCTCGCCGTTCGCGTTCACCGGCAACCGCTTCGAGTTCCGGGCACCGGGCTCGCTGCAGACCGTCGCCGGCCCGATGGTGATGATCAACACGATCATGGCCGAGGCCCTGGACCACTGCGCCTCCTACCTGGAGACCGCCGTCGCGGGCGGCACGGACTTCAACGAGGCCGTGCAGGCGCTGCTCGCCGACATCGTCGCCGAGCACGGGGCCGTGATCTTCAACGGCAACGGCTACTCCGACGAGTGGCCGATCGAGGCCGAGCAGCGCGGCCTCAAGAACCTGCGCACGACGGTCGACGCCCTGCCCGAGCTGATCACCCCCGAGGCGATCGAGCTGTTCACGACGTACGGCGTGTTCAACGAGGGCGAGGCCCACAGCCGCTACGAGGTGGGCTGCGAGCAGTACATCCTCACCGTCGTGGTCGAGGCCAACCTCACCTTGGAGATCGGCTCGACCACGGTGCTGCCCGCGGCCCTGCGCTACCAGACCGAGCTGGCCTCGAACGTCGCCGCGCTCAAGGCCGCCGGCGTCGAGGCCGACCTCTCCACCCTGGAGGCGGTCAGCGCCCCGATCGCCGCCCTCAAGAAGGGCCTGGCGACGTTGAGCGACGCGATCGCCCACGAGCACGCCGAGGACCCGCTGGAGGCAGCCACGTTCACCCGCGACGCGGTGCTGCCGGCCATGGCCGCGGTCCGCGAAGCGGCCGACGAGCTCGAGGGCCTGGTGGCCGACGACCTCTGGCCGCTGCCGACGTACCAGGAGATGCTCTACATCCTCTGAGCCGTTCGAGCCGGGACCAGGACCGTCGCAGCCGCGGGCCGGCGACGGTCCTGGACCGGTGTCAGGCGTCGGGTGCCGCCGGCAGCTCGACCCAGGCGGTGGCTCCGCCACCAGGTGTCTCGTCGAGACCGATGCGCCCGCCGTGCGCCTGGACGATCCGCTGACACGTGGGCAGGCCCATGCCGGTGCCGTCGACGCGCAGACCCTGCGCGACGCGCACGAAGGGCTCGAAGACCCGGTCCCGGTCGGCGGGGGGCACCCCGAGCCCGTGGTCGACCACCGCCAGGCGCCACGTCGCGCCCGACACCTCGGCGTGCACCGAGATGCTCGCGGTGGTGCCGGGGCGGGTGTACTTGGCCGCGTTGGAGACGAGGTTCTGCAGCACGATCCGCAGCTGGACCGGGTCGGCCTGCACCGCGGGCAGCTCCCCGACCTCGATCGCAGCACCGGCGAGCTGCGAGGACAGGTCCTCGCGCACCTCGCGCATCAGGGCGTCGACGTCCACGCGGTGCCGGTCCAGCCGACCGCCGAGCACCGCGAAGGTGAGCACCTCGTCGACGAGTCGCCCCATCCGCTCGGTGCTGCGGTGGGCGCGCGAGATCAGGCCGCGCATGGTCGCGACGTCCGGCTCGGCGGCCAGGACGAGGTCCTCGAGCAGCTCGAGGTTGCCGGTGACCGCGGCGAGGGGGTTGCGCAGGTCGTGGCTGACCTGGCCGGCGAAGGCGGCCAGCTGCTGGTTGCTCCGCTCGAGCTCGTCGATGGCGGTGGCGAGCTGGCGATTGCGCAGCTCGAGCTCCAGGACATCCACCACCCGGTCGGCGAGGTCGCGCAGCGCCCGGCGCTGGTCGTCGTCGATCTCGCGCTCGGTGTCGTCGAAGACGCACAGCGACCCGAACGGGACACCGGCCGGACTGGTCAGCTGGTAGCTGGCGTAGAAGACGGTGCGACCCTGCTGCACGTAGGGGTTGTCGCGGAAGCGGGGGTCCACGCGCAGGTCCGAGGAGATCAGCGGCTCGTCCTCGTGGAGGACCGCGTCGCACATCGACAGTGCGCGCGGCACGGTGAAGCCCTCGAAGCCGACGCTGGCGAGCTGGAGCAGCTCGTCGTCGGTGATCACCGAGATGAAGGCCGACGAGACGCCACAGACTCGGGCTGCGAGTTCGGCCAGGGCGGTCAGCTCGGGCCGGGGCTCCGCGGACAGGACCTGGTAGCGCTCCAGCTCGGCCATCCGGGCAGCGTCGTGCTCGTGATCGATGACGCGATGGTGCACGGAGGGTCCTGCTCTGTGGAGGTGGAGGGAGCATTGCCAGTCTAGGTGACCGGGTCACGCACCGGGCTGAGTTGCGCAGACCCGGAGCTGACGGCGTACGAGGCGTGGTGCCGGATCCCCGAGCGGCGCTGCCCCCGGTCGCCGATCACCCACCAGTCGCACTGGATCCGCTCCGGGGTCACGTCGAGGACGCAGAACCCGTGGTCGTCGAGGTTGGCGTAGCGGTAGTGCGGGTTGCTCGCTACGAGCGCCGCGATCACGTCACTGGTCGTGTGCGGGGGCGTGTCGGTGTCGTCCTTGAAGTTGTTCGACGTCACCGAGGCGCACACGAACTCCACGCCGACGTTGCCGCCCAGGGGGTAGGTCCCCTTCGCGCGCGGGAGCTCGGCAGCCAGGCCCGTGTGGATGTCGCCGGTGAGGAAGACGACGTCGTCGATCCGCTCGGCGGCGATGTGGTCGAAGAGCTCGCGACGATCGTGGGTGTAGCCGTCCCACGCATCGGTGTTCAGCGGGACACCGTTGGCCGAGACGGCGCCCTGCAGCAGCCGGTTCAGGGCGGCTGCGGCCTCGGGGGGCAGGCCACCGAGGGACAGCGGGGCGATCAGGACCGGGTTGCCCACGAGCTTCCACCGTGACGTGCTGCTGCTCAGCGAGTCCTTGAGCCACCCCAGCTGCGCGGATCCGGTGATCGTGCGGTTCGGGTCGTCGACGCGGGTGTCGGTGAGGTCGGCCACCTGCTCGTCACGGTAGGTCCGCAGGTCCAGCATCGACAGGTCGACCAGCGTGCCGAACCGCAGCGTGCGGAAGAGCCGCGTTCCGTCGCGCAGTCGCACCGAGCCGTTCAGGCGCGCCGGCATCCACTCGTCGTAGGCGCGGTGCGCACGGGCCCGGCGACGCCTCCAACCGCCCTCCTGGGCGGGGGAGTGGTTGGCGGCGCCACCGCGCCAGGCGTCGTTGGCCGACTCGTGGTCGTCCCAGGTCGCGATCATCGGGTACGCCGCGTGGAGGTCCTGCAGGTCCCGGTCGCGCTTGTACTGCGCGTGCCGCTGACGGTAGTCGGCGAGCCCGAGGATCTCGTGGGCCGGCTCGTGGGGGCGCACCACGACGTCGTCGGCGCCCATCCCGTGCCCGTCCGAGCCGTACTCGTAGAGGTAGTCGCCCAGGTGCAAGACCGCGTGCAGGTCGTTGCGCGCCGCGAGGTGGCGGTACGCGCTGAACCAGCCGGCCTGCAGGTTCGCGCACGAGACGAAGCCGAGGCGCAGGTGCTCGGTCTCCTCGTCGGCGGCAGGCGTCGTGCGGGTGCGTCCGACGCGACTGCGGTGACCCTCGTAGGTGAAGCGGTAGTAGTACCAGGTGCTCGGCGCCAGGCCGGTCACGGTGAGCTTGACGGTGTGGTCGCGGCCGGGGCCGGTCGCCGATCGGCCACGACGGACGACGCGTCGCATGCGGGGATCCCGGGCGACCTCCCATCGCACCGTGACCCGCGGGCCGTGCCCCGACCCCGGGGTGCTGCGAGGGGTCGGCGTCACCCGCGTCCACAGCACCACCGCGGTGGGGCCCGGGTCGCCCGACGCGACGCCGTGCGGGAAGGCCGGGTGCCGCCCGCGCGGTGGGGCGGCCGGCGCCGCCCCGGCGGCTGGTTCGAACGGGGGGAGCAGCGTGGCGCTGCCCGCCAGGCCGGCGGAGGCGGCCAGGACGGTCCGGCGCGGGACGAGTGGCTTCACACCAGGGTCAACGTCGCAGCGGCGCCGAGGTGCCGGGCGATGGACAGACGTCGGACAGAGTTCACCGGGGCGTCACCGGCGGCGCCGCGGCCCGCAGGGCCTATCCTGCGGCGGTGGCCTCCCTCGTGCTGACCGTCATCGGAGACGACCGTCCCGGACTGGTGTCCGCGGTCTCGCGGCAGGTGGAGGAGCGCGGTGGGAGCTGGCAGCGCAGCCAGATGGCGCGGTTGAGCGGCAAGTTCGCGGGCATCGCCCTCGTGGAGGTTCCCGAGACCGCGATCGCCGCCCTGGAGCAGTCACTGGGCGAGCTGGCGGGGCTGGACGTCCGGGTGGAACGGATCGAGCACGCGGAGCCCGAGCGGGACGTCGTACCCCTGCACCTGCACCTGCTGGGTCAGGACCGGGCAGGGATCGTCGCGGAGGTCTCGGCCGCCCTGGCGGCGCGAGGGGTCGGCATCGACGACCTCGCCACCGACGTGCGCGAGGCCCCGATGGCCGGGGGCACCCTGTTCGAGGTGGACGCCCGGCTCTCGATCCCGCAGGACGCCGACCTCGCCGACGTCCGCGCGGACCTGGAGCGCCTGGCCGACGAGCTGATGGTCGACCTCGACCTGGGACCGGCGCCTACGCCACCGGCGACTGTCGGCTGAGCACCCGCAGCGCGTGCTGCGTCGTCGCCTCGACACCGAGGTGGGACACGACGCGCCGGACCCGGCCCGGGTCGAGGGGGAGCAGGCCACGAGTACCGGCGACGTGCGGAGTCAGTCCGAGGTCGAGGTCGGAGCGGCCCGCCATGATCTGCAGGTTGAAGTCGTAGAGCTCGCGTGCGCTCGGGTCGCGCAGCCGGTTGAGCAGACCGACGCTGATCCGTCGCTGCCCGCTCTCGGCGGCGTCCGCGTC
>NZZG01000170.1 GCA_002698575.1 Pimelobacter sp. | reverse complement strand
GTCCTCGCCGAAGCCCTGCAGGCCCGATCCGTCGGCTGCGAGGTACTTGGCGGGGGCGGCCACCAGCGCGCAGACGGCCAGGAGGACGCCGACGACGAGGGCGAGCCACCGGTAGCTGTTGAACAGGGTCACATCCTGATCGTACTGACCCTCGGTGGGCGGTCGGGTCGGGCCCGTGGGCGCGCCTGCTGGTGCAGGAATCCCCGGTGCACCGGGGATTCCTGATGTTCCGGGGGGTTGCAACGCCCAGGAACGTCAGGAAATACTTGCGAAGTTGGACTCCTGGGGCGCGTGGGACTCGGCCTCCTCGGTCACGAAGCGCCACCAGATGAAGAGCGCGAAGGCTCCGAAGAACCACCACTCCACGGCGTAGAGCAGGTTGCGCAGGGCGGTGAACTGCCCCGGAGCCGGCAGCTGCTCGACGCTGGCCACGGCCAGCCCGTCGGCGCCGGTGTTGGTCCCCGCCGCCGCGGTGTCCAGGACGGCGTAGGCGCTGAAGAGGTCGGCGTCGATCCGCTGCACCTGGTCGGCGATCCGCAGCTGCGGGAAGACGTCGTCGAGGGGATCCTCGTCGAAGGCGCCGGTGCCCTCGGAGGGTTGCAGGATCGCCTGGACCTCGCCGGTGCCGCGCGGCGCGGGCGGCGCATCGGCAGGTACGTCGGTCCAGCCCCGCACCACGGGAACAGCCGGGTCGTCCGGTCCCCCGGTCGTGAGCGGGGTGACCACCCAGAACCCGTCGCGCCCGTCGTGCTCACGACCGGAGACGAAGACGGTGCCTTGCGGCACCCACGTGCCGGCGAAGCTCACCGGCTGGCCGACCTGGTCGCCGGGGAAGGGGTCGTCGGGACCCATCACGTCGAGCAGCGGGACCGGATCGCCCTGGGTCAGGTCGACCGCCTCGGCCGCCCGGGTGGCCTGCCAGGCGTCGTACTGCCAGACGCCGAGGCCGGCGGCGGCCCCGGTGCACACGACGGCGAGGACGTGTGCGCCCAGCATCCTGGGAGTCAGGTAGCGGCGCACCTCACCAGGGTACGGATCGCTGGGGCCGACAGGTCAGGAGGATCCCGACCCGCACACGGCGAACGGCAGCCGACGCTGCTGGGCGAGGCGCTCGGCGACGTCGGGGTCACCGAGCCGGTAGCCGATCCGGCCGCCACCGGGATCGGCGACGGGGTCGAGGTAGCCGAGGGCGAAGTCCGGGTCCGTGCGGGGCAGGACGTCCGGCAGCCGGGCCCGGTCGAAGACGTCGTTGCGGGCCAGGCCCAGGCGAACGGTGACGAGCTCGGTGCCGTAGCTGACCGAGAAGAAACCCAGGTCGTCGAGGTCGTCGAGGTCACCGGCCGGGGCGGGGGCCAGGTCGGCCTCGTCGCCGTCGGCGAAGGCCACGTCGTAGGGGACGCAGGCGGTGTCGACGTACGTCGCGCTCGCGGTCGGGCCGACCAGGGCGATCCGATCGGGGTCGGCGGCCCAGCTGGCGCCGGGGTCGGTGGTCGAGCCCAGGGTCACCAGCGAGTTGGTCGTGTCCACGACGGCACCGCCCAGCGGCCCCTCCCCCGCCTCGACGGCACGTCGTACGCCGTCCAGGTCGAGGTCGTCGCGCAGCTTGAGCACCCAGCCCTCGCTCGCGGTGCCCAGCGAGCTCGTGGGCACGTCGAACCGGGCCTCCCAGGAGACGTCGTCCTGGGTGAAGCCGTACTTCTTGCGCAGCCGCTTGTCCTCGGAGCGCAGCAGCCCCGGGCTGAAGAGCATGCTCTCCCGCTCCGCCGTGCGCCAGAACTTCTTGCGCGCCCTCGCCTTCGACTCGCTCGTCAGGCCGCTCTGCTCGAGCTGCAGGCGCAGCTGGTCGAAGTCCATCACCACCAGGACCGTCGAGTCCTCGGGGATCAGGGCCATCGCCGCCTCGGCGGGCTCCAGGCCCGCGTCGTACACGGGAGCGGCGAGGGGCTCGTCGAGCGGGGTCTGCGGGATCGGCTCGGCCTCGTCGCTGCAGGCGGCGAGCAGCAGTGCGCTCGCCAGCAGCATCCCCACGGCTCCCGACCTCACCGGACCATTCTGCCAGCAGACCCCTGGGGAGCGGAGGCGATTGCCGGGTGAAGGCCGCCGTGCCCGACCTCGGAAGAGCCGGTCTGTCCGGACCGGGCTCGTGTCGGTGGAGCCTAGGGGACTCGAACCCCTAACCCCCTGCTTGCAAAGCAAGATCAACGGCTGTCCTTTGGCAGCGATCGAGGACAACTGCGCAGGTCAGGCCGGTCATCAGAGGCCATCTGTTGACACCTCTTCCCCCACCGGTCCCCCACACGTACCGTAGTGTGCCAACGCAGCATGGGGTCAGGGAGGTCTCGGGATGGCACGGCGACGCGGGTTCGGCGAGGTCGAGCGACGAGTCAGCAGGTCCGGGCAGGTCACCTACCGGGCTCGCTACGCCATGTCGGATGGCGTACGCCACTCCCGCACACTGGCGACCAAGATGGACGCCGAGGCGTGGCTTGCGGCCGAGCGGGCACTGATCGACCGGGACCAATGGACATCCCCGCAGGCCAGGAAGGAGGCGGCCGAACGACGTCTTCGCGAGGCAGAGTCCAACACCCTGCAGAGCTTCGCCGAGCGCTACTTGGCTGAGCGCGGCCTTCGGCCGAACACGGTCCGCGGCTACCGCGCGCTACTGAAGGGCCAGATCCTCCCGTTCTTCGGAGACGCGCCCCTCCACGAGGTGACCCTCGCGCAGATCAAGACCTGGCGCGCATCCCTCGACCCGGGGAAGGAGTCGACGAACGCGGCCTCCTACCGGCTGCTGCGATCGATCCTCCAGCGGCCGAGGAAGAGGAGCTGATCGACCGGGCGCCACCTAAGATCCGCGGCGCGAGCAGTGCGCCGGTCAAGAACGTCGCCGTCCCTGCGACCTTCGACGAGCTGGCCGTGATCATCGAGGCGATGCCCGAACGGCTCAAGCTCCTAATCGTGCTCGCGGCCTTTGTCGGCCTGCGGGAGGGCGAGCTGCTGGAGCTCCGCCGCTCTGATGTCGACGGTGTGACCGGGCGGATCGACGTCACCCGCAAGGTCGACAAGGACGCCGACCCGTCCGCCCGCGGCGCATGCCCTGAGTGCGGTCGTCCGATCAGCTCACCCAAGACGGCCAAGGGAATCCGGACCGTCCACGTCCCGCCTCCGTTCCTCTCGATGCTCCAGAAGCACTTGCTCGAGCACACCGCCGAGGGACCAGCTGGCCTCCTGTTCCCCGGCGATCGCACCGACCATATGAGCGTCAGATTCCTGATGGACCGCTACCGCCCCGCTCGTGAGAAGGCGGGTCGGCCTGATCTGACGATCCATCACCTCCGTCACACGGCGCTCACCCTCGCTGGCCAGCACGGCGCCACCGGCGCCGAGCTCCAGGCCCGCGCCGGCCACGCCTCGCAAGCAGCGATGGCGATCTACCAGCACGCGACGCTCGACCGAGACAGGGCGCTGGCCGAGCGAATCGGCGAAACGTATGCCGCTTGGAGTCGTAAGCCGGGGTCAATGAACCCGCTATGCATAGTTATGGATGCCATCGGCACGTTGCCTTGCCAAAGCCATAACTATGCATAACTATGGTCAGCATGACCCCGACCGAACTCGCTGAGGTGGTCGCCGCAGGCGAATCCTTCACGGTGGAGTTCAAGCGCGGACAGCGGTCTGCGATGAGCGACAACGACATCGTGGATGCAGCCATCTGCTTGGCGAACGGCGACGGCGGCCAGCTGCTGATCGGAATCGAGGACGACGGCAGGATCACCGGCCTGGAGCCCCGGCATGGCACGAGCACGCAGCCGCACCTACTCCAAGCGATGATCCTCAACAAAACCGAGTCGCCACTGCCAACCGCCGTCGAGATCGTGGAGCTAGACGGGATGCCGGTTGCAGTCATCGACGTACCCAAGGCGCCCGTTCCGGTCGGTTCCAAGTCCGGCAAGTACGTGAGACGCTCGCTCCGCGCGGACGGAAAGCCTGAGTGCGTCGCGTACCCGCTGCACGAGATGTTGTCGGTGGGACTGACGGCACAGGGTCGTGACTATGCGGCGACCCCCGCGCGCGGCGCGCGGATCGAGGACCTCGACCCCACTGAGTTCGACAGATTCCGCCGTATGTGCGCAGCCGGTAAGGGCGATCGCACGCTCGCGGAGCTCAGCGACCAGGAGCTCCTACGCAGCCTCCGCCTCGTACTACCGGAGCACGACAACGAACTCACTCTGGGCGCGATCCTGCTCTTCGGCACATCCACATCCCTAGAACGTTTCGTGCCGACAGCCGAGGCCGTGTTTCAGGAGTTGCGCGGCACAACGGTCACCGCCAACGAGACGATCAGACTTCCCCTGCTCAGAGCCGCGGAACGCCTCTTCGAACTCATTGATGTCCGCAACTCCGAGCAGGAACTGATGGTGGGGCTTCACCGCATTGGCGTTCCGCGAGTTCCTGATGGAACCATCCGCGAGTCGATCGCAAATGCGCTCGTCCACCGCGATTACTCGGAGGTCGGTCCTGTCTCCGTGCAGCTCAGCGAGGACCGCTTCCGCGTTCGCAGTCCCGGTGGATTCCCGGCGGGCATCACCCTCCAGAACTTCCTCGACGATTCGAAGCCGCGCAGCCCGATCCTGGCGGAGGCGTTCAAGCGCGCGGGGATCGTAGATCGCGCCGGCCGCGGAATCCGTGAGATGTACGTTCAGCTGCTCCGCACTGGCCGGGGCGTTCCGGACTACTCGGCCACGAACGCGAACGCAGTGATCGTCCAGATCAGCACGAGCGACGCCGACCTGGAAATGGTGCGGTTCGTGCTCGAGTACGAGGATGCAGACGGCCGAGTCCTGCTTCTTCCGCAGTTGCAGATCCTCCACGAGCTCAAGGCCATGGGGCCAGAGACGACGCGCGAACTGGTCGAGGCCCTCAACGAAGGCGAATCGTCAGTTCGGACCCACCTTGCCCGACTCATCGAGATGGGTTTCGTCGAGTCACGGGGACCTGGACGCAATAGGCGCCACCACCTGACGGCAGCGTTCTACCGACTCGCGCAGTCGAGCGAGTACGTGCGGCTTCAGGACACTGATCCGATCCAGCAGGAGCACATGATCCTTGCCTATGTGGACCAGTTCGGAAGCATCACGCGGAGCAAGGCCGCTGAGCTATGTCACCTCAGCCCGGGTCAAGCCCGCACGGTCCTAAAGCGGCTTACAGAAGCAGGCGAACTCAAGCTGCGGGGAGAACGGCGGGGGTCGTACTACGTCCGACCGAACGGCACTTAGGGTCTGAAACCGCGTCACTCGGAGAAGAGGTCCAGCTGCAGTTCGTCAGACGTCGGGGGATCGTCGGCGTCTTCCTCGTCCGGCACCCAGACCTCGATCTCGATCGTCAGCTCGCCACGGTAGTTGTCCATCAGCGGCCAGACGTCGCTCCACTCGAGACCACCGTTCCCGCACCCGAGCGGAGGCAGCGCGAGGCTCGTGATGCCCCAATCGCCGTAGCGGTCCGCCAAGATCGTCAGACCGCCCTCGACCCACTCGATCTGGGACGGGTTGCGCCAGTGGTTCTTGTGGGGAAGTTCAGGATCAGCTCAAGCTCTGGCTTGTCTCTCTTCGGATCTGCGGGGAGGACATACGGGACACCGGGTTGTACCTCGTTCCGATGGCACCGGCCCACGTAGTCGTCAAAGTTCGACCTGTGCGCCTGCTTGAACCTGAGCGCAACACCCTTGCCCATGACGCCCACACAGTTCACCGTGTTGGTGATCGTCTGCATGCGCGACTTCATGATCGTCTCGCCGTCGATGTGGCGCCGTCTGATCGGCACGGATGCCCTTCCTCTCGCCGGACATCCGATGCTAGTTCGAGCCGCCGTCAGAGGATGTCCAGGAACGTCTGGCGCCATCACCCTCCGTACCCACCGGCGAGGGCGGGGTGCCGGGCGTCGTCGGCGGCTACTGGACGCGCACCAACAACCCCGAGTTCGACCTCGTGGACGGCGACCGCGCGCCGGTCGCGAAGCGCGTCCTCGCGCTCGGCTCGATCAAGTGGCTCGAGAATGCTCCCTTCGATAGACACGACCTCGGTGAGCTCCACACGCACCGGACTCAGCTACCGGGCGCGGCGGTCAATGCACCGCTCATCGCTGTAGCCAGATCCGGCTGCTCGGTCAACGGTGTGGAGCACTTCGGGCCCCGACAAGCTCATCGCCCACGACTGACATCGACCGCATCACCGGCGCAGTCACGAGTAGACGTGTCCGCCTACCATCGTGCCGTGCCTACAGGTGACGCCGAGGACCTCCGCCGTCAGTTCGACGCTCTGATCTCGGGCGCCGAGTTGGGCGACCTGCGCACGCTCGCCGACCAGATGTCAGTGGTCTCAGGCAGTGGCTTCGCGAAGCGGACGAGCAACCCGCACCTGCGCCAACCCAAGCGCGACCAGCCGGCGATCTTCCGAGTGCGGGTTGACCTCAGCGACGCACATCCGCCGATCTGGCGACGGCTTGACCTGCGCTCGGATCTCACGCTCGCCGCGGTCCACCAGGTCTTGCAGGCGGCGTACGGCTGGACGGATTCGCACCTGCATCGCTTCTCCATCGGCGGCGACACATTCGACATGGGTGCTGAGTGGTTCCTCTGCGAGTACGACGTCGAGGAGGGCGAGGACGAAGGCACGCCCGACGCCGAGGTGACGGTCGACGAAACCTTGGTCGAGCCGGGCGACGTCTTGCACTACGTCTACGACTACGGCGACAACTGGGATCTCACGATTCGCCTCGAAGAGGTCCTTCCGTTGACGAACGACGCCTTCCAAGCGAGGTGCGTCGACGGACAACGGGCCGCACCGCCGGACGACTGCGGCGGACTGCGCGATGCCGAAGACCTCGCCGAGGTCGTCGACGACCTTGCTGCCTTCGATCTCTCCGAGCTCAACGAGCGCCTCGTCTCACCCATCGGTGGACTCGCGGAATGGGGAGTGCGCCCGGACCTCGTCGTCCTTCTCAACCAGCTCCAGCGGACGCCGGTCGGCGACGACTTCATCGCCCGCACCCTCGCCATTGGAACTCCCGAGCAGCCCGACGTGCCGACTCTGACTGCCAACCTTCGCGCCTACCAATGGTTCCTCGATCGCGCGGGCGGCGACGGCATCCCACTCACGGCCGCCGGCTATCTCAAGCCCGCCGACGTCGAGGCCGCGTCGGAGGTTGTTCCCGTGGTGGGGGACTGGATCGGGAAGCGCAATCGTGAAGACCTCACGATCCCGATGCTCGAGTTCCGCCAGTCGCTCCAACAGATCGGGCTGCTTCGGAAGTCCAAGGGCAAGCTCCTGCTCACCAAGCCCGGCAAGGCGGCTCAGGCCGACCCGGCCGTCTTGTGGCGTCACCTCGCCGACCGTTTGGTCGACGGCGACGAGGACACCTTCGCGACTCAGGCTCGACTGCTGGCCCTCCTGTGCCTTGCGTCTGAACCGGAGGGACGGCATGACAAGCGGCTGGCCGAGGCTCTGACCTACCTCGGCTGGCGGCAGCGCGATGGACGACCGGTCAGCACCGACCAGTCGCGTTGGGCGCTCCGCGAGGCGACGCACGCGCTGGCCAACGTCGCGTCCGAGCAGCGCGACCGCGGCCTGCCACGGATTGACCGCCGGGCACTGACACCAATGGCGATGCTGTTAGCGAGGACCGCCCTCTCGAGCGAGAACTGAGCTAGTTGCCCGCGTCGACCGGCAGTCAGCCGCTGACGACGCCTACCCAGTGTGGCAGTTGGGTGCGCACCACCGGCAGCCGTTGACCTGCGAGTAGTAGTTCTTCGCGCTCTGAACCGCGGAGACGCAGCCGGCGTGAAGACCCAGGTCCTGGCGATTCGCGGGGTTAGGCAGACACCACTTGGCGGCGGTGGTGTCGTGCACCTCGTGATCGCCGTTCGACTGGGCGACCTTGTTGACGCAGTAGTTGGGCATTTCGGACTCCTCTCGGGATCGACAGTGTGACTGCCGGCCCCGACACAAAGCGGCTCAACTGATCGATGCTGACGCTGGTGCCGAAGCACGGCGGACACCGCTTCCCCAGCCGGTGCCCGCCGCAGCGACGACACCTCAGCCGTTCTCGGTGACGGTGGTGTTCGGCGACCGCTGGGCGGTCCCCTTCGTCACGTACCGCCCGCTGATCGCGGAGCGGTACGCCGTGCCCGACCCCTTGTTGCCGCCAGACTCGGTGACGGAGGTACGAGGGTGCCGAGCAGCAGCCGCCCTTGAGATGTAGCGCCCCGTGATGGCGCTCCGCGCGTGGCCCTTGGCCATGTCGAACTCCTATCAGTTATGACGACCTCGGTTGGACCGTCTGCTTACTAATAGGTCCGGCCGAACCGCCTACCCCTGACTTCGTCGCTTCCTTTCTTCCCTGCGTCGTGCCCGATCGCTGGCAGCGCGAGCGAGCGCCTCACCCTTGGCACGCGAAACCCGCGCCCTCGCGACTCGCGCTTCATTCGACCCAAGCGACGAGCGCTCAATCAGGTCTTCGATCCCCATCGATCGTGGATCCTTCATCCCGCCTCCTCCTCTGGGCTCTGCTGGTTGCGAAGACGGCGACGCTGGTAGCCGATCAGGTTCTCGACCGTCTTCTCGTCGGGCTCTCCAAGCCGCGCCGCGATTTCGGACAGGCTGTAGCCCGCCCACTGCAGCGCGAGCGCCTCTCGGGCTCTGTCCGTCGACAGCGCCATCAGGCCCTCGATTGCGTTCTGGTAGTTGATCATCGGTGCGTCGGCCGGAGGAGCCGTACCACGCAGGTAGCGGCTCGGATCGGCGACCATCCGCTCTTCGGCGAAGCGCTCCTGCTCCCTACGCCAGTGCTTCAGGGCATTTGGGAACTGAAAGCAGCCCTGCCCGATGAAGTAGCTCTTGAGGGAGGCGCCGCCGTGCGGTGCCCACTTGTTGCGCTTCAGCACGTGCTCCAAGAACGCGTCCAGACTGGCGACGACCGTGTCGCCCGCGAGCATGTATACGTCGTCCCCGCTGAATGGCCGGGCGGGGCGCTGCAGTTGCCACCCGGTCTTCTCGCGAACCTTGGCCCACACCTTCCCGTTGAAGATCCACGCAACGAACACGTCATAGCCGTAGCGCCCGAACTCCTCCGACGGCCGCTTCCACTCCTCCGGTGCGTAGCCGCTGACCTGGAGCCTGTACAGCAGGTCGCCGTCGGCGAGGATCCGATCCAGGCGCTCGTCGGCTGGGAGCTCCTCGTCTTCGAAGTCGGGGCCGACGGGAGGTTGTATGTGCGCGCTGTCGCGCCCGGACGAATCCGGGGGTTCGCTCGAGCGCTCGCCCATTTCATCTCTCCGTGTGCTGCGGAATCGACCTCAGTCCTTCGGTCGTTTCCTTGTAAGTACGCCGCAGAGGCGTACCCCTGAAAACCTCCGCGAACTTTTCTTCGGTAGGCCTCTATCCACCCGTTTGAGTGTGCCAAAGCGCTCCGACAGCGAGTACCTCCCACGGTGGACGCTGGGGGCGACAAATGCCCTGGCCCAGCCCTACGAGGGGGTGCCGAGGGTCGCGAGGTCGAGGTAGCGCAGGTTCCCGTCCACCCCGTCGCAGTTGAGCTTTCACACGCGGGCGAGCCCTTACGCCGCCGCTCAATCACCAGTCCTTGGCCGACGGCACGGGGCGCATCATCGCTTCCAGGTCGTCGGTCTTGACCCGGATGGTCTTGCCGCACCGATAGGCCCTGAGGTCGCCGGCAGCAATGCGCCGGCGGATTGTCTTGGCCGAGAGGCTCACCCACGACGCGGCGGCGGGAATGCTGAGCCACCGCGGGCGGTCGGTCGTCGGTCCGGTCGCCATCTCACTCGCCAGCCCTGAGGAACCGGCGGAGCTCAGCGACGGTGGTGTAGAGGCGGCCGTTGCCGTTGAAGCGCCACCAGCGCGGTCCGCGCTTGAGTGGACGCCATTCGCGGACGGTGCGCTGCGGCGTACGGATGAACGCGCAGAACTCCTCGAACATGAGAATGTGGTTGTCGTCCCACTCGTCGGGGACGCCCAGCGGCTTGATGCTCATCGATGACTCCCTTGGGTTGGCGAGTGTGCCGGCGTCGGCTGCTCTAGTCACCTATGTGCGGAAGGCGGTTCCCAGCGATCAGGTTCGAGCAGGAATGTCAGCGCCTGACGCCATATGGACGTTGCGGAGCGCCGCCTGCCTGTTGAACCTCGGACTGGTCCCGTCCGCGCGGTCTCGCGGCCGGGGTCCAGGATTCGTCGGGGAGACGGGTGCCGTAGCGGTCGATGTCCTCGTCGACCCTCGTCGCTGCGTGACCGGGGCCGAGGTCGGCGCGGTCGCGGCTGAAGACTTCGATCCACTGCTGTCGAGCGTCCTCGACCGAATCGGCGACCAGGTGAGCGACGTTGCGGTGCCGGCCGCGGGTCATGCCGACGTACGCCGCGGCTGCGCCGGTCGCTTTGCCGATGACGAGGTGGGCGGAGGCGACGGTCTCGCCTTGGGCGCCGTATGCGGTCGAGGCGAAGGCGAGTTCGACGTGTCGGTCGACGTACTCAGCGGGCAGCTCGCGTTGGCCGGCGCGGCCGGTGACAATGAGGCTGCCGTCGTCTCCGATGCCGGCGACGGTCCAGATGTCGCGGTTGGCGACGCCGAGGTCGCGGTCGTTCCGGCGCGTCGCAACCCGATCGCCGAGGCCGATCCGCTCGCCACGGCAGGTGATGGGCTCGCCATCTCGCTCACCAGTGTCGTGGCGGCGGTCGCGGATGGCCGCGTTGATGGATCCGACCTGCTCGCGGGTGTCGGCGATGACCAGTTCGTCACCGGTCGCGCCGATGTCGGCGAGTGCGGTGGTGCGCTCGACGTCGCTGGCGTGGACGACGACCAGTTCGCGCGCAGCAAGGGCGTCGAATACCTCGCCGGGACGCTCACCGCCGCGCATGAGCAGGCTGAGGTCGGCGTACGCAGGGTCGGTGAACCTGTGCACGGACTCGAGCTCGAAGTGCGCCTCGGGAGGTGCCCATCGGGCAGCGAGGTCGAGCACCCCACCGCGCCCGACTGCAGGCAACTGATGGCGGTCGCCGAGGAGCGCCACGGTCGCGCCGGCCCGGTCGGCGATCGCGAACAGCGCGTGTGCCGTGTCCTGGTCGAGCATGCCGGCTTCGTCGACGAGGAGCACGTCGCCGGGTAGGAGGCGTGCACGTGCTTGTGGCGCGGGGTCGACGCGCGACCAGTGGCCGTCCTCGTCCCAGCGGAACCCGTGTTGATGGATGAGCCATGCCGCAGAGAACACGTCCGCGCCAACCTGTTGTTGTGCAGCCTGTGCCGCCTTGATGGTGGGCGTGACGACGACGAGTCGTCTGTCGTCAGCATCCAGTGCTTCGCGCGCCGCGGCGAGCGTGGTGGTCTTGCCAGTGCCGGCGGCGCCTTCGACTACGAGGACGCGGGCGTCGCCGGCCAGCGCAGCGACGACCTCCCGTTGCGCGGCGTCGAGGTGGTCTCCGCCCCTGACCCGGGCAGCCGGCTCGACGGAGTGCAGAGCGCGCGTGGCGATGGCGTCGATGAGCTTGGCTTCGACGTCGAGCACGCGGTCGGAGGTGAGGTTCCTGATGTGGTCGGGGACGTCGCGTCGTTCACGGAGCGTGCGGCACGTAGCGACGGCCCGCGCGGTGAGATCTTCAGCCAGCTCGGTTCGCGCCGCTCGGCTAGCGACGATGCCGACGCCAGCGATGACCTTCTCGACCTCGCCGCGGATGTCGGCCGCGTTCCACGCCGAGCGTCTTGCACCAAGCCGGGTGAGGACGAGGTCGACGGCCGCATCGCGCCGGAGGCGACCGATAGGGGTCGAGTGAGTCTGGGCCGATTCGATCGGCTGCCGGAACCCAAGGTCGTGCAGTTCCCCGTTCCATCGAGCGACCAGTTCGGCGCCGCTGCGGGGCACGACCTTGTCGGGACGAGCGTCGGTCCACGCGCGTCGATCCCACGAACGTATCAGCTTCGGCCCCGGTTCTTCCCCGGGATGGTCGGCTCTCCACTCGGCCTCGTACCGGGCGACGTTGCGGGTGATCTGCGCAGCGCGTTGGCTGAACCGTCCGACGTACGGCGAGAGCTGTTCGATCTCGCCTGAGTCGTCAAGTGTGTAGCCGCGCGAGGCGAGCGCTCCGCGGAACTCCGGGTCGCACATGACGACGGCGTGGCCGATGCCGTTGAGCGCCTCGATGGAGTCGACGACGCCGACGGAGTGAAGGCCGCGCCACGCGCTCGCGGCAAACACGCGCGCGTTGATCTGGACGTGCAGGTGCCGGTGCGGGTCGCCGGCGCGCGATGTGTAGTGCCGTACGACCACGGCCTCGATCTTCTCGACGGGCACCTGGACCTGTCGACCGCGCGGCCCGACACGTGTCGTCGCGTGCTGCGCAACCCAGGCGATGACCTCCTCGACCGCGCGAGTCTGCGCACCGTCGTAGGCGTCGGCGAGGTCCGGGTGGAGTGCGGCTGCGAGCGACCAGGTCTTGGGCCCGTTGACGACGACCTCGACGAACCGGAGCGCGTGGTCATCGTCGCGCAGTCGGCCCTTCGCGCGGCCGGTGACGACGTCGCGCCCGGCGACCCACCGTTCGTAGCTCGGGCCGTCGAGGTCGGGGCGCCGTTCGGTGACGGTGCCGCCGTCGCGAATCGCGACGGCGTAGTGCTTAGCAACGCCGCTGCCCTCGGCAAGGTAGTAGTCATCGGCACGGGAGTGGTCAGCCTCGACGTACGAGCGCGCAGCGGGTGCCGAGCCACGGTAGAACTTCACGCCGCCGTGCATGATGCGTCCGTCACCGCCCGTCACGCTTCGTCAAGAACCCTTGAAACGACGTTGGTCCGTCCCCGGGGGGACGGACCTACTACGGACCTTCGTAGCATGCGTGCCGATGGTTGGTGAGGTGTCGAATCGCGGTATGGGGAGCCGGGATTCGGACTCGGCACAGTCCGTCAATCGTCGTCATCGAGACGGCAATCGTTGGGCTTGAGGCAGCTGAATTCGGTCGGGTCAAAGATGGAGCGGATCCGGTGGTGGACCTGCCCGATCGGATCGCGCGCGTCCTGGTCGCAGTTAAGCTCCTGGAGCCGCGCGAGCATCTCGTTGACGATGACCAGGCGCGCCTCAAAGGGCACTTCTCCGACGACGTGCTGGCCGCTGATGAGCCACACGAGCACGTCCGCTTCCCTCGTCTGTCCTGACTCGTGCCACTTGACCGCGAATCAGTGAGGTCGTCGGTGTCTTCGCAGGTGAGCGCGTTGCGGCGGCGCTGATTGACACACCCCGGGGCTCGGTAGGGTCGCGCCGGTGGTGTTCGTGCGGAAGTCCCCAGGTCGAGCGGGGGCCACGAAGGTCCAGATCGCTGAGCGTCGTGATGGGCGCGATGTGGTGCTCGAGCACGTCGGCACGGCGC
>NZZG01000169.1 GCA_002698575.1 Pimelobacter sp. | reverse complement strand
GGCGTAGCGCAGCTCGTCGAGCAGCGGAACGTCCTCGATCGAGAGCCGCGAGCCGTCGCCCCACGACTTGAGCAGCAGCCGCTGCTCCTCGGCCGAGACGATCCCGTCGCCGACCCGCGCCAGCAGCTCGGGGTCGCGCAGCCAGTCGAGGACGTCCGGCGCGCTCAGCGGCGGCCACCAGCCGATCACGAAGTCGAGGAACTCGTCGGTGCTGAGCAGGTCGTCGTTGAAGTACTCCCGGCCCCGGTCGCGGCCACGCTCGCCGCGGACCTGGCGCCACAGGGCGTCCAGCAGGGTGGGGGTGACCCGCGGCATCTGCCGGTTCCGGCGACCCTGCGACATCAGCTGACGCCGCAGCTTGCCGAGCAGACCCCGGTCCAGGGTCAGCCGGGAGTCGTACCAGAAGATCGAGAACTCGCGCGGGCTCCCCGGCGCCTGCTGGCGCGCGGTCCGACGCATCAGCTCGGCCATCCGGGCCGAGCCCTTGACGTCGGCGACCGCGGGCTCGTCGTGACGGGTCGCGCGCACGCCGTCGACGACCTCGCCGAGCGAGCGCAGCGCCACCGCGGTCTCCCCCAGGCTGGGCAGCACCCGCTCGATGTAGCGCATGAAGACCCCGCTGGGGCCCACGACCAGCACGCCGCCGGACTCGTAGCGGCGCCGGTCGCTGTAGAGCAGGTAGGCCGCCCGGTGCAGCGCCACGACCGTCTTGCCGACACCGGGGCCGCCGGAGATCGTCACCACACCCTTGCCCGGCGCGCGGATGGCCTGGTCCTGCTCGGCCTGGATGGTGGCCACGATCGAGTGCATCGTGCGGTCCCGCGCCCGAGACAGCTGCGCCATCAGGGCGCCCTCGCCGACGATCGGCAGGTCGTCGGTGTTGGCCTCGGCGTCGAGCAGCTCGTCCTCGACGCTCACGACGGTGGGACCCTGCGAGCGCAGCACCCGACGCCGTACGACGTCCTGCGGGGTGGCGGCGGTGGCCTGGTAGAAGACAGCGGCAGCCGGGGCCCGCCAGTCGATGAGCAGGGAGTCGCGGTTGGCGTCGCGCAGCCCGATCCGGCCCACGTAGCGCGGCTCGGGGTCCAGCTCGGGCTTCAGGTCGAGCCGACCGAAGACCAGTCCCTCGTGGGCGGCATCGAGCTGCGCCATCCGCTTGGCGGCCTGGAAGACCATCGCGTCGCGCTCGACGAGGCCACCCTCGTGGCCCAGCCGGCCGCGGTCGTGGCCCTCACGGGCCAGCTGCTGCGCGGCCTTGCCCGCGTCGGCCAGCTGCCGGTGGACGCGGTCGACGAACTCCTGCTCCCGAGCGATCTCCTGCTCGGCCAGCTCTTCACTCACGCTGCGTGCTCCCCCAGATACTGGTGCTCGGCCTCAGGGGCCGGGGCTTGCCGGACGTGGCAAGTCATCCAGTCTACAAAGGGATCCCGGTCCGGCCGAGCCCTGCGCACGGAGTTCACCTCCCGCGGGAGAGGAACGCCGTCATGGCCTCCTTGGCCTCCTGGGAGCCGAACAGTCGCGCCGAGAGCTCGGCCATGTCGTCGCGCTGCGCGTCGATGCGGCCGAGCAGGTCGCGGGCGAGCAGCGCCTTGGTCTCCCGCAGACCCTGCGCCGCACCGGTCGCCAGCGACTCGCACACCTCCGCCACCCGGGCGTCCAGGGCCTCGGCGGCCACGGACTCGGTCACCAGGCCCATCCGGGCGGCCTCGGCGCCCCCGAAGGTCTCGCCGGTCAGGAACGTGTACGCCGCGTCGCGCGACGACAGCCGGGGCAGGACCGTCAGCGAGATCACGGCCGGGGTCAGGCCGAGCTTGACCTCGGTGAGCGCGAACGAGGCCTCGTCGGCGGCGACCACGATGTCGCAGGCCGCCACGAGGCCGATCCCCCCGGCCCGCACCGGGCCGGCGACCCGGCCCACGACCGGCTTGGACATCGCCACGATGAAGCGCTGGAGGTCGACGATCGCCCGGGTGCCCTGGGCCATCGATCCGCCGGAGGCCTCGGACAGGTCGGCGCCCGAGCAGAACACCCGGTCCGCCGACTGCAGCACCACCACCAGCACCCCGGGGTCGGCCTCGGCCTCCTCCAGACGCTCGGCGAGCTCGGTGACGAGCTGGCGTGAGAGGGCGTTGCGGTTGTGGGGCGAGTCCAGGGTGACGGTCGCGGTGCGACCCTCGACGGCGAGGTGGACCAGGGCGTTCTGTGACATGCCCCCCATCCTGCCCGACCCATCCGGCGCAGCGCTCCGCGACGAATGAACACCATGAAGTCCCGCCGCGCATACGCCCTTTTCGGTCTCCTGGCCACGCTGTTCGGCATGGCCGTGGGACACCTCGTCGCCTCGGTGATGCGCCCCGACTCCTCGCCCGTGCTGGCCGTCGGGTCAGCCGTCATCGACAACACGCCCGCGAGCATCAAGGAGTGGGCGATCAAGCAGTTCGAGTCCGACGGCTTCAGCATCGGGCCGTTCGACTTCGCCGCCCGCAACTACGACAAGGTGATCCTGGTCGGCTCGGTGCTCGTCGGCGTGCTGGTGCTCGCCGCGGTCGCCGGCATCCTGACCAGAAAGCGCTTCGAGATCGGCGGCGGCATGCTGCTCGCCCTGGTCGTCGTCGCCGGCGTCGCCGCCGTGACCCGGTCGGGAGCCGGCTTCCTGGACGTCGTGCCCAGCTTCTTCACCGCTCTCGCCGGCGTGGCAGCGCTGTGGGTCCTGCACCGCACGGCGACCGGCCAGTCCCTCGACCCCCGCGCGGGCATCTCCGACCACTCCGGCGCCGCCGGACGCGGCAACCTGCCCTCGGGCATGGTCGACGTGTCGGGCGGCACGACGGGCCCGGTCCCCAGCGGGAGCGACGACTCGGTCAGCCACGACACCGGGGTGGTCTCCACCGGCGGCCCGAACGCGCGTCGCCGCACGGTCCTCATCACCTCCGGCGTCCTCGCCGGCGCCGCGATCGTCGCCGGCTCGGCCGGCCGCTGGATCGGCAACCTGCGCGCCCGCGCCGAGGACGTCACGCTGCCCAGCCCCGCCGCGGGCGAGACCGCCCCCGCCCTGCCCGAGGGGCTCGAGGGCCGAGTCGACGGCATCACGCCGCTGCGGATCTCCAACGCCGACTTCTACCGGGTCGACACCCGGCTCGACGTCCCGGTGGTCGACTCCGACGGCTGGAGCCTGAAGGTCGACGGCGACGTCGACAACGAGCTCGAGATCTCCTTCGACGAGCTGCTGGACATGCCGATGGTCGAGCGCGACATCACGCTGACCTGCGTGTCCAACAGCGTCGGCGGCAAGTACGTCGGCGGCGCCCGCTGGCTCGGCGTACCGCTCCAGGACGTGCTCGACCGGGCGGGCGTGGGCTCGCAGGCCGACCAGATCCTGTCCACCGACTTCGACGGGATGACCATCAGCACCCCGCTCGACCTGGCCACCGACGGGCGCGACGCCCTGATCGCGGTCGGGATGAACGGCGAGCAGCTGCCCCGCGAGCACGGCTTCCCGGTCCGGATGGTCATCCCGGGCCTCTACGGCTTCATCAGCGCCACCAAGTGGCTCACCAAGCTGACGTTGACGACGTACGCCGAGCAGGAGGCGTACTGGACCAAGAAGGGCTGGGGCACCGACACCCCGATCAAGCCCTCCACCCGCATCGACACGCCCCGCGTGCTCAGCACGGTGACCGGCGACGAGCTCGTCGTCGGCGGCGTGGCCTGGGCGCAGAACGACGGGGGCGTCACGAAGGTCCAGGTGCAGGTCGACGGCGGAGCCTGGATGGACGCCGAGGTCGGCGCCGACGTCAACAACGTCTACTGGCGCCAGTGGTTCCTGGTCGTCAAGGGTCTGAAGTCCGGCAACCACCGCGTCGCGGCCCGCTGCATCGACGGCAGCGGCGGCACCCAGACGGCGGCCCGCGCCGAGCCCTTCCCTGAGGGGGCCTCGGGGATCCACACGGTCCAGTTCACGGTGGGCTGAGCTCCCGTCGAGACCGCCTGACCAGACCACCAGCAGCGGGTCCGCACGCGCCATGGGGCGCGGGCGGGCCCGCTGTCGGCGTCCCAGCGGCTCGTGGCCTGCCTGCGCTCCCCGATGTGAGCGCCGTCACCGCACAAACCGCCAAACCAGGCCCAACACGACCAATCCGCGGGCGCCCAGGCGGCGAATCACTCCCCGTAATTCCCCTTAACGGAAGGCATCACCCCATGAAGCTCAACACCGTCCGCCGCGGCACCGCCGCCGCCGCCGTCCTCGCCCTGTCCCTGACGCTCGCCGCCTGTGGCGACGACGAGGAGACCTCGACCACCGGTTCCGGTGACACCTCCTCGGAGACCGACACCGAGACCGGTGGCGACGACCCGCAGGCCCAGACCTTCGGTGACGCCTGCGACCAGGTGCCCGCCGATGGCGACGGCTCCTTCGTCGGCATGTCCGACAGCCCGGTCGCCACCGCCGCCGGCAACAACCCGCTCCTCGAGCAGCTCGTCGGCGCCGTGGGCGCCGTCAACGGCCTCGGTGACACCCTCAACGGTGCGCCCGAGCTGACCGTCTTCGCGCCGTTCAACGGTGCCTTCGAGGCCATCGACCCCGAGGCCCTCAACGGTCTCGTCGAGGAGGCCCAGGCCGACGAGTCGGGCACCGACTCGGCCCTCTACGTCACCCTCGCGCACCACGTGATCGGCGCCAACCTCGACGCCGACGCCGTCGTGGGCGAGCAGGACACGCTGGCCGGCGACACGCTGACCGTCGAGGGCGACACCGACGGCATGACCGTCTCCGACGGCACCGTCACCGCCACCGTGCTGTGCGGCAACATCCCCACCGCCAACGCCACGGTCTACGTCATCGACTCGGTCCTCGCCGGCCCGATCTCCTGATCGCCTCACCACCGAGGATCAGCTGAGTCAGATGAGTCAGGCCAAGCGCACGTCGTCCGGCACCCCCCTCGCGGGGGTGCCGGCGGCGAGCGCCGCCGACCGGCTCGCGGACCTGCTGCGCCGCTCCGCCCGGGGGGACCAGGCCGCGTTCGCCGAGCTGTACGACGCCACGCAGGCCCGCGTGCACGGCCTGGCCGTCCGCGTGGTGCGCGACCCGGCCCAGGCCGAGGAGGTCACCCAGGAGGCCTTCCTCGAGGTCTGGCGGACCTCCAGCAGGTTCGACGCCGACAAGGGCAGCGCTCTCTCGTGGCTGATGACGATCTGTCATCGTAAGTCGGTCGACCGCGTGCGGTCGGCCGAGGCGTCCACGCGACGCGACACGACGTACCACCAGCAGAACCACACGATCGACATCGACACCACTGCGGATGCCGCCCAGTCCTCCATGGAGGCCCAGCGGGTGCGCAAGGCGATGGCAAGTCTCACCGACGTACAGCGAGAGGCTCTCGAGCTCGCGTATTTTGGTGGTTACACACATACCGAAGTGGCAGGGATACTTGAGCTCCCTGTCGGGACCGCCAAGACCCGCATCCGCGATGGACTCATCCGGTTGCGCGACAAGATGGGAGTGGGCTCATGAGTGGGGACATCCACGCTCTCTCGGGAGCCTATGCCGTCGACGCCGTCGACGACTTCGAACGGGCCCAGTTCGAGCGGCACCTCGCCGGGTGCGCCGACTGCCAGGCCGAGGTGGACTCGCTGCGCGAGGGCGCGGCGCTGCTCGCCGAGACCGTCTCCCAGCAGGCGCCACCCGATCTGCGCGACCGCGTGCTCTCCACGATCGAGACCGTGCGGCCGCTGCCGCCGCTCTTCGCCGACGTCCAGGACCGGGCCCGCGCCCACCGTCGCCGCCTCCCGGCGATGGTCGCCGCCGCAGCCGCGTTCGTCGTCATCGGTGGCGTGGGCGCCACCGTGTGGCACCCGTGGGAGCAGCCGTCGTCGACGGGTTTCACCGCCGCCCAGCTCGAGCAGGCCACCGACGTCCAGGTCCTGACCAAGGAGCTCGACGGTGGCGGCGCGATCACGGTCACGCGCTCCCCGTCCCTCAACTCGGCGTACGTCTCGACCCACAACATGCCGCGCCTGCAGAGCGGTCGCACCTACCAGCTCTGGACCATCCACGACGGTGTGGAGGTCCCGGCCGGCCTGGTCGACGGCGACGCCAGCAAGGTGCTCGTCGAGGGCGACCCCGGATCGGCGCAGGGCCTCGCGATCACCATCGAGAAGGCCGGTGGCGTCGAGACCCCCTCGACCGATCGCATCGTGGCCGCGTTCGACTTCCCCGAGAGCTGAGCGGCGAGATGACACCACGGCCACGACAGGTCGCCGTGGTGGGTTCCGGCGTGGCCGGACTCACCGCCGCCTACATCGCCTCGCGCACCGCCCAGGTCACCCTCCTCGAGGCCGACGACCGGCTCGGAGGACACGCGGACACCCACCAGGTGCCCGAGCAGCAGGCCGACGGCAGCACCCGGATGCTCGGCATCGACACCGGGTTCATCGTGCACAACCCCCGCACCTACCCGACCCTGCTGCGGATGTTCGCCGAGCTCGGCGTCGCCACCCAGGCCTCGGAGATGTCGATGTCGATCACCGACGACGACTCCGACCTCGAGTGGGCCGGCGCGCTCGGTCGCGAGGGCCTCTTCCCGACCTCCGCCAACCTCCGCAAGCCCCGCTACCTCGCGATGCTCGTGGAGATCCCGCGCTTCCACCGCCTCGCGAAGGCGCTGCTCGCCGAGGAGTCGGACACCCGCACCCTGCGGGAGTTCCTGGAGGCCGGCCGGTTCAGCGCCTACTTCGTGCGGCACTTCATGGAGCCCGTCGTGGCCTGCGTGTGGTCGTGCGAGCCCGAGGTGTCCCTGGACTACCCGGCCCGCTACCTCTTCACCTTCCTCGAGCACCACGGGATGCTCGGCATCTTCGGCTCGCCGCAGTGGCGCACCGTCACCGGCGGTTCCCACTCCTACGTCTCCAAGATCGAGGCCGAGCTCACCTCCGGACCCCACACGATCCGGCTCGGCACCAAGGTCACCTCGGTGCTCGAGGTCCCCGAGGGGCAGGGTCCCGGCGGCCGGGGTGGCGTCGAGATCACCGACGGCAGCGGCGCGGTCACGACGTACGACGCCGTGGTCATCGCCACGCACCCCGGCCAGGCACTCTCCATGCTGGCCGAGCCGACCGCCCTGCAGCGCGAGCTGCTCGGCGCGATGCCCTACTCGCCCAACACGGCGCTGCTGCACACCGACACCTCCCTGCTGCCCCGGGCCGAGAAGGCCTGGGCCTCCTGGAACTTTCGCCGTCCCGGCGTCGCCGTGCCCCGCCCGATCGACGACGGCGTCATGGTCACCTACGACCTGACCCGGTTGCAGCGCCTCGACACCGACACGCACTACCTGGTGACGCTGGGTGGCGAGGACCTCGTCGACCCGAGCACGGTCATCGACCGGATGTCCTACGAGCACCCCCTCTACAACCCCACGTCGGTCGCGGCCCAGGCCCGCCTGCCCGAGATCGACACCGACCGGGTCGTCTTCGCCGGCGCCTACCACGGCTGGGGCTTCCACGAGGACGGTGCGCGCTCCGGGCGCGCGGCCGCGACGCGGCTCGGCCTGGAGTGGCCCGAGACGTTCGCGTCCGGCGGTGCCGGGCGTGAGGCTGCCCCGGAGATCGCGAGCGGGATCTTCGACGCGACGATCAGCCACACGCGGCGAGCGCCCTTCAAGCGCCGCTTCACCCACCGCTCACGGATGTGGCTCGTCGACCTCGACGACCTGCCCGACCACGGCTTCCTCGGACGCTTCGAGTCCCGCGACCACCTCGGGGACCCCGAGGAGTCGATCCGCGACAACGTGCTCGCCTTCCTGCGTGCCCGCGACGTCGAGATCGGCACCGGCCGGATCATGATGGCGGCCAACGCCCGCGCCTTCGGCTACTGCTTCAACCCGATCAGCGTGTTCTGGTGCTGGGACGAGTCCGGCGAGCTCGCGGCGACGGTCGTCGAGGTGCACAACACCTACGGCGACCGGCACGCCTACCTCGTCCACCCCGACGAGCAGGGCCGGGCGACGACGCCCAAGGCCATGTACGTCTCGCCGTTCCACGGCACCGACGGCACCTACGACCTCACGGTCCCGGTGCCGGGCGACAAGCTCCACATCGTCGTGGAGCTCACCACCGACGACGGAGACCGCTTCAGCGCCTCCCTGATCGGTGAGCGCAGCAACGCCACCGCGCGCAGCGCCGCTCCCGCGGCCCTGCGCGGCTCCCTGCTCATCCGCGCGCACGGCATCTGGCTGTGGCTGCGGCGCCTGCCCGTACGGCCGCGGCCGGCTCATACGCAGGCCGACGTACAGAAAGAGGAAGTCCGATGACCGTCGCTCCCGAGCGCATCAGCGCCAACCACTGGCCCGGCCTCGACACCGTCCCGTCCGGCCCCCGGACGGCCGTGTCGGCCCGGATCGCCCGCAGACTCTTCATCACCGCGATCAACCGGCTGGACGTCACCGTGACCACCGCAGCCGGTGAGTCGTGGGGCAAGGGCGGGCCGAGCATGCACATCGTGCGGCCCGACGAGTTTTTCGCCCGCCTCGGCAAGGGTGCGCTCATCGGCTTCGGCGAGGCCTACCTGACCGGTTCGTGGGAGGCCGAGGACCTCGGCGGATTCCTCACCGTGCTTGCCTCCGACATCTCCACCCTGGTGCCTGCTCCGCTGCAGAAGCTGCGGAGCCTCGCGGTCAAGCGGCCGCCCAAGAAGCAGAAGAGCTCCCAGGAGAACTCCCAGGACAACATCGCGCACCACTACGACCTGTCCAACGACCTCTTCGAGCTGTTCCTCGACCAGACGCTCAGCTATTCCTGCGCGCTCTTCGAGGGCGACCCGTCCGAGGCCCGCGTCGCCGACCTCGTCGGCGCCCAGGAGCGCAAGATCGACCGGATGCTCGACGAGGCCGGCGTCACCGAGGGCACCCGCCTGCTGGAGATCGGCTCCGGCTGGGGCGCGCTCGCCATCCGCGCGGCGCGCCGCGGCGCGACGGTGCGCACGATCACGCTGTCGCTGGAGCAGAAGGCGCTCGCCGACCGGCGGATCGCGGCCGCCGGACTGTCCGAGCAGATCTCGGTGGAGATCTGCGACTACCGCGAGGTCCAGGGCAGCTTCGACGCGATCGTCTCGGTCGAGATGATCGAGGCCGTGGGCTGGCAGTACTGGCAGACCTACTTCGAGACGCTCGACCGGGTCCTGGCCCCGGGCGGCAAGATCTGCGTGCAGGCCATCACGATGCCGCACGACCGAATGCTGGCCACCCGCAACACCTACACCTGGATCAACAAGTACATCTTCCCCGGCGGGTTCCTGCCGTCGGTCCAGGTCATCGACGAGATCACCGCCGAGCACACGTCGCTGAAGATGCACGAGCCGTTCTCGATGGGACTGCACTACGTGCCCACGCTGCGGATGTGGGACGAGGCGTTCCAGGCCCGCTCCGAGGAGGTCCTCGAGCTCGGCTTCGACGAGACGTTCCTGCGGATGTGGCACTTCTACCTCGAGTACTCCCTGGCCGGCTTCGCCTCGGAGTACATCGGCGACCACCAGCTGACGTTCTCGCGAGAGGGAGGCCGATGACCACGACCGACTCCACGCACGTGACCTCCACCGGCGCGTCGGCCGGCATCGCCCCACGCCTCGCCGAGGCCCTCGCCCCCTTCATCGGCGGCGGCGAGCTGCCGGTGCGGCTGCGCGCCTGGGACGGCTCCGAGACCGGCTCGCCCGACGGCCCGCTGGTCGTGCTCAGCTCCGTCGACGCCGTACGGCGTCTCCTGTGGCACCCGGGCGAGCTCGGCGCCGCGCAGGCCTACGTCACCGGCGAGCTCGACGTCCCCGAGGTCGACGGCTGGGACCTGGACAAGGCCCTGACCTACGCCTTCGCCGTGGCCAAGGAGCGCGGCCTGTCCGGCGCGCGCCCGACCCCCACCGCGATCGTCAAGGCCGTGCGCACCGCGCTCGACCTCGGCGCCCTGGGTCGCCCGCCGGCCGCTCCGGCCTCGCAGGCCCAGATCCGTGGACGGCTGCACAGTGCGCTGCGCGACCGACGCGCGATCGCGCACCACTACGACCTGTCCAACGAGTTCTACTCGTTGATCCTCGAGCCCCACATGGCCTACTCCAGCGGCTACCACACGACGCCGGAGGTGCCGCTGCAGGAGGCGCAGGAGGCCAAGCTCGACCTGGTCTGCACCAAGCTCGGTCTCGAGGAGGGCTCCACCCTGCTCGACATCGGCTGCGGCTGGGGGTCCATGTCGCTGCGCGCCGCGGAGAAGTTCGGCGCCAAGGTCGTCGGGGTCACGATCGCGGCCGAGCAGAAGAAGTTCATCGACGCCCGCATCGCCGAGCGCGGCCTGGGCGACCGCGTCGAGATCCGGCTGCAGGACTACCGCGAGGTGCCCGAGCGCGGCACCTTCGACGCCGTCTCCTCGATCGAGATGGGTGAGCACGTCGGGCAGAAGAACTACCCGACGTACGCCGAGGTGCTGCACCGCTCGGTCAAGCCCGGCGGGCGCGTGCTGATCCAGCAGATGTCGCGCACCGGCAAGTGGCCCGGCGGCGGACCCTTCATCGAGTCGTTCATCGCCCCCGACATGTACATGCGCCCGGTCGGCGAGACCGTCGCCTTCCTGGAGCGCGCCGGCCTCGAGGTCCGCGACGTGCACGGGTTGCGCGAGCACTACGTGCACACCGTGGCCGGCTGGCTCGAGAACTTCTACGCCAACCGCGACCGCCTGGTCGAGCTGATGGGCGAGGAGGTCTACCGCGTCTGGGAGCTCTACCTCGTCGGCGGCTCGATGGCCTTCCGCGACGGCCGGATGGGCGTCGACCAGATCCTGATGGTGCGTCCCGGCGGACAGCACACGCTCCCGCTCGTGCGGTCCTGGTAGGACCGCTCACCCGACTCCCTGGACCCCCAGGGCGTCGACGGCCGCGTCGGCGACCTCCTCGATCGGGGGCTCCACGTCGACGACGGCGCCGAGCTCGTCGTCCTGCAGAGGCTCGAGGGTCTGCAGCTGCGAGTCCAGCAGCGAGGTCGGCATGAAGTGCTTGGTGCGTTGCGCCATCCGCGCCGAGAGCACGTCGTGGTCGGCGTGCAGGTGCAGGAAGAACGCCGCTCCCCCCGGCACGCCGGAGCGCAGCGTGTCACGGTAGCCGCGCTTCAGCGCCGAGCAGGTGAGCACGAGCGAGCGGCCGGCGTCGAGGCGCCGCCCGGCCAGGTCGGCGAGGATCTGCAGCCACGGTCGGCGGTCCTCGTCGGTCAGCGCGATCCCCTCGCGCATCTTCGCGATGTTGGACTCCGGGTGGTAGTCGTCGCCCTCGACGAAGTCGAGGCCTAGGCGCTCGGCCACGAGCGTGCCCACCGACGACTTCCCGGTGCCCGAGACGCCCATGGCCACGACGAGCGACGGCGCGCGTTGCACGGTGCGCGTCACGGGGCGACCTGCCCGGACCGGACGAGGAGAGCTGCCTGACGCCGGCGCGCGACTAGGGTTCGGGGCATGTCCACGGTGTACCACAACGCTATTCGCGAGCTGGGTGGACGCATCGTGCAGGGCTCGCTGGAGCCGGGCACCAGGATCACGTTGGAGTGGCTCGGCAACGAGTTCGAGATCTCCCGCACGATCGCCCGCGAGGTCGTGCAGGTGCTCGCCTCGATGGGGCTGGTGCGTAGCCGGCGTCGCACCGGCGTCACCGTGCTGCCACGCGAGGACTGGGACGCCTTCGACCCGGCTGTGATCCGCTGGCGACTCGACGGCCCCGGGCGGGGCGACCACCTCGAGGAGCTCGCCCAGCTCCGGGCCGCGGTGGAGCCGGCGGCCGCGGCGATGGCGGCCACCAGGGCCGACGCCTCCGTGCGGACCGAGCTGGTGGCCCTCGCCGAGCGGATGGAGGAGACCGGAGCAGCCGGGGACCTGAAGGCGTTCCTCGAGCACGACGTGGCCTTCCACCGGCTGCTGCTCCGGACCTCCGGCAACGCGATGTTCGCCGGCCTGTGCGACGTCGTCGAGGAGGTGCTGCGCGGCCGCACCGACCACCACCTGATGCCTCCCGAGCCGAAGCCGGAGGCACGCGACCTGCACACGCTGGTGGCCGCGGCGGTGGCCGGCGGGGACGCCGAGACAGCGCGCACGGCGATGACCGCGCTGTGCCTCGAGGTGGTCTCCGGCATCGCCGAGCTGTCGGACGAGGGACCCGGGACCGACCGGTCGGTCTGAGCAGGCTCCTGCGTCATCCGGCGACCCAGACGAGCACCGAGAGGGCGAACGCCGAGAGCCCCAACGTGGTCTCCATGACCGTCCAGGTCTTGAGCGTGGTGGCCTCGTCCATCTCGAAGAAGCGGCTGACCAGCCAGAAGCCCGAGTCGTTGACGTGGGACAGCACCGTGGCTCCCGCAGCGATGGCGATCACGAGCGCGGCGATCTGCACGTCGCCGTACCCGCCGGCCGCGACCTGGGCTGCGATGAGGCCGGCCGTGGTGGTCAGCGCGACGGTGGCCGAGCCCTGGGCGACGCGCAGGATCGTGGCGATGACGAACGCCTGCAGCAGGATCGGCAGGCCGAGGTCGGAGAGCGACGAGGTCAGCGACTCCCCGATCCCGCTGGCACGCAGCACGCCGCCGAACATGCCGCCGGCCCCGGTGATCAGGATGATCGAGCAGATCGGCGCCAGGGACTGGTCCAGCAGCTTCGTGGTGTCCTCGAGCGTGCGTCCGTCCCGGGTGCCGAGCAGGCCGATGGCGGCGAGCAGCGTGATCAGCAGGGCGATCGGGGTGTTGCCCAGCAGCTGCAACGAGGTGACCCAGGTGGCCTCGGCGTCGACGGTGCCCGCCGAGGCAAGGGTCGAGATCACCGTGTTGCCGGCGATGAGCACGAGCGGGAGCAGCAGCAGGCCGAGCACGAGGCCGAACGACGGGGCCGCACCTCCCGGCGAGACGACCGGGGCAGGGGCGGTGGCGGCGGCACGGCCGTCGGTGAGCACTGCGGCGGTCCCGGGCTCCACGCCACCGACGCGGCCTGTCCGGGCGTCCGGCGTGGAACCGTCGGCACCCGCGGCCGGGCCGAAGAGGAGCCCGGGCACGTCGACGTGCACCCGGCGCCCGATCAGGCGCGAGAAGAGGTAGACCCCGACGTACCAGGCGACGACGGCGACGGGGAGGTTGATCAGCAGGATCGTGCCGATGTCACCGCCGAGGAAGTCGGCGGCCGCCACGGGGCCGGGGTGCGGCGGCACGAGGGCGTGCATGGCGGCGAAGGCTCCCGCCGCCGGCAGGGCGTAGAGCAGGACCGAGCCGCCGAAACGCCGCGCGACGGTGATGATGATGGGAAGGAAGACGACCAGGCCGGCGTCGAAGAAGATCGGGAACCCGAAGAGCAGCGCGGCCACTCCCAGCGCGAGCGGCGCCCGCCTCTCGCCGAAGCGGCTGATCAGGGTGTCGGCGAGCACCTGGGCACCGCCGGTCACCTCCAGCAGCCTGCCCAGCATCACGCCGAAGCCGACGAGCAGCGCCACGGAGCCCAGCGTGCTCCCGAAGCCGGAGAGCAGGGCGGTGGGGACGTCCGAGGTCGGGATGCCGGCAGCGACCGCGGTCACGACGCTGACCAGCACCAGCGCGACGAACGCGTGCAGCCGCACGCGGATGATCAGGAGCAGCAGCAGGGCCACGGCTGCAGCAGCGATGAGCAGCAGCGTGGTCGTGCCGTGCACGGGGGTGATGGGGTCCACGGGTCCTCCAGGTCTCGAGATGCCGCGACGTCGACGTGTGACGCGCGTCTCGCCAGGATGCACGAAAGGTACTACCTTTGACAACCTCTGAGTGCTCCCCTCGGGTGACGCCCCTCCGGTCGTGCGGTCACCCCTGGGTGCTCACTACCCTTCCGACATGGACACCTTCCCCTCGATCCTCGTCGTGCTGCTGGCCGCCCTCGCGACGGTCACGGTGTCGATGGGGGCCGCCGCCCTGCGCGCCCGGCAGCTCGACAAGGTCGCGGTCGTCGACGTCGCATGGGGTCTGGGTTTCGTGGCCGTCGCCCTGGTCGCGGCCCTGGTGGGCTTCGCCGCCGACGACGCGGACGGGCGTCGGTGGGTGGTGCTGGTGCTCGTCGCCGTCTGGGGCGGCCGCCTCGGCTGGCACGTGCGCTCGCGCGCGCTCGGCGAGCACGCCGGCCAGGAGGATCCCCGCTACGCCGAGATGCTGGGCGGCTCGCTCTCCGAGGTGGGCCTCGGGACCGCCGTACGACGGGTCTTCGCCGTCCAGGGCATCGTGCAGTGGTTCGTGGCGCTGCCGGTGGCCGTCGGCGCGGTCGTCGGGACGGCGTACGTGCCGACCGTGGTGCTGGGGGTGCTCGTCTGGGCCGTCGGCTTCTCCTTCGAGACGATCGGGGACCGCCAGCTGGCCGCGTACAAGGCTCGACCCAAGGACGAGCGTCCGCCCGTGATGGACACCGGCCTGTGGGCGTGGACGCGCCACCCCAACTACTTCGGCGACGCCTGCATGTGGTGGGGGCTCTGGCTCGCGGCCGGCCTGGGCTCGGGCTGGGTCGTGGGGCTGGCGACCATCGCCTGCCCGGCCGCGATGACCTTCTTCATCCGCAACGTCACCGGGGCCAAGCTGCTCGAGAAGACGATGAGCCAGCGCCCCGGCTGGGACGAGTACGCCGCGCGGGTGCCGCTCTTCTTCCCGCGCCCGCCGACGCTCGGCGACTGACGCCCGACGGTGGTTGAGGTGCCGCGAGGAAAGAGCGGCCTCGAAACCCCGACAGCCGAACGGCCGCGTGCAGGCTCGTTTTGTCTCAAGGCGCGTCGCCGGCGCTCCTCGCACGCCGACCGGCGTCTGCTCAGGCGTCCTCGGGCGCCCCGTCGACAGCGGGCGGCCGCGACCGGTAGCGAGCGCGCTCCTCGGCAGCCAACCGCTCGCGCTCGCCCCGCGCCTGCTCGTGCCGCTTGCGCTGCTCCTCGGCACGCGCACGCACGCCCCGGAGGAACTCCTCGTCGGCGGCCTGGTCGACCGCGGCGGCCCGGCCGGGGCGGTCGTACTCGGGGTAGGCCGGCGCGTTGCGCTCGTAGGCACCCGGACGCCGGGGAGCCGACTCGGGGCGACCGGCGACCAGCCAGGCGATCGACCCGACCAGCGGGAAGAGGAGCACCAGGATCAGCCAGATCGGCTTCTGCAGGTTGCGGATGGACCCCTGCGGGGTCGTGATGACGCTGATGAGGCAGTAGACCCACAGGGCGAAGGTCACGAACCCGAGGAAGAGCTGGATCTTGATCACGGGAGAAGTGTGCGGCCGAGCGGCCGGGGACGTCCAGAGAAATCCGGAGATGTCGAGGGGGGCGAAGGGCCACCGACCCGAGTCGGCGCCTTCGTCCTCGGCCCGGATGCGCCTCCGGGCTCTGGAACTGCGGGTGGTCTGCTCTACCGCGTGACGCGAGAGCAGATCTCCCTCCCATAGGTGGCGACTCTCCCCAGTGCCGCCGCGGGAAACTCTACGCGTCGTCCGCCCCAGCAGGACAGGCCCGTGCGGGTGGCACCTCTCCTGCCCCACAGTGACTAGGCCGCACGCCGAGAGGTAGTCCCTCCTGAGGGTTCACCACCTGGTCATCCGGACGCGTCCCCGAGAAGTGAAGAGGTCTCCTACCCTGGGGCCGTGAGCAACCTGGGCGACGAGCTGATCCGGTTGGCCTCGGCCGACAACTTCCGAGACGTCGCCGGCGACGGCTACGTCGCGAGCGACGGGACCCCCCTGCGACGTGGCGTCTTCTTCCGCTCCAACGAGCTCCAGCTCACCCACGAGGACGCGAGCACCATCACCGACCTCGGCATCACCGCCATCTACGACCTCCGCGAGGCTACGGAGGTCGAGGCCCACCCGGACGTCGTGGTGCCCGGCGCCTCCTGGCACCACGTCGAGGTCACCGGCATCCCGCACGGCGTCGGCGCCGAGCTGGCCGACCCGGCGGCCGCCGAGGAGGCCCTGCGCGAGGTCTACCGCCGCTTCGTCACCGACCCCGCCTCCCGCGCGTCCTTCGCCACGCTGCTGCGCGGCCTGGCCGCCTCGACGTCGGCCCAGCTCTTCCACTGCACGGCGGGCAAGGACCGCACCGGCTGGACCTCGGCGCTCCTGCTGCGGATGGTCGGGGTGGCCGAGGAGGTCGTGCTCGCCGACTACCTGCGCACCAACGACATCGGGCGGGCGACCCGCACGAAATACCTCACGATGGTGCGCGAGCACCTCGGTGAGGACCGGGTGCCGGTCTTCGAGCGGATCATGGTCGCCGACGCCTCCTACCTCGCGGCGGCCGACGAGGCCGTGGAGTCGACATACGGCGGGCTCGAGGCCTACCTGCGCGACGGGCTCGGCCTGGACGACGACACCGTGACCGCGCTGCGCGCGCGGCTGCTCAGCCCGGCGTAGGCCCCGGCGGGGACGAGTCCTGCGAGGTCGGCGCGCCCCGGGCCTCTCGTGTCTCCCCCGTCTCCCGCATCTTCGGTGTCTTCTGCCGGCGCCGCCGCTGGTGCACCGGCACCTCCACGGTCGGCTCGGTCAGCACCCGCGTCTCGGGGCCCCTGGCGTGCGGCTCGAGGACGATCTCGTGGGTGCCGCCGTCGCGACCGTCGAAGCGCACCGCGACCGTCTCGAACCCCTTGTGCCGCTGCATCTGGGCGTACATCGCGTACGCGCGCCGGTCGGCCTCGGTCAGGTCGACCTGGTCGGTGAACGGCGTGAGCAACGCGCGCGGCCACAGTCGACGAGCGATCACGACGTTGACCTCCAGACCGAAGACGGCCATCACGGCCGCGATGTAGATGATGCCGATCAGCCCGAGCACCAGGCCGAAGGTCTGGTTGAGGCTGCTCGTCTCGTTGAGGACGTTGGTCGCGTAGACCGTGCCGACGTACTGCAGCCCCTGCCACAGGATCGCGACGGTGAAGGCCCCCGGGGCGCTGCGCATCCGCTGCGGGCTGGGTGCCCGGGCGAAGCGGAACAGCGCGGTCAGCACGAGCCCGACGATGATCACCGTGGCCACCTGGATGAGGATCCGGATGGTGCCGTTGAGCCGGTCGCCGAAGACCTCGGTGTTGGCGCCGATCGCGGAGAAGATCGAGATGCCCAGGACCGCGAGCCCGGCGAAGACCAGCAGGAAGAGGCTCTTGACTCGCAGCAGGATCGGGTTGGGTCGGCTGTTGCGCGGCACGGCCCACGCGACGGCCAGGAGGTTCTGGATCTGCACGCCGAGCCCGAGGGCGCCGTACAGCGCGGCGACCGTCCCGACGATCACCGCCCCCGTCGAGCCCTGCAGCCCCTCGGGACGGCCCAGCTGGTCACCGATGATCGGGAACGTGGCGAGCGCCGAGTTGAGGACCTGCTCCTGCAGCTCGGGGTTGCCCTGCAGGAAGAAGCCGAAGATCGAGGAGGCCAGCAGCAGGAGCGGGAAGATCGCGATGAACGCGTAGTAGGTCAGCGCCGCCGCCAGGTAGTTGCCCTGATCGTCGAAGAACTTGTAGATCACCGCCAGCGGGAAGCTGAACGGCGTGAACCGGCGCTGCGTGCGGTCGATGCCGCTCACCACGCCCATGAGCCGAATCTATCGCGCTGCCTGTCCGATGCCCCTCACGGGAAGTACAGGCGCCCGGCCTCGTCGACCTCGAAGAGCTGCACGCCCGCCTGCTCGGGCGCGTCGGCCCCGAGCGCCACGGCGATCTTGTTGGTCGCGTTGCGCATCACGTCGAGCACCACCTCGACGGCCTCGGCAGGCTCCAGGTTGGTGCGGACCGCCTCGACGTCACGGGCCCGCAGGTTGGCCGGCGTCCAGATCAGGGCGTCGGTGAGTGCCAGCGCCGCCTGGTGGGCCTCGGTGAGCGTGCTGTGGCGGTAGTCGTCGACCTGCTGGAACATCGATGCGTCCGCTCCCTCGCGCACGGCGGCCAGGCTGCGCCTGGCCATGCAGATCCGGCACTGGTGCTGCCGGGCCCCGCGCAAGCGCACCAGCTCGGTGGTGACCGGGTCGAGGTGGTCGAGCAGCGACACCTCGTGGATGAACTCGTCCATCAGCAGCCGGGCGTGGTCGGAGCGGACCAGCGTCGTGTCGAACCACTCGTCGTGACCGAACAGTCCGTCGAGGACCACCCGGACCCGTGGGACGAAGTCGGCCACGTAGACCGCCAGCGCACCGTCGAAGGCGTCCTTGCCCATCGCCTCGAGCCAGGCGGCGCGCAGGTCGTCGCCGATCTCGGAGACGTCGGCGGCGAACTGCTCGGCGAAGGCCATCACGATCGCCTGCGGCACCTCGGCCGTACGTCGGGGTCCGGTCGGCGGCTTGCGGAGCGGGCTCAGGCCGAGTCCCTCGGCGGTGACCATCCGGATCGTGGCGAGCTGGATCTCGCTCAGCGCGGCCGGCCAGAGCGCCACGAGGCCGCCCAGGGCCGCACCCGCGGTGGGCGCGTGCTCCTGGAGGGCGGCGGCGCCGCCGACGGACCACGGGGAGGACATGGGCTCCAGCCTAGGCCGTGCACCCTGCCGACGGTGTCAGGGCTGTCAGGGCTGTCAGAAGGTCGCGGGGTCAGTAGGACTTGGGCAGTCCCAGGGAGTGCATCGAGACGAAGTTGAGGATCATCTCGCGGCTCACCGGTGCGATCCGGCCGACGCGGGTGGCGACGAGCAGGCCGGCCATGCCGTACTCCTGGCTCGCGCCGTTGCCCCCGTGGGTCTGCACCGCGCGGTCGACGACGTCGCAGGCGGCCTCGGCGGCCGCGTACTTGGCCATGTTGGCGGCCTCGCCGGCGGCCATCTCGTCACCGGAGTCGAGAAGGGCGGCGGCCTTCTGGTTCATCAGGCGCGCGAGCTCGATCTCGATGTGGCTCTGCGCGAGCGGGTGGGCGATCGCCTGGTGCGCCCCGATCGGGACCTTGAAGACGACCCGCTCCTTGGCGTACTGCGTCGCCTTCTCGAGGGCGAACCGGGCCAGGCCCAGCGAGAACGCGGCGGCCATGATCCGCTCGGGGTTGAGACCGGCGAAGAGCTGCACGAGCCCGCCGTCCTCGTCACCGACCAGCGCGTCGGCCGGCAGCCGGACGTCGTCCATGAACACCTGGAACTGGTTCTCCGGCGAGACGATCTCCATCGGGATCGGGTTGGCCTCGAAGCCCTTCGCGTCGGTGGGGACGACGAACAGGCACGGCTTGAGCTTGCCGGTCCTGGCGTCCTCGGTCCGCGCGACGACGAGCACGTTGTCCGACTCGTCGACGCCCGAGATCCAGATCTTGCGGCCGCTGAGGATCCAGCCGTCACCGTCGCGGCGCGCGGTCGTGGTGATGTTGTGCGTGTTGGTGCCGGCATCCGGCTCGGTGATCGCGAAGCACATCGTCGAGGTGCCGTCGCACAGCCCGGGCAGCCACCGCTGCTTCTGCTCCTCGGTGCCGTAGCGGGTGATGATCGTGCCGCAGATGGCCGGGCTGACGACCATCAGCAGCATCGGGCAGCCCTGCGCGGCAAGCTCCTCGCAGACCGCGGCGATGTCGCCGATGCCGCCGCCCCCGCCGCCGTACTGCTCGGGGATGTTGATGCCCAGGTAGCCGTTCTTGCCCAGCTCGAGCCACAGGTCGGTGGTCTTCCCACCGGAGCGGGCCTTGTCGGTGAAGTACTCGCGACCGTACTTCGAGGCCAGCTTGCTGACGGCCTTGCGAAGCTCGGTGCGCTCCTCGGTCTCGGTGAACTGCGCGGACGGGGCGGTGGTCATGCGGGGTCTCCCTCTGCTGGTGCGTCGACGACGGCAAGGACTTCTCCGGCGGCGACCTGCGCACCGGGCTGGATGTTGATCTCGGTGACCGTGCCCGCGGTGGGCGCGGTCACGGTGTGCTGCATCTTCATCGCCTCCAGGACGAGGACGACCTCGCCGGCCCGGACCTGCTGGCCGGCCTCGACGGCGACCTTGACGACGGTGCCGGGCATCGGTGCGAGCAGGCTGCCGCTGGCGACGGCGTCGGCCGGGTCGACGAAGCGGGGCACCGGGACGAGCCGGAGGTGTCCGCCGGGGTGGTCGACGTCCACGGCCGACGCGCTGAGAGTGACGTCGTACGTCGTGCGCACGCCGTCGGTCTCCAACGTCACCGCCGTCGGGCTCGCGGCCACGACGGTGTGGCCGTCGACGACGTAGCCGTCGCGGGTGCCCCACCAGGCGACGCGGACCGGGTCGTCGGCCTCGACGCCCTCGAACTCGGTGACCTGGGCCTGGCTGACGACGTTGCGGAAGGCGACCGGGATGCGCTGCTGGACCGTCCGCGCAAGACGGGCGTGCTCGGCGCGGGCGATCGCCGCCGCGACCGGCGCACCCGAGGCCGGGTCGACTGCGCCCGACGACCCCGACGACCCCGACGGTGGTCGAGGTGCGAGCGACGACCCCGACGGTGGTTGAGGTGCGAGCGCAGCGAGCCTCGAAACCCCGTCCTCGACCAGGAACGCCGTGCTGACCTCCCCGGACAGGAAGGTCTCTTCGCGCAGGATCTCGACCAGCAGGTCCCGGTTGGTGACCAGGCCGTGGATCCTCGCCCGGCTGAGGACGCCGGCCAGCTTGCGAGCCGCCTCCTGTCGGGTCGGGGCGTGGGCGATCACCTTGGCCAGCATGGCGTCGTAGTGCGTGGAGACCACGCTCCCGGAGGTGAAGCCGGTGTCGACGCGCACCCCGTCGGGTGTGGGGATCTCGAAGGTCGACAGCAGTCCGCTCTGCGGCTGGTAGTCGGCGGCCGGGTCCTCGGCGTACAGGCGGACCTCGATGGCGTGACCGCGGGGCACCGGCACGTCGCCGGGCAGGTCGCCGCCCTCGGCGACCGCGATCTGGAGGGCGACCAGGTCGACGCCGTGCACCGCCTCGGTGACCGGGTGCTCCACCTGGAGCCGGGTGTTCATCTCGAGGAAGAAGAAGCCGTCGCGCTCGGCGTCGTAGAGGAACTCGACCGTGCCGGCCCCGCGGTAGTCGATCGCCGCGGCCGCCGCGCGTCCGGCCTCGTGCAGCGCGGTCCTCGTGGCCTCGGGGAGTCGCGGGGCCGGAGCCTCCTCGACGATCTTCTGGTGGCGGCGTTGCAGCGAGCAGTCCCGCTCGCCGAGCACCAGCACGCCGCCGCGCCCGTCGCCCACGACCTGGACCTCCACGTGGCGGCCGCGCTCGACGTACGCCTCGACGAAGACGGTGCCGTCGCCGAAGGCCGACTCGGCCTCGGCCGTTGCGGTTTCGATCTCGGCGGCCAGGTCTGCGAGCGACCGGACGATCCGCATCCCGCGACCGCCGCCGCCCGCGCTGGCCTTGACCAGCAGCGGCAGGTCGGACTCGGTCGTACTGTCGGCCGTGTGGTTGGTCAGGACCGGGACGCCGGCCGCCTCCATGAGCTTCTTGGACTCGATCTTCGAGCCCATCGAGACGATCGACTCCGGAGCCGGTCCGATCCAGGTCAGGCCGGCGTCGATGACGGCGCGCGCGAAGTCGGCGTTCTCGGAGAGGAACCCGTAGCCGGGGTGGATCGCGTCCGCCCCGCTGCGACGCGCGGCCTCCAGGATCAGGTCGGTGCGCAGGTAGGTCTCGGCCGGGCTGGTGCCCGGCAGTCGTAGGGCGTGGTCGGCCTCGGCGACGTAGGGCAGGTCCGTGTCGGCGTCGGAGTGGACCGCGACGGTCTCGATGCCGAGGTCGCGGCACGTGCGGAAGACACGGCTGGCGATCTCGGCCCGGTTGGCGACGAGGAGTCGGGTGATCACAGCGCGCTCACATTCGGAAGACGCCGAAGCGGTCGGTGCCCGCGAACGTCTTGTTGTCGATGACGGAGAGGCAGATGCCCAGGACGGTGCGGGTGTCGCGGGGGTCGATGACCCCGTCGTCGTACAACATCCCGGAGAGGAAGTAAGGCATCGACTGCTCCTCGATCTGGGCCTCGACGACCTCCTTGACCGCCTTGAAGCCCTCGGCGTCGAAGGTCTCGCCCTTCGACGTGGCCGAGGCCTCGGCGACGATCTCGAGCACGCCGGCGAGCTGGGCCGGTCCCATCACCGCCGACTTGGCCGAGGGCCAGGTGAACAGGAACCGCGGGTCGAAGGCACGACCGTTCATGCCGTAGTTGCCGGCGCCGTACGAGGCCCCCATGATCACCGTCAGGTGCGGCACGGTGGAGTTGGAGATGGCGTTGATCATCATCGCGCCGTGCTTGATGATGCCGCCCTGCTCGTACTCCTTGCCGACCATGTAGCCGGTCGTGTTGTGCAGGAACAGCAGCGGGGTGTCGCTCTGGTTGGCGAGCTGGACGAACTGCGTGGCCTTCTGAGCCTCCTCGCTGAACAGCACCCCCTGCGCGTTGGCGAGGATCCCGATCGGGCGCCCGTGGAGCCTGGCCCAGCCGGTGACCAGCGAGGTGCCGTAGAGGGGCTTGAACTCGTCGAGGACGGCGCCGTTGCTGGCGCTGACGCCGTCGCAGAGCAGCGCGATCACCTCGCGCGGGTCGAAGGGCTCCTTGAGGTCGGCCGGGATCAGGTCGAGCAGGTCCTCGGGGTCGCCGGCGGGCTCGGCGTAGGCCGGCACGTCGGAGTCCGGGCGCGCCTTGCGGTGGTTGAGCCGGGCGATGATCCGGCGTCCGATCCGGATGGCGTCGCGCTCGTCCTCGGCGAGGTAGTCGGCCAGGCCCGACGTGCGGGCGTGCATCTCGGCACCCCCGAGCGACTCGTCGTCGGACTCCTCGCCGGTGGCCATCTTGACCAGCGGGGGGCCGCCCAGGAAGACCTTGGCCTGCTCCCGGACCATCACGGTGTAGTCGCTCATGCCGGGCACGTAGGCGCCGCCGGCGGTCGAGTTGCCGAAGACCAGCGCCACGGTCGGCTCCTTGCGGGCGCTGGCGCGGGTGATGTCGCGGAAGAGCTTGCCGCCCGGGATGAAGATCTCCTTCTGCGTGGGCAGGTCGGCGCCGCCGGACTCGACGAGGGAGACGGTCGGGAGCCCGTTCTCCTCGGCGATCTGGGAGGCGCGGAAGATCTTCTTGGTCGTCCACGGGTTGCTCGCGCCGCCCTTGACCGACGGGTCGTTGGCGGTGATCAGGCACTCGACGCCCTCGATGACGCCGATGCCCGTCACCACGCTGGCCCCGACGGTGAAGTCGGACCCCCAGGCGGCGAGCGGGCTCAGCTCGAGGAACGCCGACCCCTCGTCGATGAGCAGCTCGATGCGCTCGCGCGGCATCAGCTTGCCGCGGTCGTGGTGGCGCTTGACGCTCCGCTCGCCCCCGCCGGCGACGGCCTTGGCGTGCTCGGCCTCCAGGGCGTCGATCTTCTCGAGCATGGCCTCGCGATGGGTCATGACGCGTAGCCCAACAGCTTGGCGGCCAGGTCGGCCAGCACCTCCGTGGCACCACCGCCGATCGGCAGGATGCGGGCGTCGCGGTAGTGCCGCTCGACCTCGGTGCCGTGCATGTAGCCCGCGCCGCCGTGCAACTGCACGGCGGCGTCGCAGACGTACGTCGCGGTGTTGCAGGCGGTCTCCTTGGCCAGGCAGGCCTCGGCGATGACGTTCTCCCCGGCGACGTGACGGCGGGCGACCTCGCGGGCGTAGATGCGAGCGACCTCGACCTGGCGCCGCATCTCGACGAGCTTGTGGCGCACGACCTGGTTGGCGATGAGCGGCCTGCCGAAGGTCTCGCGGTCGCGGCAGTACTGCACGGTGAGGTCGAGGGCCCGCCCGGCGATGCCGTAGGCGTGCGTCGCCAGCCCGATCCGCTCGACGACGAACTGCTCGGCGATCTGGTAGAAGCCGGAGTTCTCGGCGCCGACGAGGTTGGCGACCGGGACGCGGACGTCGACGTAGGACAGCTCGGCGGTGTCGGAGCAGTGCCATCCCATCTTGGTCAGGGCCCGGTCGACGGTGAAGCCGGGCGTGCCCTTCTCGACGACGAGCAGCGAGACGCCGGCGTGGCCGGGGCCGCCGGTGCGGACCGCGGTCGTCACGAAGTCCGCGCGGGTGCCGGAGGTGATGAAGGTCTTGGCGCCGTTGACGACGTACTCGTCGCCCTCGCGCACGGCCGTCGTCCGGATGCCCGCGACGTCGGAGCAGCCACCCGGCTCGGTGACCGCCAGCGAGCCGATCGTCTCGCCGGCGAGCGTGGGGCGGACGAACCGGTCGATCAGATCGGGGTTCCCCGAGGCGACGATGTGCGGTAGGGCGATCCCGTGGGTGAACAGCCCGGCCATCAGCCCCGAGGACGCGCCGGCCGAGAACATCCCCTCCTGCAGGTCGGTGGTGTCGAGCAGGTCCCCGCCCTGGCCGCCCACCTCCTCCGGGAAGCTCACGCCGAGCACACCCTGCTTGGCCGCCGAGGCATGCAGCTCTCGCGGCAGGACCAGGTCGTCCTCCCACTGCTGCAGGTGCGGCGCGATCTCGCGGCGGGTGAACTCCGCCCCCATCTCGAAGGTCGCGTTGGGACTGGCGTGCGAGCCTGCCATCAGAAGAGCCCTTCCTGGATCTGGACCGAGCGGGATCGGACCCACTCCCCCAGGCCCTTGGCCTGCGGGTCGAAGCGGGTGGAGGCGGCCACGCCCTCGCCGAGGAGGCCACGGATCAGGACGTTGACCCCGCCGAGGTTGGGCAGCACGTAGACCTCGATCTCCAGGTCGTCGGCCTCCGGCACCAGCTCGCGTACCTTGCGTGGGGTGATCAGCTTGGTCAGCCAGGTCACCCGCGCGGCGTACTTCTCCTCGTCGACCGCCGGGTCGTGGGCCACCCACAGGCCGAGGTTGGCGTCGCCGCCCTTGTCGCCGGAGCGGGCGTGCACGAAGGAGCCCAGGGGCATCCGGCGGGTCAGGGAGTCGGCCGGTGCGGGGTACGGCGAGGGGCGGCGACCGGCGGACTCGTCGTGGTCGGCGAACGCCGTCGGGTCGGCCACCACCTCGCGGTTCCCGTCGGCGTGGACCACCGTGTGGGTGACCTCGGACCGGTCGACGTACGCCGCCCGGTAGAGGCCGTACGGCGTGGGGGCGCCGGGTGGCGCGGTCATCGTGAACCCGGGGTAGGACGCGAGCGCGAGCTCCACCAGCGGAGCGGTGAAGGCCTTGCCGACCGGGCCGGCCTCGGCGTCCTTGACGGTGCAGCGCAGCAGGCAGGAGGCACCCTCCTCGGTGTCCGCGTCGAGGGCGGGAAGCGCGGTGCGGGTCCAGGTGACCTCGTCGGCGGTGAACGCACCGTCGACCTGCGAGCGCACCCAGTCGGCCTTCGCGTCGATGTCGAGGCCGGTGAGGACCAGCTCCATCGAGTTGCGGAATCCCCCGAGCGTGTTGAGGCAGACCTTGAGCTGCTGCGGCGGCGCCTGACCGGTGACGCCGCTGATCGCGACCCGGTCGGTCGCCTCCTGGGTCAGCGAGACGCTGTCGAGGTGGGTGGTGACGTCGGGGTTGAGGTAGCGCGTCGACTGGATCTCGTAGACCAGCTGGGCGGTGACCGTGTCCACCGTGACCGCCCCTCCGGTGCCGGCCTGCTTGGTGATCACGCTCGAGCCGTCGGCCGCGATCTCGGCGACGGGGAAGCCGAGCGGGGAGCCGTCCAGGGGCAGCGTCTTGAAGCCGGAGAAGTTGCCCCCGGTCGCCTGCGTGCCGCACTCGAGGACGTGGCCCGCGACGACGGCGCCGGCCAGCTCGTCGTACTGCGTCTCGCTCCAGCCGAAGTGCGCCACCGCGGGGCCGACCACGAGCGAGGCGTCGGTGACGCGGCCGGTGACGACGATGTCGGCTCCCCGGCGCAGGGCCGAGGCGATGCCGAAGCCGCCGAGGTAGGCGTTGGCGGTCAGGGCGCCGCCGTCCCGGCTCGCGACGTCGTGGCCGCGCAGGTCGTCGCCCTCGACGTGGGCGATCGCAGGGTCGAGGCCCAGGCCCTTCGCGACCTCACGCAGCTTGTCGGCGAGCGCTGCCGGGTTGAGACCACCGGCGTTGCTGACGATCTGCACGCCCCGCTCCAGCGCGAGCCCGAGGCAGTCCTCGACCTGGCGCACGAAGGTCCGCGCGTAGCCCAGCCCGGGGTCCTTCATCGTGTCCTTGCCGAGGATCAGCATCGTGAGCTCGGCCAGGTAGTCGCCGGTCAGGACGTCGAGGGCGTGCGTGCCGGTGGGTCCGTCGACGCTGCCCTCGACCATCTGCCGCATCGCCGCGAGGCGGTCGCCGTAGAAGCCGGAGCAGTTGCCGATGCGCAGCACCGGGGGTGCGGTCGCCGGGGGTGTGGTCGCTGCTGGTGTCGTCATCGGCTGGCCTCCCGTCCGCCGCCGGCCGGTCCGGCGAAGCACTGCGCGACGTCGAGCCAGGCGTCGGCGCCCGGTCCCTGCGCGACCAGGTCGGTGTCGGCGCGGTGCACCCGCTGCGTGGCCAGCAGGCAGAAGTCGTACGCCGACCCGCGCACCGTCTCGGCGGCGTCGTCGGGACCCCAGGTCCACAGGTCCCCGCTGGGGGCGGTCAGCTCGACACGCACCGGCGCCTCGGGGACGTCGAGACCGGCGTTGGCGAAGGAGAAGCCACGGGTGCGCACGCCGATGTGGGCGACGTGCTTGATCCGGTCGCTGCGCTCCGGGGTGATGCCGAGCGCGTCGTAGACGTCGAGGGAGTGCGCCCAGGTCTCCATGAAGCGCGCGGTCACCATCGAGGTCGCGGACATGGGTGGGCCGAACCACGGCATCTTCTCCCCGGCCGGCACCCCGCGCAGCGCGTCGGCGAGCACCGGGCGCCCGCTGTCCCAGCGAGCCAGGAGCTCGGCGGGCGGGAGCTGGGCGATCTCGAGGGCCGCGGTGTCGACGAAGCCGGTCGGGTCGGCCATGCCGGCCAGGACGAGCGCGTCCCAGGGGCCCTTGTCCTCGTGGGAGCGCGCAGCGAGGATCGCCGCCTCGTCGGTCCAGAGCAGGTGCGCGATCGTCGTCGCGATCGTCCAGCCCTCGGCCGGGGTGTCGGTGACCCACTGCTCGTCGGTGAGGTCGGCGACGACACCTCGGAGCCGGTCGCCCTCGGCGGCGAGGTCGGCGAGGAGGTCGTCGAGCAGCGGGGCGTGGGTCATGGCTTCTCCTTGAGCTCGCGGTCCAGGACGCGAGCCCACTCGTCGAGGATGCGGCCGCGCCGCCGGGTGTCGTCGGTGATCGTGGTGGCCAGGCCGAGCCCGCGCACCAGGTCGAGGGTGGCCTGGACCAGCTCGCGGGTGCCCGGGTGCTGCTCGTCGGCGCCGAGGCACTCGACCGTCAGCCGGTGCGTCTCGCGACCGACGCGCTGCTCGAGCGGGGCCACCGCGGCCAGCAGCGTCGGGTCGGTCCGCGCCCCCACCCACAGCTCGAGCGCGGCGGTGAAGACCGGGGAGGTGAAGTGGTCGCCCAGCATCTGCAGCACGGCGCGGGTGCGCCGTACGCCGGCGGGCAGCTCGGCCGCCGCGGCGGCCAGCTCGGCACCGCGGACCGCGGTCAAGTGCTCGACGGCGGCCAGGACGAGGTCGTTCTTGGTCGGGAAGTGGTGCAGCTGGGCGCCCCGACTGACGCCGGCCCGCTCGGAGACCAGGGTGGTGGTCGTCCCGGCGAACCCCTTCTCGACGAGGAGGTCGACCGTCGCCTCCATCAGCCGCGCCCGCATCACCCGGGTGCGCTCCCCCTGGGGGACCCGAGCGGTGGTGGTCGTGGTCACAGGGACACTGTGGCGCCGCTTCAACAAACAGTCAAGCCTGTCTTTAAGTCTCGTCGCGACGATCCGCCGGGGCGGAGGCCGCGAGCGCCTGGTCCAGCAGCGCCCCGAACGCCCACCGCAGGTCCTCCACCGATCCGACGGCACTGCCCTCGTGGCCGATCAGGAGGTACATCGCCGCCGTCGCGTAGCGCCGGGCCGACGCGACGTCGGGGACCACCGCTTCGTAGGCCGTCGCGATCGCCGCGTGTCGCTCCCGGTCCACCTCGGCCACGACCGAGGCGACATGAGCGTCGTGCGCCGCCCAGACGCGGATCGCCCCCTCCGAGCGGTGCGGCAGTCGGACGCCGATGTCGACGAGGTGTCCGAGACGCTCCGCGGCCGAGGCGATCGCACTGCTCTCGACGATCAGGCGGGTGCTCATCTCCTCGCGCCAGTAGCGGATCAGCTCGGTGGTGAAGTCACCCCAGCTGGGGAAGGCGTAGTAGAACGAGCCGCTGGTCGCGCCGACCTGCTCGCACACGGTGGCCAGCTTGAGGCCCGCGTGCCCCCGGTCGGCCAGCGCCTGGAGCCCGGCCTCCAGGAACCGGACCTGGGCGCGGCGCGAGGGCTTGCGGCGCGACGACTCCTTGCTCATCGCCTCACCATGCCAGACGGGCGGGCCGACGACGCCGAGGTCGCGGACGTGGCCCCTTGCCCCAAAGTGTAAGTCGACTTACACTCCTGGCACACTCATCGAGGAGGCGCCATGCAGTGGAGGACCGACCCCAACCGCGGCCTGGACCCGGAGACGCAGTTCGTCGAGATCTACCGCAACCTGGCCACGATCGAGTTCCCCTGGGACCTGAACCAGGCGTTGAGCCTGGCGCTGTTCCGCACCTACGCCGTGCCGAGCGTGGGCAGGCTGCTGGACGCGACCGGTCAGTTCCAGGACGCCACGCAGAAGCGCTACGACGACACGGCCCTGCTTCTCGAGGTGCCGCTGCTCGAGGGCTTCGACAGCGACCGCGGCCGGGCCGCGGTGCGGCGCATCAACCAGATGCACAAGATGTACGAGATCAGCAACGACGACATGCTCTACGTGCTCTCCACCTTCGTCGTGGTGCCCAAGCGCTGGCTCGACGACTACGGCTGGCGCTCGCTGACCCGCGACGAGCTGGACGCCTCGGTCCGCTACTACCAGTGCCTCGGTCAGCACATGGCGATCAAGCAGATCCCGGCGACGTACGCGGAGTTCGCCGACCTGATGGACGACTACGAGCGAGCCCACTTCGCCTTCGACCCGGGCTCGCGTCGCGTCGCCGACGCGACGATGGGCCTGATGGCCTCGTTCTACCCCACGCCCCTCAAGCCGGTGATCGACGTCTTCAGCCGGGCCCTGATGGACGACCCGCTGCTCGAGGCCTTCGAGTACGCACCGCCGCACCCGGTGGCGAGGCGCCTGTCACGAGGCGCTCTGCGGCTGCGAGCACGCGCCGTGGGCGCCATGCCGTCGCGGCGCCGCCCGCGCCACGTCTCCGACATGCCGCGGATGAAGAGCTACCCGGACGGCTTCCAGGTCGAGCGCATGGGGACCTTCGCTCCGGGCTGCCCGGTGCACGCCACCTCCGAGAGCTGAGCCGCGCACGCGGCCCGGCGGCCCGCGCCGGGACCGGCGCCTCACCGTCTCGAGACGACCTCCGCGGCACCGTCGGGCATCACGACCACACCCGTGCGACCACGCTCGCGCAGCCACGCGGTCGCTCCGGCCCCCTGCAGGTAGCCGCAGGTCGCCTCGACGTCGGCGATCGTCAGGGACGAGTGCACGACGCTCACCGACGCGACGCCGGCCGGGGCCCGACCCGTGACCGCGTGCCGGACGTGCTCGCCCCGGTGCACCGCGCCGCTGGTGGCCACGGCGCCGTCGCGCACCGGCACCACGGCGACCAGGCGGGACGGGTCGCGCGGGTCCTCGATGCCGATCCGCCACGCGGGCCTGTCGAGGACGGCCGAGCAGACCAGGTCGCCGCCGGCGGCCAGGGTGAAGTCGGTGTCGTCCAGGTCACGGAGCACCGCCGAGGCGCGGTCGACGGCCCACCCCTTGACCACGCCGGAGGGATCGAGCACCTCGCGGCCGTCGACCACTCGGCACACGGCGAAGGCTCCCCCGGTCGCTCGCCGTGCCACTTCCCCGATGGCCAGCACCTCGGCGACCTCCGGCGGGCAGTCGGCCACGGCCAGCTCGCCGCGCCCCAGGCGGGAGATGGTGGACTCGGGGCGCCACGTGCTGAAGACCTCGTCGCTCCAGCGCAGGGACGCCTGCACCTCCTCCCACGCCGCAGCCCCCACGGACGTGCCGGCGCGGCGACCACGCAGAGCCAGGCTGATCGGCATCCCCATGATCTGGGCGACGTGGCGGACCACCCGTGCGTCGGTGCCACCGCTCGCGACCCGGACGACCGTCATGCCTGTGCCTGGTCGAGGGCCGCCTGGAGCGAGGACCGGTAGCCGACGCTCGTGTAGGTCGCGCCGGAGACCATGTCGACGTCTGCGCTCTGCTGGTCCAGGGTCTCCTGGATCAGGATCGGCAGCGCGTAGCCGTTGATCTCGGCGTCGCGGTGGTCCTGGCTGGGGTACTGGATCACCGCCACGTCGTCGATCGTCGTGGCCGCGCCGGTGCCGCTGAGAGTCAGCTCCACCTGCACCGGTCCGTAGCGCGTCTGCGCGGCGGGCCCCGTGACGGTCCGCGCGCCCGACCCGGCGGTGGTCGGCTCCGCCGCGGCTCCCACGATCGGGGCCACCGGCGAGGCCGGCTGGTCGGCGCCTCCCAGGGAGGTGCGGTAGCCGAACAGCAGGACCAGGACGGTCAGGGTGCTCATCAGCCACAGGACGATGCGATTCATGTCAGGCGCTCCTCACGTGCGTCCGTGACGTTCACCAGGCTCATCAGGCTCACCAGGCGAACGTCTCGAGGTGGAGCTGGTCGGCCGGAAGGCCGGCCAGCAGGGCGGTACGGCGTACGGCGTCGGCCCACTGCTGCGGGCCGCAGACGTACACGTCGTGCTCGGCGAGGTCGGGCACCCAGCCGAGGAGGACGTCGCGGTCCGAGGCCACGCCGGCGTGGGCGCTGAACCACGAGTCGCGCGTACGTCGGGGGCCGGGCAGGGCGAGGATGCGGAGGCCACGCCGGGCAGCGATCCCCTCCAGCTCGGCTCGGAAGAGCGGCTGGTCGCGGTAACGGTAGATCAGCGTCATCTCGCCCGGGGCGTAGGACAGCCCCTCGGCGAGGGATCGCAACGGCGTGATGCCCACCCCGGCACCCACCAGCAGCACCTTGCGCCGCGTCCGCGCCCGCGCGGTGAGCCGACCGTAGGGGCCTTCCACGACGGCGCGGGCCCCGGGGCGGATCGCGCGCAACGACCTGCTGCCGTCACCCACCTCCTGGACGGTGATCCGCAGCTCGCGGCCATCGGGCGCGGCCGACAGGGAGTAGGGGTTGGCCCGGGTCCAACCGGGACGCCCCGGGAAGCGCCACGTGAGGAACTGGCCGGCCTCGACCGGCATGCGTCCCAAAGCCCTCCCGGTCAGGTGCACGGAGAACACGCCGTCACCCTCCGGGACGACCGCGGTGACCCGCAGGGCGTGACGCCAGGATCGCCAGAGCGGCAACGCCACCCGCCAGACCAGCACCGCCCCGGCGGCCGCGGCCCACAGACCCCACCAGAACACGGCGGAGGCGGTCGAGCCGAGGAGCTCCTGGCCGGTCCACAGCTGGTGCGGCAGCGCGAGGCCGGCACCCAGGTAGGCGTAGAGGTGGAGCAGGTGCCACGACTCGTAGCGCAGCCGGCGCCTGGCAGCACGCACGGAGGTCGCCACGACCATCACCAGGCACGACGATCCGGCTGCGGCCAGGAGCATGCCGGGGTAGTCCCAGGTCAGGTCCCACAGCGTGCCCGGCGTCGCCGTGAGCCGACCGGAGGCGTATCCCCAGGTGACCAGCCCCACGTGGGCGACCATCAGGTTGAACGAGGTGAAGCCGACCAGGCGGTGGAGTCGCGCCAGGCGGTCCTGGCCCCAGGCACGCTCGAGCACGGGGATCCGCGCCATCATCAGCACCTGGACGAGCAGGAGCGCCGAGGCGACGAGCCCGGTCAGGCGCCCGGTCGAGAGCAGGGCGCTGGTCCAGCCGCCCAGGTCCTGGACGCCGCCCTCGCGCAGCCACAGCAGGACGAGCCACAGCAGGGTCGCCCACAGGGCGGCCTGGCTCGCGGCGCGCACGCCGGCGTCGCACCTCGCGGCTGTCGACGTCATCGGTCGGTCCAGGTCATGCAGCGATCGTGCGCTCTCCTGCTGAAGCCTCGCCCTCAGGAGTCTGTGAGTCACCTGTCAGCCGGGCGCGGCGGGGGGCACCGACGCCCGCGGCGCCTCTGCCAGACTCCGGGCCATGTCGACGATCCTGATCACCGGCGCCTCCTCCGGCCTCGGCGCCGAGATGGCCCGCCAGCTCGCCGCCAAGGGCCACGACCTGGCGCTGTGCGCGCGGCGCACCGACCGCCTCGAGGAGCTGAGCGCCGAGATCCTCGGTGCCCACCCCGAGCGACGCATCGCCGTGCGTGCGCTCGACGTGAACGACGACGACGCGGTGTTCCGGGTGTTCGGCGAGTTTGCCGCCGACCTCGGCCGGATCGACAAGGTGATCGTCAACGCCGGCCTCGGCAAGGGCGCGCGGATCGGGACGGGTGGCTACGCCGCCAACCGGGCGACCGCGATGACCAACTTCGTGGGTGCCCTGGCCCAGACCGAGGCCGCGATGGAGATCTTCCGCGAGCAGCAGGCCGGGCACCTGGTGATGGTCTCGTCGATGGCCGCGATGCGCGGGATGCCCAAGGAGATCGCGACGTACGCCGCCACCAAGGCCGCCGTGGCCCACCTCGCCGAGGGCCTGCGCACCGAGCTCTACGGCACGCCGCTCGCCAAGACCGTCAAGGTGACCGTGCTCTACCCCGGCTACATCATCAGCGAGATGAACGACTACGCCCAGCCCACCTCGCCGTTGATGGCCACGACGGAGGACGGCGTGAAGGCGATGGTCAAGGCGATCGAGAAGCAGGTGGCCGACGCGTGCGTGCCCCCACTGCCGTGGGCGCCGTTGTCGCTGGTGATGAAGCACGCGCCCCTGCCGATCCTCAAGCGACTGGTCTGAGGATCACATGCCCGCCCCGGGCCCCGGGGAGCCGACTACCTTCCTCGCCCGGACGTGGCCCGCTTCACCTTGACCACCATCAGCTGGGACTTCGACCTGTCGTAGGCCGTCGGGTCGTCCGGGACGAAGATGACCCGGACCTCGTGCTTGCCGCGTCGCAGGTTCTTCGACAGCCGAATGGTCTCGACGTCGTCGGCCGACAACGAGCCGGCTGACGCGACGGGCACGGCGTAGCTGCGCTCGCGCCGCTTGTCGACCTTGATCACCACGCGGCCTGCGCGGCCGTCCGAGGCCTGGTCGCCGTAGACGACAAACTGGACCCTCGCCGGCTTCTCGCCACGGCGTTGCGTCATCGTGGTCAGGCGCGCGGCGACCTCCGTGCTGGTGGGCGGCNGCGGCGNNNNCCGTGCTGGTGGNCGGGCTGCGGNGTNGGNGTCGGNGTCGGGCTCGGNGTCGGNGTCGGNNTCGGNNTCGGCGTCGGCGTCGGGCTCGGCGTCGGCGTGGGAGTCGGGGTCGGGCTCGGCGTCGGGCTCGGCGTCGGGCTCGGAGTCGGCGTCGGCGTCGGCGTCGGGTCCGCGGGTTCCTGGAGGACGACGTCGTTGAGCTGGACCGAACCCGTCGGCGAGGTCACTCCCCCGAAGCCGAGGGAGACGGAGGCGATCGAGGTCAGGTCGACACCGCCGAAGTCTGCGAGCGGGATCCGCACGCCGTTCAGCACCTGCTTGCGGGCCGTCGTGCCTGGCGGCGTCTCCAGCGCAGCCGAGTAGGTCGACGAGTCGACCTCCACCTCGGCGCCGGTGGTGTCGGTGAGCGTGACGACGACGTCGCCCTCCAACGGCAGCTCCTGCGGCTGGTCGTAGTTCGGCGAGAGCCGCAGGCTCAGGGTGCCGAAGTCGCTGATGTCGGCCTGGTCGCCCTGGAGCGCGACGGTGAGCGCGGCCGTCGGGCTCGTCCACTCCGCGGTGAGCTGGGGTCCGTCGCTGCGGTTGGGCGAGGTCGGGCACCCGGTCGTGGTGATCACGACGCCTCCTGCAGGGTTGCAGGCCGTCAGGGTGAGTCCGGTGGCCGTGATCGGGTCCCCGTCCGGGGTGCTCGTGGGCACGGTGGGTGCCTCGAAGGTGCCGGCGGGCTCGAGCAGCACCCGACGGCCGGGGGCGGCGTACGACGTCTGGACGACGTTGCGGCACGTGACGGAGAGGGGGAGATCCAGGCCGCCGTTGGGACAGGCCTGCGGCGGCAGGCTCTCACCGCGCACGATCGGTGCGAACTGGGTCTCCTCGCCCACCCAGTAGCGCAGGAAGCCACCGATGAGGGTGAGCCCGACCTGGCGCTGCTCCTCCGGCTGCAGTCGGGTCGGCCCGGCGGCCACGTTGCAGTTGGGGTCGCCCAGGCCGAACAGGTTGGCGTCGTCCGCGGTCCAGATCGTGTTGAAGTAGTTGTGGTTGGCCCCGTTGACCAGGTACTGCACGGCGGTGAAGCCGCTCGCGCTGAGCCCGTCCTTGCTGCGCTCGAAGACCGGTGCACCCTGCAGGTTGAAGACGTCACCGTCGCAGTAGGGCAGCACCGTGGCCCAGTTGGTCGCCTGGATCGTCGGGAACCGACCGCCCTGCCCGTCGACCGGAGCCAGCGAGAAGACCGCTTCCAGGTCGTAGCGCGGGCCGAAGTCCGGCACCGGCTGCGGTCGACCGGGGCTCTCCGGGTCCGTCCGGGTCGCCGCCTCGGCGGCGGTGGCGGGTCGGGTGAGGTTGTACTCGGCGAACATGTTGACGCCCTCGCCGCCGCGCGAGTGCCCCATCACGCCGACACCGAGGTCCAGGCCGACCCGACCCTGCAACGCGTCGCCGATGCCCTCCGGACCGGTCCCGGTGTCCCACGTGCCGATCAGGTCGAGGGTCTTGCTGATGATCTGCGCGCGACCGAGGTATCCCGACTCGGCCGAGTTGTTGGACCAGTCGGTGATGTCGTTGATGTCGAGCGAGGCCACGATGTAGCCCTGCGTGGCCAGCTGCTGGGCCAGGTAGTCGTAGCCACGGTAGGAGGCCGACTCCTGGATCTGGAGCAGCTCGTCGAGCAGGTCGTCGTCGGTCGAGCAGGTGCCCTCGGAGTACGTCGCGAGAAAGGCCGGACTGATCAGCAGCTGGTCGTCGAGNACGCTGCCNGACTCNCANGTCGCGTGGTTGCCGTGCTGGAAGANCAGCACCGGGAACGGNCCGTCGCCGGTCTCNGGGTAGTANACGACGCCCGCCTGNCGCATGGCCAGCACGGTGGGGTCGCCGACCGCGCCCCGCCCGACGTCCACCTTGTCAGGCAGGTTGTACTCCGCGCGCTGGAAGCCGAACGGCCCCGTCGCCGCCGGGTCCTCGGTCGTCTCCGACGGACCGACCGCTTGTGCCGAGCGGGCCACGACCGCGACGAGGGAGGCGACGAGGAGCACGACGAGGAGCCCGGCCAGCACCGCCCTGGGCACGGCAGGACGGGTCGGCGTGGTGGCGTTCGTGGACGGTGCAGGCATGGCGACGGGACCTCGCGATCGGGGGCCGCCGAGAGTCGGGCCCAGGCACGTCGACCGGCCGGTCGGCGTCACTCGCACAACGACGCCCGGGTCGGCTCGTCACGGCGTTCCGACCCCGCCGGGGCAGTGTTCACGTCGGCGAAACGCCGCGGGCCGCGGCGTTACCTGAGCGTCATCGGGACGCCGGCAGGTGCCTCAGGTCACGGCAGCGACCGGCTGCCGCAGGATCGTCCGCAACCGTGCCGGCTCGACCCGACGAGGGTCGCTCAGGTAGATCTCGTGGTGCTTGCCGGTCATCCGCAGGCCCGCCGCGGGGATCACCACGTCGTGCAGCTCGGCGAGCACGGGCGCCTCGTCGGTGTACGACCCGACGTGGAGGGTCTGCACGCAACGCCCTTCCTCGAGCTTCTCGAGTCGGACGAGGTCGAGGGCGACGGGCGGCGCCTTCTTCGCCCGGACCGTCTCGATCACCTCAGTGACCAGCGCAGCGGGGATCCACTCCGGCACCAGGACCATCGCGGTCCAGGACCACGCCGAGGCGTCTCGGGCGGAGGTGAAGGCCGTCATGTCCTCGGCCCACCACAGGGCCTCGAGCGGCGGGACGACGTAGTCGCGCGTCAGCTCCTGGCTGCTCGCGAACTTCAGCGCGTAGGCCACGGGGTAGAGGGCGGCGAGCGCGTCGGCATAGGCCGCCGAGGTGTTCGGGTCGCCGTGGCCGTCGACCATCAGGTAGGACAGCGGCGGCACGTCGAGGAAGCGGAACTCTCCGTGCCGGGCCCGGTAGGAGTCGAGGGACTTCTTCAGGTCGACCTTCATGGTGGGCCCATGGTGGCACCCGGCGGACGGCGATCTCACCTATGCTCGGCGCGATCTGCAGTCTCCCCCCGAACGAAGGATCCGGTCATGTCGTACGACGCCCCTCCCCCGCCCCCGCCCCCGCCGCCCGGCCAGGCGAACCCCTACGGCCAAGCGAACCCCTACGGCCAGCCCGGCTACGGACAACAGGGGCCGGCCGCGGACTACGCGCACTGGGGCAAGCGGGTCGGGGCTCTGCTCATCGACGGACTGCTGATGTTCCTGACCTACATCCCGGCGGTGATCGGCGTCGTCATCATCGTGGCCGGCGCGGAGACGACCACCGTCAACGGCACGACCTCGATCGAGAACGACGACATCGGCGCGGCTCCGATCCTGCTGATCCTGCTCAGCGGACTGGTCTACCTGGGCTTCTACATCTGGAACATCTTCATCAAGCAGGGCCGCACCGGCTACACGATCGGCAAGGGCATCCTCGGCATCAAGCTCATCAGCGAGCAGACCGGTCAGCCGATCGGTGCCGGCAAGGCGTTCCTGCGCCAGCTGTGCCACATCCTCGACGGCTTCTTCTACCTCGGCTACCTGTGGCCGCTGTGGGACGCCAAGAAGCAGACCTTCGCCGACAAGATCATGACCACGATCGTGATCAACCAGCCCAAGGCACGCGGCTGACGTCTGCACAGCGGGCCCCGATCAGCGAAGGCCGATCGGGGTCGCTCCGCCCGGCTGTCACGACGAGCCCTCCCGGTCGTGCTCGTCGACCTGCGCGTCGCGGCCGAGCTCCTCGTCGGCGGCGATCCGGAGGTCGAGCCCGGCCAGGGTGTGGCTCAGCCCGCGCGCCTGCGGCGTGACCAGCGCGACGACCACGGTCAGCCCGAGGAAGAGCGGCACCCCGACCAGGGCCCACCAGCCGCCGAGCAGCAGCAGCGCGACCGGGGGCGTGATCCCGGTGAGGAGCTTGACCACGCGGGACACCGGCTCCCACCGGTTGAGGCCGGAGCGGCGCGGCACGGCGCGCACCGAGATCGTCCACTCCCCGACCGTGCGACCCAGCAGCAGCACCGCGGCGACCTGCACGCCGTACGGCACCGCGAGCTGGAGGGTCGTCTGGACGTCCAGGTCGAGGCTCAGCGGCCCGTAGACGGCGGCGGCCCGGTAGGCCAGCGCGACGAAGCCGCCGAAGAGCACCATGAACCAGAGGTCGCTGACCATGCCGACCAGCCGCCGCCCGCGGGTGATCCGGGTCGGCATGACCGCGACGCCCGTGCGACGCCGCACGACGATCGCGGAGAGCAGCGACCCGACGACCGCGCCGCCGGTGTTGACCAGCAGGTCGTCGACGTCGAAGAGCCGGTAGGGGCAGTCGTAGAGGGTCCACACGCCGGTGAGCTGGGTGGTCTCGATGAGCAGCGAGACACCGAGCCCGAGCACGCCGGCGACCACGAAGCCGCGCTTGGCGATCACGCGGACGAAGAAGCCCAGCGGCACGAAGAGCAGCACGTTGAGCGCGAGCTGCAGGAAGACCGGGTCGCGCAACAGCCCGCTCACCCCTCCCCCGGGATCACCCGACCACAGCCCGTCGATCGAGCCGAGCGGCTCCAGGTTGCTGGTCTTGCACAGGTAGCGGCCCGACTCGGGCATCGGCAGCAGCGTGTAGGTCCACAGGGCGAGCCCGTAGACCGCCGCCGACAGCAGGGTCGCCAGGTCACCGGGGCCGAGGGTGCCGTTGAGGCGGTACTGCACGGCCGCCGTGGGGACGAAGAGCAACGTGGCCAGCGCGCTGCCGAGCGCGATCGCGATGAGCGCGTTGGTCGCCTGGTCGGACACGGGAGAACGGTAGAGCCGCCGGGCACGTCACCGTGCGCGACCCCGGTTCAGCGATAGGTGAGCAGGTCCTCGCCCAGATGGGGGTGCTCGTTGAAGGTGAGCAGCCGGGCTCCGGTGGAACCGACCAGCACCCGCGTGTACGCCGCGTTCACGGCCACGGTGTTGAAGCGCGCCCACAGCCGGGCCGTCGCCTCCTGGTCGTCGACGCACGTCGGGTCGACCAGCGAGGCCGCGACCACGGCGATCGGTCCGCCGGAGGTCACCACGAGGACCGTCTCGCCCGTGCCGCAGACCTTCATCGCCCGCTCGAGCGAGGTGCGCACCCGCAGGAGGAAGTCGGCGTACGACTCGAGGGCACCGGCCTGCTCGCCGGTGGTCCAGCGAGCGGTGACCTCCTCGAAGATCTCCTGGAACCGTCGCCGGTCCACCGCCGCGTGGTCGGCGCCCTCGGCGAGGTCGGGATGTCCCGAGACGAGGCCGACGTGGTCGAACTCGTCCCACCCCGGGTCGGCCGCGGTGATGAAGTCGGTCCACCCGGCCGTCTCCAGCATCGCCTCGGCCGTCTCGCGGTGACGGCGCATGCTGCCGTGGATCACGGCGGTAGGGGTGATGCCCGCCTCGACGAGGCGGCGACCCAGCGCCCGTCCCTGCTCCCACCCGGTCTCGGAGAGGACGTCGTAGTCCGCCGCCCCGAACGAGGCCTGGCCGTGCCGGACGAGGATGAGTTGACCCATGCCGCACACCCTAGTGACCAGGCGAGGGGAGACACCGACGCGCGACCGGTGCCCGGCCCGCGTGGGCGCGGGACCGAGATTCCACCTGCGGCCGTCACAGGCGCCGCAAAAGACTTACCCTTCGCAGGCAACCAGGAGCCCGCCCAGCGCGTCATACCGGTTGTCTCGGGAGGCCGGACTCGCCTGCCCCCCACGTCTGGGAGGAACTACCCCCTATGTCATCTCGTCCTGCTCGGCGACGCTTGTCGGTCGCCGCGCTCACCTGCGCCGGGCTCACCTTGAGCGCCGGCGCCCTGGCTGCCGGCACGCCGGGAGCCTCAGCAGCACCCATCGCGCCCAGCGCCGACCCGGTCGCCGACTGCGCCGAGCCGTTCCCGGTATCCGAGGTCGCCAAGGGTGACCTGGTCGACGGCCTGACCGTGGTGTCCGGAACCACTCCGGAGGCCTTCACGGGAGAGGTCCTCGGTGTGCTCGAGGACGGCATCGCGCCCGGCATCGACATGGTCATGATCGACCTCGACATGGACGAGTTCGACCGGACCGGTGGCGTGTGGCAGGGCATGTCCGGCTCGCCGGTCTACGCCGCCGACGGCCGGCTGATCGGCGCCGTGGCCTACGGGCTGTCGTGGGGGGCCTCCCCCATCGCCGGCATCACGCCGTTCGAGCTGATGGACGACTACCTCACGGCGACTCCCGCACCGACCGCGCGCCTCGACGCCTCGCAGGCACGCCTCGTCGCCCGGCGCGCCGGCATCACCCAGCAGCAGGCCGCGCAGGGCTTCCGCGAGCTCCCGATGCCCCTCGGTGTCGCCGGCCTGTCCGCGCGTCGTCTCGCCCAGGCCCAGGACAAGGGCCCGGACTACCTGCAGAAGAACACCTACGTGATGGGTCGCGCCGACAGCGGCGCGGACGCCCCGGGGGCCGAGACCATCGTCGCCGGCGGCAACCTCGCCGCCTCCGCGTCGTACGGCGACATCACGTTCGCCGGCGTCGGGACCGCCACGTCGGTGTGCAACGGCGAGGTCGTCGGTTTCGGCCACCCGCTGTTCCTCGAGGGGAGCACCACCGAGGGCCTGCACTCCGCCGACGCTCTCTACGTCCAGCCCGACTCGCTCGGCTCCCCGTTCAAGGTGGCCAACATCGGACCCGTCCTCGGGACGATCACCGAGGACCGCCTGACCGGCATCAGCGGGCCGTTCGGCCCGGCGCCGGAGGCCTCCACGGTCACCAGCACCGTCACCCAGGGGGACCGGTCGCGCACCGGGTCGACCGACGTCACCGTCGCGGCCGCCCTTCCCGACGTGACGTTCTACCAGCTGCTCACCAACAGCGACCTGGTTCTCGGCGGCAGCGCCGAGGGCACGTCGGTGCAGGGGTGGACGGTCACCGGTGACGACAACGGAACCCCGTTCGAGCTCACCTTCGCCGACCGCTACACCGGGGGCGACCTGATCTACGACCCGATCTTCCAGCTGGCCGACCTGGCCTACTCGCTGGCCTACATCGACGGCGTGAGCGTCGAGGACATCAGCGCCGACAACACCGTGACCGACGAGGACGACACGTTCCGCGTCGGCATCGTCCAGCAGAAGGTCGGCTCCACGTGGACCCGGGTCTCGGGCTCGACGCCCGTGCGCGTGAAGCCCGGAGGCACGGTGCGTCTGCGCCTGCTGCTGTCCGGCTCGGCGGGCAAGGCCACCCTCGCGGTGCCTGCCATCAAGATCCCGAAGAAGGCCTCGGGCCGGGCGCAGCTGTCGGTCCAGGGCGGCAACAACTTCTACTCCTACTTCTACGGACGCTCGGTCGAGCAGCTGCAGAAGCGGATCGACAAGGCCGTGCGTCACGACGAGGTCGTCATCACCCTCGGCACCCGCGGCGGTCGTCGCGGCGGCGGCTACTACTCCGAGGACGTCTTCTTCCGCGGCGGCAAGCCCCAGGAGCCCCAGGAGGCGAAGCCGTTCTCGCGCAGCGTCACGCTCGGCCCCGTGGACCACGTGGTCGACGGCTACAAGAGCATCCCGGTGAAGTTCAAGAAGTAGCCGCGGGCACCACCCTCGTGGCGACCCCGGCCCGGACCTCACGGTCCGGGTCGGGGTCGCTCGTCTCAGCTCGCGAGGAGCGTGCGGCAGCGGCCCTCCAGGTAGCCGACCGCCGGGCCGAAGACGGCGTAGGCCTCGTTGGTCGTCTGCTTGTTGGCGAAGCGGTACCAGATCTGCTGAGCGATGACGGCGAGCCGGAAGAGCCCGAAGACCTCGTAGAACCGCCAGCGTTCGGGGCTCATCTCCAGGCCGGCCCGCTCGCAGTAGTGGTCCACGACCTGCTCGCGGGTCCACATCCCCGGCGTGGTGGTCGGCTGTCGTCGGAACATCTGGAAGACCTCGTCGTCACCGGCCTCGACCCAGTAGGCCAGGGCCCCGCCGAGGTCCATCAGGGGGTCACCGACGGTGGCCATCTCCCAGTCGAGGACACCGATGATCCGACCGGGGTCGGCGGCGTCCAGCACGAGGTTGTCGAAGCGGAAGTCGTTGTGGATCATCCGCTGTCCCACGTCGGCCGGTCGGTGCGCGTCGAGCCAGGCGGTGATGTCGCTCCAGTCACCGGTGTCGTCGGTCCGGGCGTCGGCGAAGCGCCGCGTCCACCCGCCGACCTGACGCGACACGTAGCCCTCACCCTTGCCGAGGGCTGCCAGCGCCGGGATCGAGGTGACGTCGACGGCATGCAGGTCGACCAGGACGTCGATGGCGCCGGCGCACAGGGTCGAGGCCGTCGCCGCGGTGATGTCGAAGCCGAACTCCTTGCGCGGGATGAGGCCGTCGAGCTTCTCCATCACGTAGAACTCCGAGCCGATCACGGACTCGTCGGTGCAGTGCCCCACCATCTCGGGCACCCGGGGGAAGACCGGCGCCAGCGCCTGCTGGACGACGTACTCGCGACCCATGTCGTGCGCACCCTTGGCCTTGGCGCCGACCGGTGGACGACGCAGGATCAGGTCGGGCCCCTGAGCCAGCGTGAGCAGGTAGGTGAGGTTGGACGCCCCGCCGGCGAACTGACGCACCTCCGTGACGGGGCCACGACCCAGCCAGGCTGCGACCGCCTCGACGTCGAAGGAGTCCTCGTCGCGGACGGGATTGGCGGGGTTGCCGGCACCACCGGTCGTGTCGTCGCTCACCCGGCGAGGGTAGCCGCGGCCCCCGCCCGCGTCCGGCCCGCGTCCGGCCGGCGTCCAGCCGCAGTCCGGTCAGGCCCAGGCGACGGCGGTCTCGGTCCCGAGCCGCGGCAGCCGGTCGAACCACGGGTGGTCGCCCGGGTGTCCGATGTTGACGACCAGATGGGTCCGCCACGTGGTGCCGGCGAAGAACTCCGCGTCGATGCCCGGGCCGTCGAAGCCCCCCATCGGGCCGGCGGCGAGGCCGTGGGCGCGGACCGCGAGCAGGAAGACACCGGTCTGGATCGCGGCGCTGTACTTCGAGATGCCCTCGACCGCCTCGCCGGGCATGCCCGCGAAGTTGTCCCGCATCATCTCTCCGCGGTCGGGGAAGACGGTCGGGAAGTGCTCGTGGAAGGCGGCGTCGTAGGCGAGCACCGCGACGGCGGGGGCCTGACGGGTCTTGGCCTGGTTGCCCTCGGCCATCAGCGGGACCAGGCGGTCGCGGCCCTCACCGGGGCGGACGTAGAGGACCCGCAGGGGCTGGCTGTTGGCCATCGAGGGGGACCAGCGGGCGAGGTCCCAGATGCCGGCGAGCTCCTCGTCGGCGACGGGCGTGTCCGAGAACGAGTTGGCGGTGCGCGCCTCGGTGAAGAGCAGGGCGCGGCCGTCGTCGTGCAGGCGGTCGAGAGTGGTGGGAGCTGCAGTGGTCATGATCATCCTTCGAAGTCGGAATCTGCTTGGCTCTTCGATGTTACTCCTATTTTAGAAGTTAATGCCAGAACGAGAGTGGAGTAGGATCTGTCACATGACCTCGAGCGCCCCGGCCTCCCCCGCCGATCCCGGCTCGCCCTCGTCCGGCCACGAGCCACGGATGTGCGACGCCGCGCTCGAGCGTGCCTTCAGCTTCCTGGGCAAGCGGTGGAACGGCGTCCTGCTCGGCACCCTGATCCAGGGTCCGGCGAGCTTCGGCGACCTCAAGCGCGGCCTCGGGATCAGCGACTCGATGCTGTCCGACCGGCTCGCCGAGCTCGGCCGCGCCGGCCTCGTCGACCGCAGCGTCGAGCCGGGCCCACCGGTGGCGGTGTCCTACGAGCTCACCGACAGCGGGCGGGCGATCCTGCCCGCACTCCAGGCGCTCACCGCCTGGGCAGGGGAGAACCTCACGGCCGAGCGCTGCCGCGGGGCCGGCTGAGCCGTCCCCGCGCGAGGCCGGCGCCGCTCGACCGGTCGCTCAGCGGCTGGCGCCGTACTTGCCGAGCTCGAGGCGCGCGATCACGCCGCGGTGCACCTCGTCGGGGCCGTCGGCCAGTCGCAGGGCGCGGGCATTGGTCCAGGCGCCGGCCAGCGGGTGGTCGTCGGACAGCCCGCCACCGCCGTGCAGCTGCATGGCCATGTCGACGACCTGCTGAGCCATGGTGGGCGCCGCCACCTTGATCTGGGCGACCTCGCTGAGCGCGTTGAGCGGACCCCCGACGTCGAGCTTCCACGCGGCGTTGAGGACCAGCAGACGGGTCGAGTCGATGGCGATGCGCGCCTCGGCGATCCGCTCGCGGTTGCCGCCGAGGTTGACCAGCGGCTTGCCGAAGGCGGTGCGCTCGAGGCCCCGCTCGCAGGCCAGCCTCAGCGCCATCTCGGCGAGGCCGATGAGGCGCATGCAGTGGTGCACCCGGCCTGGGCCGAGCCGACCCTGGGCGATGGCGAACGCCTCCCCGGGCCCACCGATGGCGTTGCTCAGGGGCACGCGCACGTCGGTGAAGGAGACCTCGCCGTGACCGAACGGCTCGTCGTAGTAGCCCATGGTGTTGAGCATCCGCTCGACCTTCACGCCTGGGGCGTCGACGGGCACGAGCACCATCGAGTGGCGCCGGTGCCGGTCGGCGTCCGGATCGGTGAGCCCCATGAACACGAAGACCTTGCAGTCCGGGTGCCCGACGCCGGTCGACCACCACTTGCTGCCGTTGATGACCATCTCGTCGCCGTCGACGACGGCGGTGGCGGCCATGTTGGTCGCGTCGGAGGAGGCCACGTCCGGCTCGGTCATCGCGAAGGCGCTGCGGATCCGCCCCTCGAGGAGCGGCTCGAGCCACTCGGCGCGCTGGGCGTCGGTGCCGTAGCGCAGCAGCACCTCCATGTTGCCGGTGTCGGGTGCGTTGCAGTTGAGCACGATCGGCGCCAGGGCCGAGCCACCCGTGAGCTCGGCGATGGGTGCGTAGTCGACGTTGGTCAGGCCCTCGCCCCCGTCGGTGCCGAAGCGCGCGGCGTACTCACCGGCGTGCTCGCTGTGGGTCGAGGGAGGCAGGAAGAGGTTCCACAGGCCGAGCGAGCGGGCCTTGGCCTTGAGCTCCTCGATGATCGGCAACGGCTGCCACGGGTCTCCCGTCCGGCGCAGCTCGGCGAGGTCGCGGTGGTAGGCGTGCTCGACCGGCGCGACCTCGTCGGCGATGAACGCGGCCACGCGCTCGGTCAGGTCGGCGGCGCGAGGAGAAGGTGAGAAGTCCACGACCCGACGATAGGACCCCGTGTGAGAATCGGCTCCGTGCCCCGTGCCCTGTCTTCCTTGGTCGTCGCGGCTGCCGCGGCCCTCGGGCTCGCCGGCTGCTCGGGCGACGCCGCCCCCCCGCCCGAGCCGACCACGTCGGCCTCGGCCGTCGCGGAGACGTCACGGCCGGTCAGCACCGCCGACCTGGCCGCGCTCTTCACCGGCAACAGCACCGAGGAGCTCGATCGACGCCAGGGCCGATGCTTCGCACGGGCCCTGCAGCGCCGCCTCGACTTCTTCGAGCTCGAGGCCGGCGGCATCGTCGACAGCCAGGGCGATGTCGTCGAGGTGCTCCCGGTCTTCGACGAGGTGACCGCCGCGGCCTGGGTCGACGCCCAGCTGGCCTGCGTCGACTACGTCGAGGCCTCGCTCCGCGCCCTGCTCACCCAGACCCGTGGCGGCCTCGACGCCGAGGCGTACGCCGCCTGCCTGCGCGACGCGCTGACCGAGGCGGAGATCCGGGCCGCCCTCGAGCTGACCCTGTCGGGCGGCTTCGACTCCCCCGAGGTCGCCGCTCTCGCCGACGCCCAGGCCTCCTGCGCCGAGTGAGGTTCCTGAGGGCCGAGGTTCCCGGGGGCTGAGGTTCCCGCAGGGTCAGGTCCGGTGGGTCAGGTCCGGTGGGTCAGGTCCGGTGGGCCTCGAGGGCTCGGCTCAGCTCAGGCGACCGCGACCGTCGTGACCACCCGGGCCCGCTCGGTGGGGTCCTCCCAGAGCCGCCGGACCCGCAGCAGCCGGATCCCCGACCAGGAGAGCATCGCGACGGCGATCAGCAACGAGAGCGACCAGTCGTCGGCCTGCGAGAGCGCGGAGAAGAACAGCCCCGTCACGGTGGTGGAGAGCGCGAGCCGGGCCGAGTAGGCGACCATCATCGACGGCGGTGCCGGGGTGGCGCGCGAGGAGCGGAGGTCGACGGCGTACGGCCGCTTGAAGGACCAGCGCATCGAGGCGCCGACGACCTGCACCGTGACCACGAGCAGCGTCGAGATCAGCGCCGTCACCTCGGGCAGGGACGGCACCCCGGCCCGGATCGCGGCGACCGCGACCGTCAGCAGCGAGGCGACCAGGAGGAACTCGGCCAGCACCAGCGCCCGCGCGTCGAAGACCGTGCGCGGGGAGACCGGGAGGCTCTCGCGCCACAGGGTGCCGCGCGAGTCGAGGCACCACGCGTTCACGCCGTACAGCAGCGCTCCGCCGGAGGCGACGAGGCCCGGCAGGATGGTCATCGACCCCCACTGCAGGTTGCCGAGGACCGCGACGACGCCGGGACCGATCGCGAGCACGGCGACGCCGCGACGCATCGGCACCGCGCGCCACACCGAGCCGCGGTCGGTGCGCACCATCGCGGCCAGGTCGGAGCGGGGCGAGGGGCGGGAGGCGTACTGACCGCTCTCCACGTGCAGCTCGTCGCGGGGCACCCGGTGAGCCGCGATGTGGGCCGGCACGGCGCCGAGCACGGCGAGCACGAGCGCGCCGGCGAGCACGACGCCGACGCTCGCGAGCCAGCGACCCCCGTCGTCGGCGATCATGCCGAGCACGAACCAGCGCGTCGGCAGGGAGTCGAAGACGGAGATCATCTGGTCGGTCAGCTGCAGGCCGAGCGCGACGCCGAAGACCACGACGTTGAGCATGCGGACGCCGACGATGCCGTGCGGCACCCGACGCACGCCCTCGAGGGTCCAGGCGAGCACCTGCGCGAAGGCCGTGCCGGCGACCAGCCACAGCGCGACGACGACCTGCGCCTGGTAGACGTAGTCGCTGCCGACGGCGAACGCGGTGGCGCCCATCAGGGCCCACGCCTGGATCAGCCAGGCGATGTTGAGCGGGGCGAGGAGCAGTGCCCCGAGGTGGTCGGTCGTCGGGCTGATGGGGTGGACCGACGCGGGATCACGGGGGATCAGCTCGCGACCACCGCCGGAGGCCGCGGCCGAGACGACCGCCAGCACCACGAAGCCCGCCAGGGCCGTGGGCAGGACGACAAGGACGTCGAAGGCCTCGTCGGGACCACCGGCCCCCTCGACGTACGCCGGCACGATCGCGATCGCGGCGCTCACCCCCAGGAGCAGCAGGCCCCCGAGCGCACTGAGACCGCGGTGGCGCACGGTCCCGGCGCGGAAGCGCAGCAGGTGGCCGACGTCGACGACCGCACGGACCGCGTTGCCGACGGGCCGGCGCCGCCGGCGACGCGCGAGGACGGGCTCAGTCGAGGAGACCGCGGTAGGCACGAGCACCCTCCTCGCCCAGCATCTCCGTCGAGGCCATCGTCGCGACCCGGGAGCCACCGCGCAGGACGCTGACCGTCGTGCAGGCCTCGACGGCGAGCTCGCGCAGGTGCGTGGAGACGAGCACGCACGCCCCCCGCGCCCGCGCGTCGCTGACGACCTCGAGCGTCGCCTCGACGCCGATGGGGTCGACGCCGTCGAACGGCTCGTCGAGCAGCAGGACCTCGGGCTCGTGCAGCGCCGCGAGGACGACGCTCAGCCGGCGACCCATCCCGTGGGAGAACCCGGCCGTGACCCGGTGGGCCACGTCGCCGAGCTCGAAGCGCTCGAGCAGGTCGCGGGCCCGGTCCTCCCACTCGCGCAGGCGCCGCAGTCGCGCGGTGAGCTGGAGGTGCTCCCACGGGGTGGCCCGCGGCACCAGCCCGCCCACGTCGGGGCAGTAGCCGACGGCCCGCTTGGCCATCAGCGGCTCGTGCCGCACGTCGTGGCCGGCGACGATGACCGTGCCGGCGGTCGCGGGGACGACGCCGGCGAGCACCCGCATCGTGGTCGACTTGCCGGCGCCGTTGCGACCCAGCAGGGCCGAGGACTGGCCGGCGTGGGCGACCAGGTCGACCCCGGCCACGGCCTCGACCTCGCCGAAGCGGACGTGCAGGCCGCGGACGTCGACGATCGGCGGCCTGTCGTTCATGGGTCCATCCTCACCGCCCTGGCCCGATCGGGCCATGTCCTCGTCCGAAAACCACCCGGCTGAGCCACGGGCCTGCCCGAAAGTACGACGGGTGGCGCTACTCGTTCTGCGGGAACCCCAGGTTGATGCCGCCGTGGCTCGGGTCGGGCCACCGGCTGGTGACCGCCTTCTCGCGGGTGAAGAAGTCGACGCCGTGGGTGCCGTAGGCCTTGGCGTCGCCGAAGAGCGAGGCCTTCCAGCCGCCGAAGGAGTGGTAGGCGACCGGCACCGGGATCGGCACGTTGATGCCGACCATGCCGACCTCGACCTCGCGCTGGAAGCGCCGTGCGGCGCCCCCGTCGTTGGTGAAGATGGCCGTGCCGTTGCCGTAGGGGCTGCCGTTGATCAGCGCCAGCCCCTCGTCGTACGACGCCACGCGCACGACCGAGAGGACGGGCCCGAAGATCTCGTCGGTGTAGACGGTCGAGGTGGTCGGCACCTTGTCGAGGAGCGTGGGGCCGAGCCAGAACCCGTCGGCGGCGCCGTCGGGCACGACCTCGCGGCCGTCGACGACCAGGTCTGCACCGTCGGTCGTGGCGACGTCGAGGTAGCCGGCGACCTTGTCGCGGTGCGCAGCGGTGATCAACGGGCCCATGTCGGCCGAGCCGCGACCGTCCCCGGTGACGAGCTTGCCCATCCGGTCCCGGACCCGCGCGACGACCTCGTCGGCGATCGAGTCGATGGCCAGCACCACCGAGACGGCCATGCAGCGCTCGCCGGCCGAGCCGAAGCCGGCGTTCACGGCCGCATCGGCCACGAGGTCGAGGTCGGCGTCGGGCAGGACCAGCATGTGGTTCTTGGCGCCGCCGAGGGCCTGGACCCGCTTGCCGTGGGACGTGCCCGTCTCGTAGACGTAGCGCGCGATCGGGGTCGAGCCGACGAACGAGATCGCGGCCACGTCGGGGTGCACGAGCAACGCGTCGACGGCCTCCTTGTCGCCGTGCACGACGTTGAACACGCCGTCGGGCAGACCCGCCTCGGTCAACAGCTCGGCCATCCAGTTGGCGACGCTGGGGTCCTTCTCGCTCGGCTTGAGGACGACGGTGTTGCCGGTCGCGATCGCGATCGGGAAGAACCACATCGGCACCATGGCCGGGAAGTTGAACGGACTGATCACGCCGACGACGCCGAGGGCCTGCTTGAGGGAGTAGACGTCCACGTCGGTCGAGACGTTCTCGGAGTAGGAGCCCTTGGTCAGGTGCGGCATCCCGCAGGCGAACTCGACGACCTCCAGGCCGCGCGCCACCTCGCCGGCGGCGTCCGAGAGCACCTTGCCGTGCTCGGAGGTCAGGATCGCGGCGAGCTCGTCCTTGCGGGCGTTGACCAGCTCGCGGAAGGCGAACATCACCTGCTGCCGCTTCGCGGTCGACGACGAGCCCCATCCCCGAGGCCCGGCAAAGGCGGCCTTCGCCACCGCGACCGCCGCATCGACGTCGCCGGCCGAGGCCAGGCGCACGCTCTTGGTCTGCTCGCCGAGGGCCGGGTCGTAGACGGGGCCGGTACGGGTGGAGGTGCCGGCGCTGGCGGCACCGCCCACGTAGTGCTCGAGCACGGGCAGCCCGCTGGAGCCGTGGGTGGTCGTGGTGGTGGTCATCGGATCTCCTCGTCGAGAATCGTGAGTACGTCGTCGTAGATGGACAGGGCCTGCGCCGTCTCGTCGTCCGTCACGACGCAGGGCGGCACGGCGTGGATGCGGTTGTCGGCGGCGAAGGGGAGCAGGCCGCGGGCGAGCATCTCCTTCTTGGCGCGTGCGACCAGCGCCGCCGGGACCGGCTCGCGGGTGGCCTCGTCGGCGACCAGCTCGATCGCCCAGAAGACGCCGGTGCCGCGGACCTCGCCGACGACGGGGTGCTTGTCGGCCAGTGCCTGCAGGCCAGGGCCGAGCACCTCGGCACCGATCCGCTGGGCGTTGGCCACGATGCCCTCGCTCTCCATGGCGTCCAGCGCACCGACGATCGAGGCTGCCGCCAGCGGGTGGCCGGAGTAGGTCAGGCCGCCGGGGAAGACGGCCTCGTCGAAGTCGGCAGCGATCTCGTCGGAGATCACCACGCCGCCGACGGGAACGTAGCCGGAGTTGACGCCCTTGGCGAAGGTGATCAGGTCGGGACGCACCCCGCCCTGGTCGGCGTCGAAGGCGTCGAAAGCGAACCACTCCCCCGTCCTGCCGAAGCCGGCCATCACCTCGTCCAGGACCAGCACGATCCCGTGGGCGTCGCAGAGCCGTCGTACGCCGGCGAGGTAGCCGGGCGGAGGCATCAGCACCCCCGCGGTGCCGGGAATGGTCTCGAGCAGGACGGCCGCGATGCTCCCCGGGCCCTCGCACTCGATCACCCGGCTCAGGTGCCTCAGGGCCCGCTCGCCCTCCTCCTCGGGCGTGGTCGCCCAGAACTCCGAGCGGTACAGGTAGGGACCGAAGACGTGGACGTGGCCGCGCGCGTACTCGTTGGGCACCCGCCGCCAGTCGCCGGTCGCGACGACCGCCGAGCCGGTGTTGCCGTGATAGCTGCGGTAGGTCGAGACGACCTTGTCGCGCCCGGTGTGCAGCCGCGCCATCCGCACCGCGTTCTCGTTGGCGTCGGCGCCCCCGTTGGTGAAGAAGACCTTGTTCATGCCCTCGGGGGCACGTTCGGTGATCCGGCGTGCCGCCTCGCCGCGCGCCAGGTGGGCGGTCGGCGGCGAGATCGTGGTGAGCAGTGCGGCCTGCTCGGTGATCGCGGCGACCACGGCGGGGTGCTGGTGGCCGATGTTGACGTTGACCAGCTGGCTGGAGAAGTCGAGGTAGCGGTTGCCGGCGTGGTCCCACACGTGGCACCCGAGCCCGCCGGCGACGACCATCGGGTCGAGGGCGCCCTGCGCCGACCACGAGTGGAAGACGTGGGCGCGGTCGAGGTCGTGCGTGCGCGCATCGAGCGCGGCGTGGTCGTGCTGGGCCGTCGTCATCGTCGGTCTCCTTCGGTGTGGTCGTGTGCTGTGCGATCCGGTGCCGGGCCGGCGCCGAGGGGCGCCGACCCGGCAGCGAGACGGTGCTACTGGACTGCTACTGGCCGCCCTCGACCAGCTCGACGTCGGCCGGCGTGTAGTCGGCACCGGTGGTGTCGACCTCGTCCCCGAGCTCGTCGATCGCCTGCTCGATGTAGCTGTTGTCGTACGCCGTGGCCGGCGGCTCCTCGGTGATCAGGCTCTGGCCCTGCTCGTTGACCGCGGCGAGCGCACCGGCGACCGTCTGGTCCCACGCCGCCTCGTCGATCACGCCGATGCCGTTCTCGGACGGCCAGATCAGCTTGTTGGTCTCGTTGGCCATCCAGAGCTCGTGGCTCGGACCCCAGCTCGAGCCGGCGGCGACGGTGATCTCGGCGGCGGCGTCGACGTCGTCGCGGGCGAACGCCCACCCCTTGATGACCGCCTTGAGGAAGGCGACCGTCGTGTCGGCGTACTCGGCGTCGGAGGCGAGACGCTCGGTGTCGGCCCAGATCGCGTCCTGGAGCATCCCGCCGGCGGTGTCGGCGTACGAGATGACGTTGAGGTCCTCGGGCTGGTAGAGCTCCCCGGTGTCGGGGTCGGTGGTCTCGAGGACCTGCGCGTACTCGTTGTAGGTCATCGCCTGTGCCGCGTCGATGTCGCGCTGGAGGAACGCGTTCATGTTGAAGTCCTGGGTGACGATGTCGACCGTCGAGGCATCGAGACCCTCGGCGGCCATCGCCGCGAAGATCTCCCACTCGTTGCCGAACCCCCAGGACCCGATCTGCTTGCCCTCGAAGTCGGCGACGGAGTCGATCCCGGAGTCGGCCCACGCCACCTGCAGGGTGCCGGAGCGCTGGAAGATCTGGCCCACGTTGGTGAGGTCGGCGCCCTGCTCGATGGAGCCGAGCACCTTCGGCACCCACGCGATGGCGTAGTCGGCATCCCCGTTGGCCAGGGCGTCCTGCGGCACGATGTCCCCACCGGAGGGGACGATCTCGACGTCGAGACCCTCCTCGGCGAAGAAGCCCTGGTCCACGGCGGCGTAGTAGCCGGCGAACTGGGCCTGGGGCAGCCACTGCAGCTGCAGGGTCACCGGAATGAGTCCGTCACCGTCTGCGGTGGCGTCGTCGTCGCTGCCGCACGCGGCGAGCGTGGTCGCCGCCAGCGCGAGCGCGGCACCGGCCGCCAGGCGGCGGGAGAGGTTCTTCTTCATGGGTGTTCCTTTCGGCAACGCTGGACACGACGCGCGCGCCTCGCGACGGTGCGAGGACGGGCGCGGTCGTGCGGGATCTTCTGCACCTGCGGGGGCACGTCCCGGGGGGGTCATGAGCGGCCCCCGGTCGGCAGTCGCCACTGGACGAGACGCTCGATCGCCACGGTGACGACGTAGGCGACCAGCCCGAGCACGATGGCGGCCACGACGTAGGCCCACGCGAGGGCGTAGGCACTGGTGGCGGCGCTGGTGGAGATGAAGCTGCCGAGGCCTCCGCGGGGACCACCGAAGTACTCGGCGACCAGCGCGGAGATCACGGCCAGCGAGCTGGCCACCCGGATGCCGGTGATCACGTGCGGGGCCGCCGACGGCAGGGTCAGCGCGCGGAAGGTCTGCCAGCCCGACGCGGCGTAGGAGTGCATCAGGTCGCGGTGCTGCGGGGTGGTCTGGCGCAGGCCGCGCACGGTGTTGACGTAGATCGGCACGAACGCGGCGATCGCGGCGATCGCGCGTCGTCCGTACTCGCTGTCGGCGCCGTACATCGAGTTGAGCACGGGAGCCAGCGCCACGATCGGGACCACCGCCAACGAGGCCACGACGAAGGCGAGCATCCCGTCGACCACCCGCGCCCAGGCAGCCAGGCCGGCGAGCACGATGCCGACGACGGTGCCGAAGACCAGTCCGATGGCGGCGTTGGTGCCGGTGATCCAGAAGGCCTCGCGCACGGCGGCGGCGTTGTCCCGGAGCTCGGAGCCGATCTCCCGCGGACCCGGCAGGAGGTACGGCGACACCTCGACCACCGAGACCAGGAACTGCCACACGGCCAGGCCGACGACCCCGACCACGATCGGGGCGAGCACCCGGCCGACCCGCTCGGTGGCGGCCGGGGAGGCGGGGCCTGCTCGGCCGGGAGCCGGCCTGGTCGTGGTGGTCGTCATCGCTCGTGCGCCCCCGCGGCGGAGACCGGCCCGGCGTGCAGCGCCTCGCGCACCTCGGTGACCTTGCGGAAGAAGGCGGGGTCCTCGCGCAGGTGCTCGTCGCGCACGACGTCGCGACCGATGCCGGTGACGATCTCGTCGGTGATCCGGCCGGGGCGCGCCGACATCACCACCACCCGGTCGGCGAGGAAGACGGCCTCGGGGATGGAGTGGGTCACGAAGACCACCGCGGCTCCGGTCTCCACCGAGATCCGGGCCAGCTCGGCCTGCATCCGCTCCCGGGTCATCTCGTCGAGGGCACCGAAGGGCTCGTCCATCAGGAGGAGTCGGGGGCGCTCGGCCAGCGAGCGCGCGATCGCGACCCGTTGCTGCATCCCGCCCGAGAGCTGGTCGGGACGCGACCTGGCGAAGTCACCCAGCCCGACGAGCTCGACCAGCTCGGCCACCCGCTGCTTGCGCTCGGCACGGGGCGCGCCGTGCAGCTCCAGCGGGAGCGCGATGTTGGCGGCCACCGTGCGCCAGGGCAGCAGACCGGCCTGCTGGAAGGCGATGCCGTAGTCCTGGTCGGCGCGCGCCCGGGCGGCCGGCTTCCCGAAGACCTCCAGGGAGCCGCTGGACGGCGTCTCCAGGTCGGCGACGAGGCGCATCAGCGTCGACTTGCCGCAGCCCGAGGGGCCGATCAGGGCGACGAACTCACCGGCGGCGACGGTCAGGTCGACCTCGGACAGCGCACTGACCTGGCTCCTGCGCGAGCCGAAGGTCTTCGACACCCCGCTCGCGCGGACGGCGGGCGGCGCACCGAAGGCATGGTCGGGCTCGGAGTCGGTCGCACGGCGGGCCGGTCGTTCGTGCTCCGGCTGAGGGGCGTCCACGTGGTCCTCCTGGTCGGGGACGGGGGCGGTGGGCAGGGGGCGGTCGGTCGTCACGGAGCCTCACCGCGGCGGTAGGTGCGCAGCAGCAGGCCGAGCAGGGCGATGAAGCCGCCGGCCACGAGGCCGAGCACGATGGCCCCGAAGATCGGCGCCCAGGCCTTCTCGGGGTCGCCGGAGGCCTGGCCGGCGAAGGTCACGAGCATCCGGCCGATCCCGTCGGGGTAGACGATCGACACCTCGGCGACCACCGTCCCCACGACCGCACCGGCCGCTCCCAGCCGCAGGGCGGGAAGCAGGTGCGGGACCGCCGCGGGCATGCGGACACGGCGCATCGTGGCCCACCAGCCGGCGTCGTAGGAGTGCATCAGCTCGGTGTGGACACGGTCGGTGGACTGCAGGCCCCGCAGGGCCCCGACGGCCACCGGGAAGAACGCGAGGTAGCTGGCGATGAGCGCCACCGACATCCACGGCGGCCACTCCCAACCACCGATCTCGATGCGCGACCCCCAGCTGCGCACCATCGGCGCGAAGGCGATGAGCGGGACGGTCTGGCTGAGCACGATCCACGGCAGCAGGCCCCACTCGGCGATCCGCAGCCGCGCCATCAGCAACGCCAGCAGCAACCCGATCGCCGTACCGGCCACCCACCCCGCGGCGGCGACCTTCAGGGAGACCAGCACCGCGTCGGCCACGACCTGCCACAGCGGGGCGGCCCCGCGCAGGCTGCTGACCGGCTCCCCCAGCCGCTGCAGCATGTCCCAGACGTGCGGCATCGCGAGGTCGGTGGTGCGCGGCAACACCCGGCTGTCGCCGATGACGACGCCGTCCTCGGGCGCCAGCGCCTTGTAGCCCTCCCACGCCCCCGCGACCGCGAGCAGCCCGAGGACACCGAGCACGGCCGCGCGCAGCACGGACAGGCCTGCGAGCGCGCCGGCGACCCGGCTCGGCCGGGCGGCCGTCAGCCCGGGAGCGGCGGTCGTCTGGGCGGTGGCGGACAAGGGGGCTCAGGCCTTCGCGACCACGTGCTCGCGCAGCTCGGGCATGATCGACTCGCCGTACACACGCATCGTCTCCTCCTTGTTGTCGTGCTGGAGGTAGACCGCGAACTGGTCGACGCCGATCGCCCGGAGCGCCTCGAGCTTGGCCCGGTGCTCCTCGGCGGTGCCGAGGATGCAGAACCGGTCGACGATCTCGTCGGGCACGAAGTCGGCGTGCGTGTTGCCGGCCCGACCGTGCTCGTTGTAGTCGTAGCCCTCGCGGCCCTTGATGTAGTCGGTCAGGGCCTGGGGGACCCCGACGGACGGGTCATCGCCGTAGCGGGCGACGATGTCGGCCACGTGGTTGCCGACCATGCCGCCGAACCACCGGCACTGCTCGCGCGCGTGCATCAACGCCTCCTCGCTGCCGTCGGTGACGTAGGCCGGGGCCGCGACGCAGAAGGTGATCGCGTCCGGGTCGCGCCCGGCGTCGGAGGCGGCCCGGCGGACGGCTCCGATCATCCACGTCGCGATGTCGACGTCGGCCAGCTGGAGAATGAAGCCGTCCCCGTGCTCGCCGGTGGTCTTGAGGGCCAGCGGACCGTACGCCGCGATCCAGACCTCGAGGGCCGACGAGCGCGCCCACGGGAACTGGAGCGTGGTGCCGTTGACCTCGACCGGCCGGCAGTTGGCCAGCTCACGGATCACGTGGGTGGCCTCGCGGACGTCCTTGAGCGTGGTCGGCTTGCCGTTGAGGACCCGTACGGCGGAGTCCCCGCGGCCGATGCCGCACACAGTGCGGTTGCCGTACATCTCGTTGAGCGTGGCGAAGACCGACGCCGTCACGGTCCATTCGCGCGTGGACGGGTTGGTCACCATCGGGCCGACCACGATCCGGTTGGTGGCCCCCAGGATCGCCGAGTAGATGACGTAGGGCTCCTGCCAGAGCAGGTGCGAGTCGAAGGTCCACGCGTAGTCGAAGCCGTGCTCCTCGGCCTGCTTGGCCAGGGCGACGGTGCGCCAGGCGGGCGGGTTGGTCTGCAGGACGACGCCGAAGTCCATGGTGTGCCTTTCCGAACGGTGGTCGAGGTGCGAGCGAAGCGAGGAGCCGACGGTGGTTGAGGTGCGAGCGAAGCGAGCCTCGAAACCCCGTCAGACGAGGTACTGCGACAGGCCGCGCCGGAGGTACTGCCCGTGGCCGGCGCGT
>NZZG01000168.1 GCA_002698575.1 Pimelobacter sp. | reverse complement strand
GTGCAGGTGGGCGACCACCGGCTTGCACGAGGTTAGGCTCGACGCATGCTCACCGCCATCGTTTTCGTGAAGGCCGACGTCGACCGGATCCCCGAGGTCGCCCAGGAGATCGCGTCGATCGACGGTGTCAGCGAGGTGTACTCGGTGACGGGTCAGATCGACCTGATCGCCTTGGTCCGCGTCCGCCACCACGACGAGGTCGCCGGCGTCGTGGCAGACCGCCTCAACAAGGTCGAGGGAGTCCGGGAGACCGAGACCCACATCGCGTTCCGCGCCTACTCGCGACATGACCTGGAATCTGCCTTCTCCCTCGGCATTGACTGACGCACCGACAGTCCACTCCTGATCACCCGCTTCGCCTCGAACGAGGCCACCCGGACATGATCTGCGCTCCCATCGCGGTCGCCACAACCAGCTCTCCGAGGGCGAGTCCGAACACCGCGCCGGTGACCCCGCCTTCGGCCGCACCGATAGCTATTGCGGGGCCCCCCACCACCGCTCCAGCGAGCGTGGCGGTGAGCACGACATCGAAGCGCTGCCGGGGAGCGAGGATATGGCGTCCTAGAGTGCTGTTCATTGCCACTGCCAGGAACGCTACGCCGTATGCGGCTGCGGCGGGTGCTGGCACGGCGAACTGCTGCCCGAACAGCGAGCGAGAGACCATCGGGCCGAAGAGCGTTATGAAGATGGATCCTCCCACCCCGACGAGCAGCATCGGCGCGCATACCGCAAGCAGAACGGCACTTGCCCGATCCTGCGACGTGCTCGCACGATTCTGCAGCGCATTCGCCATCGCCGATAGGGGAACGAGTGACGCCCGGAACAAGCGATCGCCCGACGCAAACAGCGCGGTGACAGCGGGTGATGCGAAACCACCAACTATCGCCACGCTCGCTACCGTGTATCCCCCCGCTGCCATTTCCGCGATAGCTGCTTGCACCTGTGGTCGCAGCGATGTACGGATCGAGCCCAGCGCTTTCGTTACCCGACCCCACTCACTATCGAGAACGTGCCGCGATACAAGCCAGCAAGCGACTACAGAGCCAGAAGCGACACCGACAGGCAAGACGACGGCTGGTAGCCCCATCCAAACCGCACCGCCGCCGATCAGAGTTCCGATCATCTTGGGGACCGTTTCACTGCCAAACACGTACCAGGGACTTCCGGTTCCTACCGCGAACCAAACGGCAGTAACTCCATTCAGGCTCGTTGCCAAGGCCATCGCGATGCCGATCACGCGCCCCGACGGCGCCACGGTCAGCGCTGTCGCAACTATCAACGGGATGCACAGCAGCAAGAGCAACATCATCCGATCCGCCAGCGACTGAGCGTAAATGCTACGCCGTCGATCGGCGTCACTGCGCGCCACGTAAGTGGGGCCTACGAAGCGCCAGCCAAAGAGAGCAATGAGACTTGCAAAGCCTCCAAAAGAACCACCGACTCCGAGCGCCGACCACTGAGCAACCGAACTGCCTCGGGCGATAAGCGCCAGGCCACCGAGCATGGCCAAGGAGGGTAGGAGCGCAACCAACGTGAACCCTGAAGTGGCCGAGGCCATCATTCGCTGATAGCGCAAGCGATTGCTCACCCAGAAGCACCTCCGTCGAGGATCATCTTGGCCAGATTTTTGACCTCACGGTTAAAGGCAGCGCGCTGGCCGATGATGTGATTGCGATAGGGCTCCTGCTCGAGCAAAGCCGACTCATGATTTCGGAGCGCCAGACCAAGCACGTCAACTGTCCTGTCAGCAAGGCTATTCGCAACGGGAATCCTAAAGGGGTCTGGGAGGGGAACGTCGGCATCGTGGCAGGCGCTTCCTCTTCGAGCGACCACAACAACGGCCCCCGCTAGAGCGGCCTCTCGTGGAATGCGGTCTTTCCCGGGGTGCGGTCCCAAATCGAGGTAAACGGCCGACTGGGCGAGATTCGTCCGCACCTGGTCGGGGCTCATGCCTGCTATTGGCACCCACACCGCATCGAGCCCTGCCCGGCGCCTGACCTGATTGACGAGGCGTGCTCCCTTGGCGGGGTTGTAGGAAATACGAAGACCGCCTCGATCTTCGGCTTGTTCCCCACAACGGATTCTCGCCTCTGCATCGGAGATGTAGTCGCTGACGATCATGGAGTCGACTCCGAGTCGGCGCCGCAGATACGCCCTGGCGTAGTGCGATTGCGATAAGTGCCCCAGCGCATGAAGTCGTGGACGCCACTGCGACAGTTCCCGTGTCGTCAGCCACGCTAACGATCTCAACTCCCGAGCGCGCGGCCAATCAGCCAGGCCATTCTTCAAGTCCTCTAAATACCGCTCCGCGCGAAAGGCGGGGCTGTTGTCGATACTGAGCCACCAACAGAGCCTACGCGCCCGTTTGAATCGCAAGAGTTCAGGTAGGTAGACCTCCGGAGCAATGATCACGTCATGGGGGTTGTCGTTCGACATAGCAAGTTCAGGGGCGTCATAACCCTCGTACTCCACCACCCGCGGTCTCCCAATTGTTCGCGGGTGCGGAACGAGGGAGGCCGCCACGCCTTCGCGCCTCAACTCGTGGACGAGCTGGTGCAACGCTTCAGGCCCACCGCTCCTGATGCCTCGACCGTAAAGGACGCTCACGCGAGCTTCGGCTCCCCCGCCGCTCACTGGTTCACCCTCTTGCGGTGCAGGGAAGCGATCCTGGAGACTAGCCACCCTCGCTCAGGCATCAATTTGCGATCGGCAAGCAGCAGACCTGAAGCCACCTTCACCGATTCACGCTGCCACTCGATCATTCGTCGCGATCGCCACCATCCCGTGGAGCGATGCTCTTCATGAAAGACCATCACGCTTGGCTCGTGCATCACCCGCACACCGAGGAGCCGGCAGCGTTCGCCGACGGTGATCTCCTCAGCAAACAAAAAGGCCTCATGATCAAGTGTGCCCCCCCGTTGGAAGTACGAGCGACTAAAGGCTACGCAGGAACCATGTGGGGCATAGATCTGAAACGGCCCGGGTCCACGGTCCCGGCCCGGGTCGCGCCGCATGCGGTGCCGAGCTCGTTTCGCGGCGTGCCACAGGGCGATGGAGAGCCGAGCAGACCACGTGGTCGCCATCTGGAGTTGCCACACTCGCGCACGCCACCGACCCGGACGGCTCCGAAGGTGCGGGTTTTGATCGTGCCCAGAAACAGCCGACATGATGACTGGCGCGATAACGCCCTCATCAGGCAGGGCGATGAGCGCTTCCACGAAACTAGAACTCATTCGCACGTCAACATTCGTGACGACTGTCCATGCCGCCGTAAGACTGCTGGGCACTGACAACGCGTATCTGGCTCCGCCGAAGTAGCCAAGGTTGGCTGGCGCCACGATCACCGACGCCCGTTCATCACCACCACAGATACGTGCCAGCAGCATCGATTGCGCTTCGGATTCGGAGTTGTCCACAACCACCAATCGCCACTCAGGACTTGTTCCGCGCCTAAGGCTCTCGATGAGTCTTTCGACATCGGGCGCGCTGCGGTAATTGACGGCAACAAGCAGCACCCCGCCGCTCATGGTGCCTCAACTCTGAGGGAGGAGTCCCGAAACAGCCGATTATAGAGAGGCTCAATCAACGAAGCCGGAGCTACCCTAGCCACTGTCCGAGTCGTCACATTCCGCGCCATTTCGGTTCTGGTTATCACACCGTAGGACCTGAGGTTTCGCTGCAGCTCCCACTCCCAGCGATGAATCGACGACGTCCTCCTGCGCGCAAACATCTCTGACCCGCCTCGAAATAGAACTAGCACTTCTGCTAGGTTTCCCATTTGAGCACCAGCGCTCAGTAGCCGAGCAAATAAATCGTAGTCCTGCATGTACCGCATCGGCCTATAACCTCCCGCCCGCAGGGCGAAAGTCCTACGAAAGAAAGCCGTCGGATGATTGATCGGATTATTCCATCGCATTCGCCGCGCAATGGAATCATGGGATATGGGACTCGCGCGCACGCCAAGCAGCACCGCGGGGTCGTCGGTAAACTCACCCATGGCAGAGCCACAGACGTCCAAGCCTTGGCGCTGAACCTCCGCAAGTTGGCGTTCGAAGCGGTGCGGGACGTTGATGTCGTCAGCATCGACCTTTGCAATCCATCTCCCAGTGGCAGCCAGCAAACCGACTTGATTCGCCACTCCGGCCCCGCTATTTGTTTGGATTTTGACTCTGCGAACGCGAGAATCTTGGCCCAGAAAGTTCTCGATTGCTTTGTGGTGACCCGCCCTCAAGGGTCCATCTTCAACCACTACAATTTCGTCCGCGCGCAGACTTTGAGAGTGAATGCTCCCCAGTGTCGCCTCGAGGTGCTCCGGTCGGACACCCGAATGGACAGGCAGCACGACGGAGATCGTTTGTTTAGACAAGTTCTGACCCGCGATGACCAACGATTGCAATGTAGTAGCACATCATGGCAACCGCCACCAGCACCATGAGCGCCAACGGGGAGTGGTGAATCCACGATGGCCCTGAGGCAGAATTTGCGGACAATTCGTTTCCGCGGACCTTCAGGTAGCAGGCCGCAGTCGCCACTCCGTACGCCAACAAAACTATGCTGGTGGGCACCGCCCTCTTTCGAGGTTCACCGAATCTCAAGCGTGACCTCTCGCCCACCACGAGCCCGGAAAGCAGCACAAATCCTACGCCAAAGGCCAACCCATATCGGCCTTGCCAAACTACTTCACTTTCGTTTGATGAGGCCCAGGTTGCCGCGAACGGGAGCAGCAGCGCACCTAGGAAGGTCACCGAAATGACCAGACGCTCCCCGAGACGAGCTGCGCGCAGGCTCGCGAATAGGAGCACAAGCACGAGCGCGCCCACTACTCCGTAGATGATTGGCGGGCCAGCTTGATTCCGGTACGGGAATGCCGCGACGCTTTGAAGTGCCCACACAACGCCGTCAATCGGTCCGATAGTTATCCCCCCACCGTCCCCTGCGTCCGTAGCTGCGACGTTCGCAGGACCTCGAAGCCACCATCCAAACGATGCAGCGGCCATCGTCACAATTGAAGAACCCAGAATTACGGTCCAAGCGTGTCCTCGCAGCCGTGCCGGAAGGCTGCGATACCGAAAGGCGAGCGACGTCGCGCCAATAGCAAGAACAAACAGCGGCCCGAGTAGGCGAAGTACGCTCATGGATGCGGCTGCAAAAATGGCTATAAGTACAAGCGCGGTCTCGTCTTTCTCGGCAAGGTCGCTGCCTCCCAGGACAAGGAGAGACGACCACAACGCTAGGGCAGCAGTCATCTCAACGCCGTTGGGCGCCACTATGCTGGTCGAATAGATGAGGACCGGCGTCGTGGCTAAGGCCAGCCCAGCGAGTGGCCACAGGTTAGGGCCCCGGGCAAGCGACCAGGCGGCCGCAAAGAAGAAGGCGGCGCAGATCAGCGCGGTCGCGACCCGCATCAGGTACAGACTCGTGGTTCCGTCGGCCCACTCGCCGACGCTCCCGACAACCCAGTAATAGAGGGGGAAGTAGGTGGCCGCCCCAGAAGCGACCAGCACCCTCCCCGAGTCTGTCTCGCGCACTGGCGAACAATTGTCCGGTCCCGTATAGCCGAGCACGGAGCACTGCGGTCCCGCAGCCTCCACCAGTGCCGGCGNCACCTCGATCAGCAAACCTCGTCCATTTTCAGCAGGCTCCGTGGCGACCCACTGACCGCCCGCCACGCCGGCCGCCCGATAGGCGTGATCGAACTCGTCGCTCCCGCGGAATGGAGGGATGGTCAGGATCCAAGCCGCTTGCAGCAGCATGAACCCGAGGGTGAGCCAGACAGCGGGTCGGGCCGCGCGGACTCGCGGAACCGCCTCCGCCGTGACCTCCATAAGCCCAGGCTAGTGCTGCATGTCCCGCGTCGCCTCCCCATGGCGTGCGGGGCGGCCGTGTGGCTGGCCAGCCTAGTCATTCGTGACTAGTCGCTTTCGCTCCCCGGGCACTTTTATGCGATAGCACGGAGTTGAGGTCGCGGTCTTCGTTCAGGTCGTGCTTCTCTGGGCCTAAGTCACCCGAGAAGTGGAGTTCTCCCATGAGTCACACGAACAGCCTCTGGCGCAATGCGTGTGTCGTCGTGCCCATGTACAACGAGAGCTCCGTCATCGCTGAAGTGGTGTCAGAAGTGCTCGGCCACTTCGACCGGGTCGTGTGCGTCGACGACGGCAGCACCGACGACAGTGCAGCCTTGGCGCGCGCCGCGGGAGCGACGGTCGTGCAACACCCCATCAACCTCGGGCAAGGCGCGGCCTTGGAGACGGGGATCCGCTTCGCCCTTCGCGATCCCGTCGTCAGCCACGTGGTGACCTTCGATGCCGACGGGCAACACAGCGTGACGGACGCCGAGGCGATGGTGCGTCGCGCGGTCGAGGACGACGTGCAGGTGGTGCTCGGATCTCGGTTCCTCGGTTCTAGTGAGCAGGTTCCCTTGGCTCGCCGGCTGCTGCTGCGCGGTGCGACGTGGTTCAGCCGGGCCACGACAGGTCTCGTCCTCAGCGATGCGCACAACGGCCTGCGCGTGTTGCGACGTGACGCCGCGCAGCAGTTGTCGCTCAAGCTTCACGGCATGTCCCACGCCAGCGAGATCCTCGGCAAGATCGCGGCCGAGAAGTGGTCGTATGTCGAGCACCCGGTGACCATCACCTACACCGACTACTCGCGAGCCAAGGGTCAACGCGCCTACAACGCGTTCAACATCGCTTTCGACGTCGCTGTGAGCAGGGTGCGTCACGCGGCATGATGATCCCGTGATCATCAAGATCCTGCTCGTCCTCGCCCTTACGGGTGCTGCGATCATGCTGGTGCGGGGCCGGCCCACAGCTCTCAACCTCTTGGTGAGGCGCACTCTCACCCTGGCGGTGATTCTCGGCGGGATCGTCGCCGTGCTCGTGCCGTCTGCGCTCACTGCCTTGGCAGATGTCGTGGGTGTCGGCCGAGGCACCGACCTGGTGCTCTACGTGCTGAGCGTGACGTTCCTGTTCGTGAGCATTTCGCTCTACCTGCGACTCGGGCAGCTGCACGATCGCCAGGTCGAGCTGGCCCGCCGCTACGCCATCATGGAGGCTGAGCTCCGCGAGCGTGACGAGCGTGAGCGCCGCTCGTGAGCTCGCCCGCTCAGCAGTTCGCAGCGGCGACCCAACGCTCCAACAACGCCTGAGCATCACCCTCGTCGATCGCCGCGGCCGCACGCTCGACACCAGCCGCCAGCTGCTCGTCGAGTGATCCCGAGGCAGCCGCGTGCACGGCGAGCGCCGCTCCTGCATTGAGTACGACGGCGTCCCGCACCGGTCCGGGCTCCCCCGCCAGCACCCGCCGTACGACGTCAGCGTTGTGCTCCGCGTCGCCCCCGCGCAGGTCCTCGGTGGTCGCGGGCGCGAGGCCGAAGGTGGTGGGGTCGACGACGGCCTCGGTGATCTCGCCCCCGGTCACCATCCAGACCCGTGACGTGGTGGTCGTGGTGAGCTCGTCCAGGCCGTCGTCGCCGCGGAAGACCCAGGCATCGGCGCCGCGGCGGGCGAAGACGCCGGCCATCACCGGCGCCATCCTCAGGTCGGCGCAGCCGATGGCCTGGGCCGCGGGTCGGACCGGGTTGGTGAGCGGGCCGAGGAAGTTGAAGGTGGTGCCGATGCCGAGCTCGCGCCGCGGGGCCGCGGCGTGACGCATCGCGGGGTGGAAGGCGGCCGAGAAGCAGAAGGTGATGCCGGCCTCGAGGGCCACCTCGGCGACCCGCTCGGGGGGCAGGTCGAGCCGGATGCCGAGGGCTTCGAGCACGTCGGCGCTGCCCGACTTCGAGGAGGCCGAGCGGTTGCCGTGCTTGACGACGCGCACCCCGGAGCCGGCCGCGACGATCGCGGCCATCGTGGAGATGTTGACCGAGTTGGACCGGTCACCGCCGGTCCCGACCACGTCGAGGAGCCGCCCCTCCACGCTGATCGGGTTGCGGCGCTCGTACATCGCGTCGGCGAGGCCGGTGACCTCGTCGATCGTCTCACCCTTGGCCCGCAGCGCGACCGCGAAGCCGGCGATCTGGGCGGGCGTGGCCTCGCCGGCGAGGATCTCGCCCATCGCCCAGGCGGTCTGCTCGCTGCTGAGGTCCTCCCCGCCCACGAGCGCGGTCAGGACGTCGGGCCAGCTCATCGTTTCCTGGGCCCGGCTGGTCAGGCCTGCGCAGGCAGGCGCGAGCGCAGCAGCTCCACGACGGCCTCGCCGAGCTGGATCGGGTCGATCGGGTGGGAGACCGCGGCCTCGGCGCGCGACCACGTCGCCAGCCAGGCGTCCTGCGGGCGTCCGGTGAGCACCAGGATCGGCGGACAGTTGAAGATCTCGTCCTTCATCTGCTTCGCGATGCCCATCCCACCGGCCGGCACGGCCTCGCCGTCGAGGATCGCCAGGTTGATCTGGCCGGAGTCCATGTTCTGGATGACGACGGGCTCGGTGGCGACCTCGACGTACTCGACCTCGGGCAGGTCGGGGTGCGGACGACGACCCAGGGCGATGATCACCTGCTGGCGAACGGTGGAGTCGTCGGAGTAGACGAGGATCTTCAGTCGGCTGTCGCTCACGTCACTCATGCTAACCGTCCGCGGGCCGGGCCGGACCGTCGCCCGACGCGGTGGACGACGCCGTGGACGGCGCGGCCTGGTGCGCGAGGGCCTGCTCGCGCGCCTCGATCCGCTCCAACCGGTCCAGCCGCCGGTCCTCGCGCTGCGCCTCCTTCATCGACGAGCGCACCCACTGGGTGAAGAGCACCCCGAAGAACACCAACCCGATCAGGTCGCCGGAGCCCCACAGGATCCCGCCCGCGAGGTTCTGGTCGTCGAGCGGGTCGGGCAGCCACGCGCCCATCGGCCCGTCGGAGAGCCGCGGGTACCAGTCGCCGCCGATCAGGGTCGTCTGCCCCATGATCGTGACCCCCAGGAACGCGTGGAACGGCAGCGTCAGGACCGTCAGCAGCACCCGGAACGGATAACCCACCCGCCCCGGGATCGGATCGATCCCCATCAGCGGCCAGAAGAACAGCGCCCCCACCACCACCAGGTGCACGTGCATCGCCTCGTGGACGTAGGTGGACTCCAACGAGGCGCGGTACCAGCCGGAGAAGTACAGCGCCCACGGCGAGACGATGTAGAGCGTGAAGGTGAGCGGAGGGAACGAGAAGACCTTGGCGATCCGCGAGTGCAGCACCGCCAGCAGCCAGCGGCGCGGTACGGCGGGCAGCGTGCGCAGCGCCAGGGTGACCGGCGCGCCCAGCGCCAGGGAGAGCGGCACCAGCATCGACAGGATCATGTGCTGGACCATGTGCACGCTCAGCACGGTCGTGTCGTACGTCGCCAGCCCGGACGACGTCGCGACGTAGAACGACCCCATGCCGGCCACCACGAAGGCCAGCGTGCGGCCCACGGGCCACTTGTCCCCCCGTCGGCGCAACGAGGCGACGCCGACCAGGTAGAGACCGGCCCCCCAGACGGTGATGATCAGCGGCAGCGGGTCCAGCGACCACTCGGTGAAGAACGAGCCCGCCGTGAGCCGCGGAAGCACCCCGGAGGCACCCTCGCCGGCGGCGGACGAGGATAGCAACGAGGCAAGAACGGCGGTTTCGAGCACGAGCACCACGATAGGTCGACCCAACACGTGGGGGTCGGGGTGCCCTCCACCGAAGTGCACGCCATAATGTCTCCGTGGCAACGACGACAGCTCCTATTCCGGCCTCCCGACTGCACGGGCATCACGACCGCCCGAGCATGGTTGCGGTCGGCACGATCATCTGGCTCTCCAGCGAGCTGATGTTCTTCGCGGCCCTGTTCGCCTCCTACTTCACGATCCGGTCGGTCAGCCCGGGCCTGTGGGCCGACAGCACGGAGGCTCTGAACGTCCCCTTCGCCGCGGCCAACACCACGATCCTGGTGCTGTCGTCGCTGACCTGCCAGCTCGGCGTCTTCGCCGCCGAGCGCGGCCAGGTCGGCCGCGCCGGGGGGCTGCTGGACTTCCGCAAGTGGGGGCTGCGCGAGTGGTTCATCCTCACCTACGTCATGGGGGCCGTCTTCATCGGCGGCCAGGCCCTGGAGTACGCCGAGCTGGTCCACGAGGGCATCACCATGGGCGGCGACGGCGGCGCTGGCGACACCTCCACGGCGTACGGCTCGATGTTCTACCTGACCACCGGCTTCCACGGCCTCCACGTGACCGGCGGGCTGATCGCCTTCCTCTTCGTGCTCGGGCGCACCTACATGGCCCGCAAGTTCACCCACGAGCAGGCGGTGAGCGCCATCGTCGTCTCCTACTACTGGCACTTCGTCGACGTGGTGTGGATCGGGCTCTTCGCCACGATCTACATCATCAAGTAGTGCCTCCGCGAGCTCAGCAGTCTCCACCCGACCAGCTCCTGCAAACCAAGGGATCAGATTCGTGCGCTTCCTGAACCGCTCCGCCGGACGGCTCTCCCGGCACCGCCGGGCACCGTTGGCCGGGCTCGTGGTCCTGCTCCTCGGCCTGCTCTTCACCGGCGGCCTCTACTCCGCGTTCTCACCCGGCGCGCAGGCCGACGAGACCAGCACCACCGCGGAGGACATCCAGTCGGGCAAGGAGCTGTTCATCAACGGCTGCTCGTTCTGCCACGGCCAGAACGGTGAGGGCGTCCTCACCGAGAACGGCACGCAGTACGGCCCCGCGCTGACCGATGTCGGAGCCGCCTCGGTCGACTTCCAGGTCGGCACCGGCCGGATGCCGCTGGCCCAGCCCGGCCAGCAGGCCGTCCGCAAGCCCGCGATCTACACCGACGAGGAGATCCGTCAGCTCGCGGCCTACGTCGACTCCCTCGGCACCGGCCCGGCGATCCCGACCGAGGCCGACTACACGCTGCCCGAGACCAACGAGGACGGCTCCGCGTTCGACCGCGAGGCGGCGATCTCCCGAGGCGGGCAGATCTTCCTGACCAACTGCACCGCCTGCCACAACTTCTCCGGCTCCGGTGGCGCCATGCCGCGCGGCGGCTTCGCCCCGCCGATCCTCGACGTGGACTCGAAGTACATCTACGAGGCGCTGCTGACCGGTCCGCAGTCGATGCCCACCTTCTCCAACGGCAACCTCACCCCCGACGAGAAGCGCGACGTGATCGCCTACATCCGCACCCTGGAGGAGCAGCCGACGTACGGCGGCTTCGGCCTCGGCGCCCTGGGTCCGGTGGCCGAGGGACTCTTCGCCTGGGTCGTGGGCATCGGCGGTCTGCTGGGCTTCGCGATCTGGATCGCGGCCCACACGACGCGGAGCACCAAGTCCAAGCCCGGCGCCATCGTTGAGCAGGGAGACCTCACGTGAGCATCAAGCCCGACGACCACACCACCGGCTCCTCCGAGCTGGAGAAGGTCAGCGAACCCATCGCCGACCCGGGCCTGCCCGCCCACACGTGGCGACCCACCGACGTCGACGAGAGGCTCGCCAAGCGGGCCGAGCGTCAGGTTGCCGGCCTCTTCGGGCTCTCGGCCGTCTTCACGATCCTCTTCTTCGTCTCCTACTTCGCCTTCAAGGTCGGGGACAACTGGAACGTCAGCGGCGGGCTGGGCTCGTCCACGGTCGCCCTGGGCCTGACCCTGGGGCTGGCGCTGCTGTGCATCGGCATCGGCATCATCCAGTGGGCCCGCAAGCTGATGGCCGACCACGAGATCGTCGAGATGCGCCACCCGGCTCGCTCCTCCGACGAGGACCGCGAGGTCACCGTCGCCGCGCTCAACACCGGGCTCGAGGAGTCCGGGATCGGCCGGCGCCCCCTGATCCGCAACTCGCTCTTCGGCGCCATCGGCGTCGTGGCGCTCGCCCCCATCGTGCTGCTGCGCGACCTCGGCCCGACCCCCTCGCAGGTCGAGGACGAGGAGGAGGGCAAGGGCCTCGAGCACACCATCTGGAAGGCCAACGTGCGCGTCGTGCGCGACGTCGTGGGCACCCCCATCCGCGCCGCCGACCTCCAGGTCGGCGACCTGGTCAACGCCGTCCCCGACGGCCTCTTCGACCTCGAGGGCGTGGACCTGCAGGTGCAGAAGGCCAAGGCCCCGGTGATCGTGGTGCGGATGGAGCCCGACGAGATCACCCCTGGACGCGGCCGGGAGGACTGGTCGGTCGAGGGCATCGTCTGCTACTCGAAGATCTGCTCGCACGTCGGTTGCCCGATCTCGCTCTACGAGCGGACCACGCACCACGTGCTGTGCCCCTGTCACCAATCTACTTTCGATCTCGCCGACTCGGCTAGGGTCGTGTTCGGGCCCGCCGCCCGGCCGCTTCCGCAGTTGCCACTGGCGGTGGACGCCGAAGGTTTCCTCGTCGCCCAGAGCGACTTCACCGAACCCGTCGGACCTAGCTATTGGGGGCGTGGCGCATGAGTATCGACACCAGTCGAGTCGCCGACAGCAACACCACCAACGCGGCCACGCCGAAGAAGCCGGCCAAGGCCGGCGCCGTCGCCAACTGGGCCGACGAGCGCCTCGGCCTGGGCTCGATGATGAAGAAGAACTTGCGCAAGGTCTTCCCCGACCACTGGTCCTTCATGCTGGGCGAGATCGCGCTGTGGAGCTTCGTGGTCCTGCTCCTGACCGGCGTCTTCCTGACGCTGTTCTTCGACCCGAGCATGGCCGAGATCGACTACCAGGGCTCCTACGACCCGCTGCGCGGCGTGGAGATGTCCCGCTCGATGGCATCGACCCTGGACATCTCCTTCGACGTCCGCGGTGGTCTGCTCATGCGGCAGATGCACCACTGGGCAGCGATGATCTTCATCGCCTCGATGATGATCCACATGATGCGCGTGTACTTCACCGGCGCCTTCCGCAAGCCCCGCGAGCTCAACTGGGTCATCGGCTGCCTGCTCCTGCTCCTCGGGACGCTCGAGGGCTTCACCGGCTACTCGCTGCCCGACGACCTGCTCTCCGGCACCGGCGTCCGCGCCGCCGATGGCTTCCTGAAGGCCACCCCCGTGGTGGGCTCCTACATGTCGTTCTTCCTCTTCGGCGGGGAGTTCCCCGGGGACTCGATCATCCCCCGGCTCTACACGATCCACATCCTGCTGATCCCCGGTCTGCTGCTCGGACTGATCGCAGCCCACATGCTGCTGCTCGTCTACCACAAGCACACCCAGTGGCCCGGGCCCGGCCGCACCGAGGAGAACGTCGTCGGCTTCCCGATGCTCCCGGTGTACGCCGCCAAGGCCGGCGGGTTCTTCTTCATCGTCTTCGGTGCCACCGCGGTGATGGGCGGTCTGCTCACCATCAACCCGGTGTGGAAGTTCGGTCCGTACGACCCGACGAAGGTCACGGCCGGCTCCCAGCCGGACTGGTACATGGGCTGGCCCGACGGGTTGCTGCGGATCATCCCGGGCTGGGAGACCACGTTGTTCGGCGAGCCCATCTCGTGGAACATCATGCTCCCGATCCTGATCGTCCCGCCGTTGATGCTGACGGTGCTGATTCTGCTTCCGTTCATCGAGGCGTGGATCACCGGCGACAAGCGTGAGCACCACCTGCTGGAGCGACCGCGCAACGCCCCGACCCGCACCGCCGTGATGGTCTCCCTGATGACCTTCTACGGTCTGGCCTGGGCCGCCGGCGGCAACGACATCATCGCCATCAAGCTGGACCTGAGCATCAACCAGATCACCTACTTCATGCGCGGTGCGGTCTTCATCGGACCCGCGATCGCCTTCTACATCACGCGCCGCTGGTGCATCTCGTTGCAGCGTCACGACGAGGGCAAGCTGCTGCACGGCTACGAGACCGGCATCATCATGCGCTCGGCAGAGGGCGGCTACAGCGAGCGTCACCTCCCGATCAGCGAGGCCGAGGCCTACACCCTCACCGCGCGTGACCGCGAGGTGCCGTGGACCCCGACCGCCACGACCGACGAGAACGGCGTCGCCGCGCCCGGTGGTCGCCTGGACGGGATCCGCAGCAAGCTGTCGACGCTGATGTATGCGGACAACATCCAGAAGCCCACGGCCGCCGAGCTCGAGGAGGCGCACCACCACGCCGAGCACGAGCACGCGCTCACCGCGGCGCTGGACGGTCACTCGGCCGACGGTCACCAGTTCGACGGCCACCACGCGGTCGAGGGCGAGACGTTGCGCGGCGAGGACCACTAGTCCCCTCTGCTCCACCCCATGAGGGCCCGCCGGACGATGTCCGGCGGGCCCTCGTGCGTGTGAGGCTTCAGGGCTTCGCGACGGTTCGACGACTCGCGGGTCGCGGGTCCGCGGGTCGCGGGTCGCGGGGTCGCGGGTGGCGGGCGGAGGCTCTTGCTCCTCCCAGGGTCCCCGACCCGACATGTGCCCGGATGTCGGCGCCCGGGGGTCAGCGTTGACCGCCCACAAGGAGGGACGGGTCGTCGTTTGGTCCCAAACGACATGGATCCGGTCCCTGAGAGTGTCGTTTGGGACCAAACGGCGCCCCCGGCGCCCCCGGCGCCCCCCGGGCAGCCCCGACACGCGACGAGGCCCACCCCGGTCCCGATGACGACGGAGTGGGCCTGATCGACCTCTCGCGGCCGCCGACGAGCCGGCGAGCGGCGAGCGGCGAGCTAGAGGCTCAGAGCGCCGAGCCCTTGGCGAACTGGGTGAAGGACTGGTTCCAGTCGCCGTAGCCGTTGGTGAAGGTCATCGGACGGTCGGTGCCGGTGTACTCGACGACGTCCCCGCGCTTGCTGATCCCGTAGAGCCAGCGGGCCTGCTCGGTGCTCATGCCGGTGCAGCCGTGCGAGACGTTGGCGTTGCCCTGGGAGCCGACCGACCACGGGGCGGCGTGGATGAACTCGCCGGAGTAGGTCAGCCGCATCGCGTACTGGACGTTGTCGATGTCGTAGGCCTCGGAGCCGGTGATCCCGACGGTCTCGGAGTTCATCCGCTTCGACTCGAACTTCTCGATGATCACCTTGGTGCCCGAGCGGGTGGTGAAGCCGGCCTTGCCGGTGGTGATCGGGATCGTGCGGAGCAGCTTGCCGTTGCTGAGGACCTTCATCTGGTGGGTCTGGGCGTTGACCTTGTAGATGTTGGCGTCGCCGATCGTGAAGTCGATGTCGCGGTCCATCTGCCCGTAGATGCCGTTGCCGGCGTCGACACCGTTGACGTCGACGTCGACGGCGACCTCGGTGCCCGACTTCCAGTACGTCTTGGGGCGCCAGTGCGCCTCGGTGTCGCTGAGCCAGTGCCAGGCGCCGGTCTGCTGAGGGCTGGAGGTGACGCTCATGTGCTTCTCGAACTCGGCCTTGTTGCGCACCGGGATGTCGAAGGTCACGATCACCGGCATCCCCACCCCGACCGTCTCTCCCTGCAGGGGGGCGATCGAGGCGTAGGTCTGCTCCGACAGCGAGAGGTCGTGGGTGGTGAAGGTGGTCTTGCGACGCGTCTGGGAGCCCTCCTGGGCACCCTTCGCGACCGCGGTGACGGTGTACGTCGTCGCCGGCTCCAGGCGCTCCTTGGCGGTCCAGGAGACGCCGTCGCTGCTCATCGAGCCGGCGACCTGCCCGGCACTGGAGGTGACCTTGACCGAGGACAGCGAACCGTCCTCCACCGCCACCGAGACCAGCGTCGAGACCGGCACGCCCGACTGACCGCGGCTCACGTTGGCGCTCAGGACCGGCTTGACGACCTCGGCAGCCTCTTGGGTGTCGTTGCCGGAGCCCGCCTGGCTGACTCCGTCCCCACCCCTGGTCGAGGACCCCTCCCCCGAGCCCGAGCCGTCACCGACGGTGTCGGGGCTGCAGGCGGCCAGGCCGACCGAGGCCAGTGCGGCGACGGCGACCAGCGCGAGGCGGCGCTTGGATCTCGACACGGACATGTGGTGCTCCCCCAGGTTCGACGACGCGGTCGACCGGTCCGGATGGACCGTGACGACCTCACCGTCAAGCGTAGGTCACGAGTGGTCGCGACCCCATATCCGACTCCGGCGCGCCACCGGCGTCGATCGGCACTCAGTGCGCGTGCTCGCCCCGGTAGAACTCGAAGATCAGCCCGCTGAGCGCCACGGCCCCGAGCGCGGCACCGATGACGAAGAGCCACCAGGCGCCCATCGCGACACCGAAGACGAGGGTGGCGAGCGTCGCGCCGCACCACAGCGGCCACCAGGAGTACGGCGGGAAGAAGCCGAGCTCCCCGGCTCCGTCGGCGATCTCGCCGTCCTTGCGGTCCTCCGGCCGGGCATCCATCTTCTTGGCGTGGAAGCCGAGGTAGAGNGTGACCATCAGGGTCAGCAGGCCGGTCATCNCCAGCGCGGACGTGCCGGTCCAGTCACCGCCACCACCGCCGACGTTGGCGTTGCCGTCGCTGTCGGTGACCAGCCAGTACGCGGGCGTCACCAGCACCAGGAAGACGGTGGTGACTCCGAAGATCCAGGCTTCTGCCTTCATCGCGTCTCGTCTCCCTCACCAGCGTCGGTCTCGGTCTCGAGGCGCTCCTTGAGCAANGTGTCNCGCCCGTCCATGTCCGGGGCGTCGGCGAACCTGCCGTCGCGCGCCGCCGTGTTGTCGTCNAGCTCGATCGCGGCCACCTCNGGGTGGTGCAGGTCGAAGGCCGGCGACTCCGAGCGGATCCGCGGGATCGAGTGGAAGTTGTGGCGCGGCGGCGGGCAGCTCGTGGCCCACTCGAGCGAGCGGCCCCAGCCCCACGGGTCGTCGACCTCCACCAGGGGTGCGCGGCGTGAGACGTAGACGTTGTAGAGGAACGGCAGCGTCGAGGCGCCCAGGAGGAACGCGCCGATGGTCGAGATCTGGTTGAGACCCGCCCAGCCGTCGCTCTCCAGGTAGTCGGCGTAGCGACGCGGCATGCCCTCGACCCCGAGCCAGTGCTGCACCAGGAACGTGGTGTGGAAGCCCACGAACAGCAGCCAGAAGTGCACCTTGCCCAGACGCTCGTCGAGCATCCGACCGGTCATCTTGGGCCACCAGAAGTAGAAGCCCGCGAACATCGCGAAGACGACGGTGCCGAAGACGACGTAGTGGAAGTGCGCGACCACGAAGTAGGAGTCGGAGATCGCGAAGTCGAGCGGCGGGCTGGCCAGGATGACTCCGGTCAGGCCACCGAACAGGAACGTGGTGAGGAACCCGATCGACCACAACATAGGGGTGTCGAATGATATCGATCCACCCCACATCGTCCCGATCCAGTTGAAGAACTTCACCCCCGTNGGGACCGCGATCAAGAAGGTCATGCCGGAGAAGAAGGGCAGGTTGACCGCGCCGGTGACGAACATGTGGTGGGCCCACACGGCGACGGAGAGGATCGCGATGCCGAGCGTGGCGCCGACCAGGCCGACNTAGCCGAAGATCGGCTTGCGGCTGAAGACCGGGAGGATCTCNGTCACGATGCCGAAGAACGGCAGCGCGATGATGTAGACCTCCGGGTGCCCGAAGAACCAGAANAGGTGCTGCCACAGGATCGCCCCGCCGTGGGCGGTGTCGAAGACGTGGGCACCGAACTGACGGTCCGCCTCGAGCGAGAGCAGGGCGCCAGCCAGGACCGGGAACGCGATGAGCACCAGCAGGCTGGTGATCAGGGTGTTCCAGACGAACAGCGGCATCCGGAACATCGTCATGCCGGGCGCCCGCATGCAGATGATCGTGGTGATGAAGTTGACCGCACCGAGGATCGTGCCGAGACCGGCGAGCCACAGGCCCATGATCCACAGGTCTCCCCCGACCCCGGGCGAGCGGACGGCGTCGGACAGGGGCGTGTAGGCGAACCAGCCGAAGTCCGCGGCGCCGGCGGGCGTGAGGAACCCGGAGCCCGCGATCAGTCCGCCGAAGAGGAACAGCCAGTAGGAGAACATGTTGAGTCGCGGGAACGCGACGTCCGGCGAGCCGATCTGCAGCGGCATGATCACGTTGGCGAACCCGAAGAACAGCGGCGTCGCGAAGAGCAGCAGCATGATCGTGCCGTGCATCGTGAAGAGCTGGTTGTAGAGCTCGTCGTTGACGATCTGGCTGCCCGGGAAGGCCAGCTCGGAGCGGATCAGCATCGCCATCAGGCCGGCGATGAGGAACCAGGCGAACGACGTCCCGAGGTAGAGCTTGCCGATCAGCTTGTGGTCGGTGGTGGTCAGGATGGTGACCAGCTGGCGACCCAGCGGCTTGCGCGGCTCGGGCACCGACGTGCTGGACGGCGGCGGGGCGGTGGTGGTCACTGGCAGGCCTCCTCGATCACGGCATCCTCGTCATCCTTGGCGACCTGGGTGCGGGCGTACTGCCCGCCGCAGACCGGCGTGTCGGTGAAGAACCCGGCGTCGTACTGGTCCTGGAGGTACTGCTCGTACTCCTCCGGCGAGACGATGTCGACGTTGAAGAGCATCCGGGAGTGGTAGACCCCGCACAGCTCGTAGCACTTGCCGGCGTAGGTGCCCTCGACCTTGGGCGTGACCTGGAAGTAGTTCTCCTGGCCCGGGATGATGTCCATCTTGATCAGGAAGCCGGGCACGCCGAAGTCGTGGATGACGTCGGGGCTGCGCAGCTCGAAGCGGGTCGTCTGGCCGACCGGAAGCACCAGCGTCGGGATCGGGTTGGCCGCGCCGTCACCGGCCTCGTAGACGTTCTTGCCGTCCACGGCCTCGGGGTAGTTGAACGTCCACGACCACTGCTGGCCCACGACGTAGACGGTCTGGTCGGGCACGACGTCCTCGTCGTTCAGGACGATGTTCTGGACCCGGATGGTGTGGGAGAAGAACACGATCACCATGATGATCGGGAAGATCGTGTAGAAGATCTCGAGCGGCAGGTTGTACCGCGTCTGGATCGGCACCTCGTCGTCGCTACGACGGCGGAACTTGATGATCGCGTAGAAGATCAGGCCCCAGACGATGACGCCGGTCACCAGCGCGGCGATCCACGCGCCCTGCCAGAGCTCCAGCGTGCTCTCGCCCTCGACCGTGACCGGCTTGGGCATGGCGAGGCGCTCGAGCTCGGTATCGCTGCCGCAGGCGCTCAGGACCAGCAGGGCCACGCCCAGCAGTCCGAGCAACGTGATCCGGCGAGCACGCCGCGGCAGTGATGCCGAGCGCTCAGGGAGTTGCAGACTCAAGGTCTGAGCCTTCCTTCAGGGCGGTCAGGGGACGGACCAGAGACTATCCGAATCCTGCCCCACCCCTGTGACCGGGTGGGTGACAAGATTCGGCTCATGACCCACCCGGGCGGCTACCTGGACTCCGCGTCCTCCGAGCCCCTGCACCCGGCCGCTCGCGAGAGCCTGCTCGCGGCGCTGGACCGGGGGTACGCCGATCCCCGCCGCCTGCACAAGGCGGCGCGCGACGCCCGGCTCCTGCTCGACAACGCTCGAGCCGTGGTGGCGCAGTGCCTGGGGGTGCGCGCCGACGAGGTCACCTTCACCTCCTCGGGCACCGATGCCGTGCACCGCGGCCTCCTCGGGCTCGCGCGGGCACGGCGCTCGCGGGGCGACGTCGTGCTCCACTCGGAGGTCGAGCACTCCGCGGTCCGGCACGCGGCGACCTGGGGAGGATCGCCACGCCTCGTGGGCGCGACGGGCCATGCCCGGGTGCGCGTCGGCGACCTGGTCGAGAGCGCCACGGCCGACGTCGCGGTCTGCGCGCTGCAGAGCGCCAACCACGAGGTCGGCACCGTCCAACCCGTCGGCGACCTCCGGCTCCCCCACGACGTTCCCCTGTTCGTCGACGCCTGCGCCTCGATGGGACGCCTCCCCCTCCCCGGCGGCTGGGACGCACTGGCCGGGTCGGCACACAAGTGGGGTGGCCCCGCCGGCGTGGGCGTGCTCGTCGTACGGCGTGGCGCGCGCTGGGAGAGCCCGTTCCCCGAGGACGACCGCGTCGACCATCGCGGCAGCGGCTTCGAGAACGTGCCGGCGGCCCTCGCCGCGGCCGCGTCGCTCCAGGCCGTGGTGGCCGAGCGCGAGGAGACCCATGCCCGCCAGCACGCGCTGATCGACCAGGTGCGGGCTGCGGCGGCCGCGCTGCCCGACACCGAGGTCGTCGGCGACCCCGTCGACCGTCTCCCCCACCTGGTGACGTTCTCGTGCCTCTACGTCAACGGGGAGGCGCTGGTGACGGAGCTGGACCGGCACGGCTTCGGGGTCGCCAGCGGCTCGGCCTGCACCGCCTCCAGCCTGGAGCCGAGTCACGTGCTGGCCGCCATGGGTGCCCTGACCCACGGCAACGTCCGGGTCTCGCTGACCCGCGAGACCACCCAGGAGCAGGTCGACGCCTTCTGCGCCGTCCTGCCCGCGGTCGTCGCGGGGCTGCGGTCGTGATGCGCGAGGTGAGCGTCGAGCTCGACTGCCGCGGCATGGTGTGCCCTCGCCCCGTCATCGAGCTCGCCCGCCACCTCGGCGACGTCGTCGTCGGCGACCTCGTGGCCGTCGTCGCCGAGGACCCGGCAGCGCGCTACGACGTGCCGGCGTGGTGCCGGATGCGCGAGCAGGAGTACGTCGGCGCCGACACGGCCGCCGACGGGGTGGCGCGCTACGTCGTACGGCGGCTCAGCTGAGGTGCTGCGACACCTCGGCGCCGGCCTCGTCGCCGTAGGAGCGGACGACGCGGGCGACGAACTCCGCCGGCGTGAAGGAGTACTCCTGGGTGCCGACGGTCTCCACGACGTAGGCCGCGAGCACGCAGCCCACCTGGCAGGCGCGCTCGTGGCCCAGTCCCCAGCTCAGGGCGGCGAGGAAGCCGGAGCGGAAGGCGTCGCCGACCCCGGTGGGCTCGACTGCCGTGACGTCGGCGGCGGCCCGGACCACGAGGGGCTCCGAGCCCGCGGCCTGGACGCGCACGCCGTCCTTGCCCAGCGTGGTGACCTGCACCCCGACGCGGCTGAGCACCTCGTCGGGCGACCAGCCCGTCTTCTGCTCGATCATCGCCGACTCGTACTCGTTGGAGAACAGGTAGGCCGCTCCGTCGATGAGGTCGCGGATCAGCTCTCCGCCGCTGAAGGCCAGCTGCTGGCTCGGGTCGGCGATGAAGGGGTAGCCGCGCTGGCGGCACTCCTCGGTGTGGCGCCGCATCCCGTCGGGGTCGTCGGCGCCGATGAGCACGTAGTCGGGGGCGCCCATGCGCGCCACGATCGGGGCCAGCTCGATCAGCCGTGCCTCACTCATGGCCCCGGGGTAGAAGGAGGCGATCTGGGCACCGGTCGGGTCCGTGGTGCACACGAAGCGAGCGGTGTGCTTGGTCTCGGAGATCCGCACCTCGCTGCAGTCGACACCGTGCCGCTCGAGCCAGGAGCGATAGTCGGCGAAGTCCTCTCCCGCCGCTCCCACGAGCACGGGGCTCAGGCCCAGGCGACCGAGCCCGAAGCTCATGTTGGCCGCGACGCCGCCACGCCGGATCTCCAGGTCGTCGACGAGGAAGGAGAGCGAGATCTTGTCCAGCTGCTCCACGACGAGGGAGTCGGCGAACTTGCCGCCGAAGGACATCAGATGGTCGGTCGCGATGGATCCGGCGATCAGGAGAGGCATGGGACGAAACCCTAACCACAACGGGCCTGGTAGTACCCATCGGTAGCCCCTAGCGTCGAGGCATGACCTCCTCGTACGACGACCTCGCGACGCCCGCCGAGATGCACGCCGACTGCCGCGCCGCCGGTGTGAACCTGCGCCTGGAGCAGGCCGCCAGGCGCGCGACGCGCCCGGCGCCGAGCCTGCACTTCGACGAGCAGCCCGCAGAGCAGCCGAAGCGGGGGATCGAGATCACCGAGGCCACCGCACGCCTGGCCGCGGCCATCCACTTCCACCTCGACTGATCGAGCCTCTCCCCTACCTCCTGGAGAAGCACGAAGACCCCCGCCGATCGGCGGGGGGCTTCGTG
>NZZG01000167.1 GCA_002698575.1 Pimelobacter sp. | reverse complement strand
TTGCCGAGGAGGCCTTCGCACGGCCCAGCCACGTCGCGGCGACCGAGGCGTAGGCCGCCTTGACCGTCGGGTGCGCGACCAGCTCGAGCGCGGCGAGCTCGTGCTCGCGCTGCTCGACGGTGGCGACCGGATGGCCGGCGAGGAGCGGACGCTCGGTGGTCACGGACGCGGGGAGGGACGGCACCCGCTGACCGTAGCAGTGATCCGGGTCACATGTCAGTACTGACGAAATGCTCTCCGTGCGCGGCTCGGTACGCCGTGAAGCGGTCGTCGATCGCGGCGTCGGACAGCCCGTAGGAGTCCGCGCTGTAGTCGGGTCGACCGGTCTCGCGGGGCCGGCGCCCCAGCCACGCCCGCATCGCCGACTCCGCGGGGGCGTCGAGGTCGAGCCCCACCGCCTCGTAGACCCGCTGCAGCGCAGCGATCGGGTCGGCCACCAGCTCGGAGAAGCCCACGTCGGTGACCGGGGCGGCGCCCGCCGTCGCCCACGCGCCGCGCACGGCGAGGGCCCGGTCGTTGCTCCAGCCCATCCGCTCGAGCCACTGCGTGCCGATCCGGTGCGGGTCGACGTCGTCGGCGTGCATCCGGTGCAGGGTCGTGTTGAGGCTGGCCCCGGACGGGATCGTCGCGCGCGGATCACGGTGCAGGTGGACCAGGTGCAGGCCCGGGAAGCGCCGACGGAGGTCGTCGAGGTAGCCCAGGTGGGCCGGCGTCTTGAGCACCAGCCGACGTCGGTCCCCCGGCAGCCCGGCAGCGACCTCGCGGCGCCGCTGCTGCCACTGCAGGAGCTGGAGCATCCGGTGCAGGTGGTCGTAGGCAGATCCGAAGTCCTGGGTGTCGATCCAGGCGCTGTACGTCGGCACGCGGGCCCCCGACTCCGGCACGTGCGAGAGGAAGGCGTCGGCGAGGAACACGATCTCCTCCTCTGCCTCCAGGGCGTACATNGGGTGGATCGCGAAGAGGTCGGGCGCGAACTGCTGGGTCAGCTCCTGGCGCTCCAGGCCGGCTGCGATCCGCGGGTCCGGCGCCGGGTCGTCGAGGTCGAGGTCGAGCGGCGGCGCCGCCTGCAGCACCTCCCAGCCACGCACGCTGCGCAGTCGGGGGTCGGCTGCGAGCAGACGCTGGGCGAGCGTCGTACCCGAGCGCATCATGCCGACGACCACGACCGGGTCCGACACGTCCTCGTCGAGGATCTCGGGGTGCCGCTGGATCCAGGCCTGGGCGCGCAGCCGCATCCGCAGGGAGTGCACGACCCCGCCACCGAGCACCTGGACGCCGAGGTCGTGCAGGCCCGCGGACGCATAGGCATCGAGGAGCACGGCCAGCGGCTCCTCGAAGCTCCCGGGGCCCAGGTCCTCCAGACCCTCCTTCGCCCGCGCCTTGGCGACCAGGGCGGCAGCGCTGAACGTGGACGTGTCACGGGTCACAGCGGTGACCCTATGCTGCGCGCATGGTCGACAGCGCCCGCCAGATCGAGAACCTGCTCTACACCTACGCCCTGCGCATCGACGCCGGCGACCTCGACGGAGTCGCGGACCTCTTCGCCCACGGCCGCATCCTCGGCCAGGAGGACGGCCCTCCGGAGACGGTCTTCGAAGGGCGTGAGGGGGTCCGGGCGATGTACGAGATGGCCACCCGGCTCTACCCCGACGACGGCACGCCGAAGACCAAGCACCTCACCACCAACGCGATCATCGAGGTGGACGAGGCAGCCGGCACCGGCACCGCGCACTCGAGCTACCTGGTCACGCAGGCGACCCCCGACCTGCCGCTGCAGGTGATCATCACCGGGCACTACCGCGACACCTTCCACCGGCTCACGGATCCCGAGGACCCGGACGGCCCGACCTGGTGGTTCGCGAGTCGCACGATGTACGTCGACCAGGTCGGCGACCTGAGCCAGCACCTCAGGTGGTGACGCCGGCCCCGCTCGGCCTCAGCCGAACGCGTCGACCCCGGTGAGCCCGGCCGACCAGGCCCACAGCCGCTCGGCCTCGTCGGGGTCGAGGGCGTAGCGCTTGACCCCACCGGAGTCGTTGCCGCCAGCCTCGTCGTCCTCGGCCCACGGTGCGACCTCGCAGTCGACGAGGTAGCAGCCACCGCGGTCCTCGAGCAGAGGGCTCGTGGCCGCCCAGGCTGCCGTCGCCGCACCCTGCTCGGGTGTCTTGAACTCGGGGATCGCGACGTGACCGTCGGCGTCCGGCTCCATCAGGGCGGCCACGTCGTCGGCCGTCAGGTGCTTGCCGAGGTTGGTCAGGATCGCGCCGGGGTGCAGCGAGTAGGCGTGGATGCCGCGGTCGCCTCCGCGGGCGTCGAGCGCCAGCGCGAACAGCACGTTNGCCGTCTTCGACTGTCCGTAGGCCAACCACTTCTCGTAGCCGCTCTCGAACCAGGGGTCGTCCCACCGCATCGGTGAGTAGTAGTGCCCCGAGGAGGACACGCTGACGACCCGCGCCCCGTCGGCCAGTGAGGGCCACAGCCGGTTGACGAGCGAGAAGTGCCCCAGGTGGTTGGTCGCCAGCTGGAGCTCCCACCCCCGGGCGGTGCGGGTCTCGGGCGTCCCCATGATGCCGGCGTTGTCGATGACCAGGTCGAGCGTGCGCCCCGACGCGCGGACGNCGGCGGCGTAGGACGCCACCCCGTCGGGGTCGGCCAGGTCCATCGCCCCGACCTCGACCGCGCCCTGACCACTCGGGCCGGTCACGCCTGCGAGTGCCGCCGCGGCGTCGGCGGGGCGCCGGGCCGGGGCGAGCACGCTCGCGCCGGCGCCGGCCAGGGCTCGCACGATCTCCAGCCCGATGCCCGCGTACCCGCCGGTGACCAGGGCCGTGCGCCCCCGCAGGTCCACGCCCGCGAGGACCTCGGCCGCGGTGCTGCTCAAGCCGAAGCCTGAGTCGAGCGGGGACTGGTCGGGGATCTCGGTCATGGCCGGGACCCTAGGGCATCGACCAGGACGGACCGGGTGGCTCAGCCTGCGTTCATCAGGTCGCGCAGCCGCAGCAGGCCGTCACGGATCCGGGTCTTCGCGGTGCCCAGCGGGATGCCGATCAGGCCGGCGACCTCGGTGTGGGTGCGGCCCTCGAAGTAGGCCAGCTCGATGGCGTCACGCTGCAGCGACGTCAGCTGTCCCATCGCCTCGCGAACCCTGGCCGCGTCGAGGGAGGCGTCGACCGCGGCGCCGGTCGGGTCCTCACGACTCACGCGCAGCGGGTCGACCTGGCGCTCGTAGACCTCCTCGCGGTTGGTCCGGGCCTGGGAGGAGCGGACCTGGCTGACCGCGGTGCCGTGCACGATCATCAGGATCCAGGAGATCGCGCTGCCCCGGTCGGGATCGAAGCGTGCGGACTGCCGCCACACCTGGAGGAACGCCTCCTGGACGGCCTCCTCGGCCTGGGCCTGGTCCCGCAGCACGCGCAGGGCCAGACCGAACGCGCGGTGCGAGGTCGCGTCGTACACCTCGGCGAAAGCCGCCTGATCGCCTGCCGAGCAGCGACGCAGCGACGCCGCCAGCCGCGCGGATGCGCTCGCGGGCTGCGGCTCGTGCGAGCCGCGGGCTTCCTCGGAAGCGTGCGTCATGACGCGGGGGCGAGGGTCAAGGGGTGTCCGGTAACGATTCTGTCAGTGCGCCCAGGGCGCAGGGGGTGACGTATGAACACACCGTAGCCGCACCAAGGGGGTGAGAGCGCCCACCACCCCCACCGACGTCACCGATCCTTCATCGCCGTGCGCCTCAGCCGTGGGAGAACCGGACCGTCGGCAGCACCCGCCCCAGCCACGCCGGGCTCCACCAGGCGGCCGCGCCGGTGAGTCGCAGCAGGACCGGCAGGAGCACCAGGCGCACCAGGAAGGCGTCGAGCAGCACCGCGACGCCCAGCACGATGCCCATCTCCTTGGGCGGCAGCGGGCCGGAGAGCGCGAAGGTGATGAAGACCGCCACCATCACCGCGCCGGCGGCGAAGATGACGCGTCCGGACGATGCGAGGGCGCCGACCATGGCCTCACGGGCGTCGCCGGTGAGCTCCCAGTGCTCCTTGGCCGAGGCGAGCAGGAAGACCGTGTAGTCCATCGCGATCGCGAAGATCATCGCGAAGAAGAAGACCGGGGCCCACGCGTCGAGGAACCCCTGGCTCTCGAAGCCCAGCAGCCCAGCACCGATGCCGTCCTGGAAGACCAGCCGCGCCACCCCGAAGGCAGCGGCCGTGGACAGCAGGCTGGCCAGGGTGCCGAGCAACGCGATCAGCGGCGCCTGGAGCGCCACGAGCAGGAGCACGAACCCGAGCGCGAGGATGACCGCGATGACCAGCGGTGCGGACTCGTCCAGCTGCGCCTTGAGGTCGAAGTTCTCCACCGCGGCACCTCCCACCAGCGCCGAGTCCGGCAGGTCGGTCCGCAGGCGGTCGACGGTGTCGGCCAGCCCCGGGTCGGAGGGGTCGACGGTCGGGACGGCCTGGAGCAGCGAGAGGCCGCTGCCGTCCTGGGCCGCGATCGCGGGCAGGACCCCGGCGACCCCGGCGTCCTGTCGCAGCACCTCGTCCGCGGCCGCCGCCTGGTCGCCGTCCGTCACGATGGTGAGCGTCCCCGGCGCACCGGGACCGAAGGCGTCCTGCACCTGCGCGTAGCCGACCCGGGCACTGGCGTCGTCGGGCAGGACCTTGATCGAGGGCATCGCGGTGTGCAGACCGACAACGGGGACCGCGAGGGCTGCGAGCACGACCAGGGCCGCGCCTCCCCAGGTCACGGGCCGACGCCACAGGAGCCGGCCCCAGGCCTCGAAGCGGGGCGAGCGGTGCTCGCCCGGTCGGCTCGGCCCTGCCCAGGGCAGTGCCAGCTTGTCGATCCGGCGGTCGAGCCGGGCCAGGACCAGCGGGAGCAGGGTGAGCGTGGCGGCGAGCACGAAGACCACCGACAGCATGATGCCGCCGGCCATCGACCGGAACGCCGGGGACGGCACGAGCATCACGGCCGAGAGGGAGACCAGCACCGTGATGCCCGACAGGAGCACCGCCTTGCCCGCGGTGTCCATCGTCTCGACCACCGCGTCGCGAGCCGTCCGCCCGATCGCACCTCGCGCGGCTCGGTAGCGCACGACCAGGAAGAGCGCGTAGTCGATCCCCAGCGCCAGGGCGAACATCATCGCGAAGTTCATCGCCCAGATGGAGACCGGGACGACCTGGTTGATCAGCACCAGCGAGCCGGCCGACGCCACGAGTCCGGCCAGCGTCAGCAGGAGCGGCAGACCCGCCGCCACCAGCGCTCCGAAGGCCAGGACCAGGATCGCCAGGGTCACCGGCCACGAGATCATCTCCGAGGTCAGCATCGCCTCCAGGTTGGCCTCGTTGAAGTCCGACCACAGCAGCGAGGCGCCGCTCGGGTTGACCTCGACCCCGTCGCTCCCGAGGTCGGCGAGCGGCTCCTTGAGGTCCGTGGCCGCACGGACCATGTCGTCGGGGTCCGCAGCAGCACCCGCGAGCAGGACCGCCGTACGACCGTCCTCGCTCAGCGTCGACCCCGGCATGGGCTGCACGATCGAGGCGACGCGAGGATCGTCCGCGAGCAGTGCCGTGGCATCGGCGAGCACCTGTGCCCCGACCCCCTCGGTCACGGGGCCGTCGGTGGACCGGACGACGACCTGGATGGCGGTGCTGGCGTTGCCCCCGAAGTGCTCGACCGCCAGGTCCCGAGCCTGGACCGACTCGGAGCCGTCGGCCTGCCAGCCGGCGCCCGACAGCTCGGCCTCGACCCGCGGTGCGAAGACACCCAGACCCACGACCACCAGGAGCCAGACGGCGGTGACGACCCGCCCGTGGTCGACGACCCAGCCGCCCAGTCGACCCAGGGGTCCGGGGCGCGGGCCGGACGTGGACTCGGTGGTGCGGTCGGTGGGCTCGACGACCTGGCTCACGGGGTGCTCCTTCACGGGCTGAACGGGGAAACAGGACAACCCCCCAGGGGGTTACGACCGGGACGCTAACACAACCCCCCAGGGGGTTGCTACTCTGAGGGTGAGCACCTCGACGACCCACTCAGGAGCACCCATGACCGACTTCACCCTGCGCGCCACCACGAGCCTCGAGTACGACGACGCCCTCGCCCTGGTGCGCTCGCTGCTGGCCGACGCCGGCTTCGGCGTCCTCACCGAGATCGACATCAGGGCGACCCTGAGGACCAAGCTCGACGTCGACGTCGCCCCGCAGGTCATCCTTGGCGCGTGCCGTCCGCAGCTCGCGCACGTCGCGCTCGAGGCCGAGCCCTCGATCGCGGCTCTCCTTCCCTGCAACGTGGTCGTCCGGGCCCTCCCCGAGGGCGGCAGCGTCGTCGAGGCCGTCGACCCCGACGTGATGATGTCGATCGCCGGCGACGGCTCTGCCGCGGACGCCCTGCGTACGGTGGCCACCGACGCTCGCCAGCGGCTCACCCAAGCGTTGGGTGCGCTGCCCGGGCAGACGGTGGAGGCGCACTGATGGACCTGCAGCCCGAGGAGATGAAGGCGATCATCACGCGGATGAAGCGGGCCAACGGTCACCTGGCGAGCGTGATCCGAATGATGGAGGAGGGCTCCGACTGCGAGGCCGTCCTCACCCAGCTCGCCGCGGTCAACAAGGCGATCCATCGCAGCGGCTACGCGATCGTCGCCACCGGCCTGCAGAACTGCCTCGAGGCCGGGGACGGGATCGATGGTGTGGACGTGAAGAAGATGGAGAAGCTCTTCCTCGCCCTGGCCTGACTTCTGGCCTCTCCGCGGCGAATGGCCAGTCCGGGTGGCTCCCCCGCGCCCGTCTCCACCTATCCTCCGATCGTGAACACGACTCCCGGCCGACCGGAGCCCGAGATCGAGCAGGCCTTCGACCGCCTCGTCGACGAGGGGCAGGAACGACTCGAGCGCCCGCTCCTCGCGCTGATCTCGACGGGCCTGCTGGGCGGGATCGACGTCGGGTTCGGAGTCCTGGCCTACCTGGTCGTCAAGGAGCACACCGGTGACACGATCCTCGCCGGCATCGCCTTCTCCGTCGGCTTCGTGGCACTGCTTCTGGCGCGCAGCGAGCTGTTTACCGAGAACTTCCTGGTCCCGGTGACCGCGGTCGTGGCTCGCAGCGGCACCCTGCGTGGACTGGCGCGACTGTGGGGCGTCACGCTGGCGGCCAACCTGGTGGGCGGCCTGCTGATCATGTGGATCCTGGTCACGGCGCGACCCGACCTCGAGGAGACGGCCGTCGAGGTCGGCACCCACTACGCCGAGCTGGGGGTCAGCCTGGAGAGCTTCGCGCTGGCGGTCCTGGCCGGCGCGGTGATCACCCTGATGACGCGCATGCAGCACGCCACGGAGAGCCTGGGCGTCCAGCTGGTGCCGGCGGTCCTGTTCGGCGCGTTGCTGGCCGGCGCCGAGCTCTTCCACTGCGTGCTCGACTCGCTGTTCATGATGGGCGCCCTCATCGCCGGCGCCGACTTCGGGCTCGGCGCCTTCGCCGGAGCGCTCGGCTGGTCGCTGCTGGGCAACCTCGTCGGCGGCGTCGGTCTCGTCACCGGCCTGCGCCTGCTGCGCGTGCCGCAGCGCGTCGAGGAGGAGCGGGAGCACCCCGACCAGCCCGTCGGGGGCTGATCACCAACCGCAAGCCCCGGCTGGCTCAGCGGTCTCCGGCGACCAGGGTCTCCATCGTGAGCTCGGGGTGGTCGCGCTCGACGACGCTGATCCGCCACTTGTCGGGCGCCAGCACCAGCAGGGTGCCGTCGCCGCGCTCGAGCACCTCGAGCCCCCGCACGGCGCTGAGTCCGGCCACCGAGGCAGCATCCGTACGACGGGCCTGGGTGTAGCCGAGCCGCTCCAGGCGGATGGGGGCACCGAACTCGGCCTCCATCCGGGCCTGGGCGACCTCGAACTGCATCGGCCCCACGGCGGCGAGCACCGGCGCCTGGTTGCCGCGCAGGTCGGAGCGGAGCACCTGGACGGTGCCCTCGTGGTCGAGCTGGTCCATCCCCTTGCGGAACTGCTTGAACCTGCCCGCGTCGGCGGAGGTCGCCACGGCGAAGTGCTCGGGGGCGAAGGACGGGATCGGTGGGAAGTCGACCGGCTCGTCGAGGTAGATCGTGTCGCCGACGCGCAGGGCGTTCGCGTTCACCAGGCCGATGATGTCGCCGGGGTAGGCGGTGTCGAGCACGGAGCGCTCCTGGCCGAAGAGAGCCTGGGCGTACTTGGTCGCGAAGGGGCGGCCCGACTGGGCGTGGGTGGCGACCATGCCGCGCTCGAAGACGCCCGAGCACACGCGGGCGAAGGCGACGGTGTCACGGTGTGCGGCGTTCATCCCGGCCTGCACCTTGAAGACGAAGGCGCTGAACGGTGCTGCGACCTCGCGCACCTCGGCCGGGCGCCCCTCGGCGTCCTCCTTGCCGTGACGGAACGGCGGCGGCGACGGCGCCAGCTCCACGAGCGTCTCGAGGATCGCGGCCACGCCGAAGTTGGAGATCGCCGAGGCGAAGAGCACCGGCGTGGTGAACCCGGACAGGAACAGCTCCTGGTCGTGGTCGGAGCCGTCGGAGGCCAGCAGGTCGGACTCCTCCACCGAGGCGGTCCAGGCCTCGCCCTCGCGCGCCGCCGCGGCGTCGCCGTCCATCCGCTCCTCCGGCGCCCGGGTCGCCCCGCCCGCGGTGCGCGTGTAGGCGACGTACGTGCCGGTCCGGCGCTCCAGCACGCCGCGGAAGTCGCCCGCGATCCCGACCGGCCACGTCAACGGCGTCGGCTGGAGCTGGATGTCGTTCTCGATCTCCTCCATCAGCGCCAGCGCGTCGAGGCCGGGGCGGTCCCACTTGTTGATCACCGTGATGACCGGGATGCCCCGGGCCTTGCACACCCGGAAGAGCTTGAGGGTCTGCGGCTCGAGGCCCTTGGCGGCGTCGATGAGCATCACGGCACAGTCGACCGCGGAGAGCACCCGGTAGGTGTCCTCGGAGAAGTCGGAGTGACCGGGCGTGTCGACGAGGTTGATGACGTGGTCGCCGTAGGCGAACTGCAGCGCCGCGGAGGTGATCGAGATCCCGCGCGCCTTCTCCATCTCCATCCAGTCGGAGACCGTCGAACGGCGGCCCGCCTTGCCGTGCACGGCTCCGGCCTGGTTGATCACCTGGGCGTGCAGCGCCAGCGCCTCGGTCAGCGTCGACTTGCCGGCGTCGGGGTGGCTGATCACGGCGAAGGTACGACGGCGCGCGGCCTCGTGGGTCACGTCGGCGGCGAGCCTGTCGTCGGCGCGGGAGTCGGCGGTACCGGTGGAGCCGGTGGATGAGCCAGTAGGTGAGTCGGTGGAAGTCACAGTGGCCCGAGTCTACGGCGACGCGCGCCAGCACCCCACTACGGTGATCGGGTGAGCACCAACTGGGTCCGCGAGCTCTTCGAGGGCCGGGCCGCTCCCCCACCGGCCGCGCGGATGCTGGGCTTCGACCTGGTCGCCCACGACGCGGAGGCGATGACGATCGAGGTCGGCTTCACCGCCCGCGAGGAGTTCACCAACCTCGCCGGGCACGTGCAGGGCGGGATCCTGTGCGCGATGCTCGACTCGGCGCTCGGCTCCGTGGTCGTCGCGACGCTCGGCGAGGACGAGTGGGCCCCCACGACCGACCTGCACACCCAGTTCCACGCACCGGCGCTGCCGGGTCGGATCGTCGGCCGGGCCCGCGTGAGCCGGCGAGGGCGTGCGATCGCCTTCGCCAGCGGGGAGCTGGTCGACGACGACGGGCGCCTGCTGGCCACCGCGCTGGCGACGTCGGCGATCCGCTCCGGCGGGCGGCCCCGGTCGGCCCCGCCCGGGATCAGCTGAGCGGACCGTCGCTGGTGGCGACCTCGGGCACCGCGTCGCTGACCTGCTCGTGGATCGGCTCGTCGGGCAGCCGCTTGATCTTCTTGCTCCGCTTGCGGCGGCTCGGGATCATCGAGCGCATCTCCTCGAGCTTGCCGAAGCAGAGCAGCCGGTCACCGGCCTCGAGGACGTGGCTTCCGTTGGGGTTGGGGATGACGCTGGTGCCGCGCTGCAGGGTGAGCGCCGAGATGTCGCGCTCGCGCAGGCCGGACTCCCCCAGGCTCTTGCCCACCAGGTCGGAGGCGCCCTGCACGCTGATCTCCGCGACGCCGTACCCGGTGGAGACCGTGAGTCGCTGACGGACGTCGATCTCGGGGAAGGCCACCTGGTTGTCGATGAAGTCGATGATCGAGCCCGCGACGTCCAGCTGGGTCGCGCGCTCGATGCCCTCCAGTCCTGGTGAGGAGTTGACCTCCATCACCTGAGGACCGTCCGCACCCTCGAGCATGTCGACGCCCGCGACGCGCAGACCCATGATCTGGGCCGAGCGCACCGCGGCCTTCTCGAAGGCGGGGTCGAGGTCGACCTTCTCCACGGATCCGCCGCGGTGCACGTTGGAGCGGAACTCCTCGCCCTGGGCGACGCGCCGCATCGCCGCCACGACCCGGTCACCGACCACGAGGGCGCGGATGTCGCGGCCCTTGCTCTCCTTGACGAAGCGTTGGATCAGGACGTTCTGCTTGGTGCTCTGCAGCGTCTCGATGATGGCCTCGGCGACCTTGATGTCGGGGGCGAGGATCACGCCGATGCCCTGGGTGCCCTCGAGCAGCTTGATCACCACCGGCGCCCCGCCCACGCGCTCGATCGCGGGGATCACGTCGGCCCGGTCACGCACGAACGTCGTGGCCGGCATCCCGATCTCGTGGCGCGAGAGGATCTGGGTCGCCCGCAGCTTGTCGCGGGAGTTGCTGATGCCCCACGACGTCGCCGGCGTGTACACGTCCATCTGCTCGAACTGCCGCACCACCGCGGTGCCGAAGTAGGTGATCGAGTTGCCGATCCGCGGGAGCACGGCGTCGTACGTCGAGAGCCGCTTGCCCCGGAACTGCAGCGCCGGCTCGTCCCCGGCGAGGTCGATCCCGAAGCGCAGGGTGTTGAGGACCTTCACGTCGTGACCCCGGTCGAGGGCCGCAGTGCGCAGGCGCTGCGTACTGTACGACCGAGGAGCGCGGGAGAGGATCGCGAGCTTCACGTGGGACTCACCAACTGATGACGGAGGGACAGGGACGACGTGCCGAGTGACGTGGACGGGCCACAGGGCCCAGGTGCTGACGCCACAGACCAGTCCTACACCCTCGCGGGTTGGCGCGAGTGGGTGAGCCTGCCTGGGGCGGGAGTCACGTGGATCAAGGCCAAGCTCGACACCGGCGCCCGGAGCTCGGCGATCCATGCCTTCGACCTCACCGAGCTGACCCGCGACGGTGCGCCCTGGGTGCGCTACACCGTCCACCCGTGGCAGGGCACCGACGACGACCCGGTCCAGGTCGAGAGTCCGGTCCTGGACGTGCGCGAGGTGCGCAGCTCGTCAGGACACAGCGAGGAGCGCCTGGTCGTGCCGATGACGGTGCAGCTCGTCGGACTCACCATCACCGCCGAGATGACCCTGAGTCGCCGCGACGAGATGGGCTTCCGGATGCTCGTCGGTCGCGAGGCGCTGCGCCAGGGCATCGTGGTCGACCCGAGCCGCTCCTACCTCGGACCGCGTCCGTCCGCCGCCGTCCGTCGTCACAACCGGGGACGCTGAACGTGGCACGACCGTCCTTCGAGATCGGCGGGGTCCGGGTGCGCCCGGGCCTGCGCCGTGCCCTCGCGCTGCCGATCACGCGACTGGTCACCGGAGCCGACGTGGACCTGCCGATCCGGGTGGTGCACGGGCGCGAGGAGGGCCCCACCATCTGGGTCAACGCGGCCATCCACGGCGACGAGGCCGTCGGCGTCGAGGTCGTGCGCCAGGTGCTGGCCGGACTCGACGCCAAGACGTTGCGGGGCACGGTGATCGCCATCCCGATCGTCAACGTGCTCGGCTTCATGAACGGCAGCCGCTACCTGCCGGACCGGCGCGACCTCAACCGGTCGTTCCCCGGCTCCGCGCGCGGCTCGCTGGCCGGACGGATCGCGCACCTGATGATGACCGAGGTCGTCGACAAGTGCACCGTCGGCATCGACCTGCACACCGGCTCCGACCGCCGCACCAACCTCCCCCAGATCCGCACCGACCTCGAGGACCCCGAGACCCGCGCCCTGGCGTCGGCCTTCGCGGCGCCGGTGATGCTGCACGCCCGGCTCCGCGACGGGTCGCTGCGCTACGCGGCGCGCGAGCGGGGCGCGAAGGTGCTCCTCTACGAGGCCGGCGAGGCCTGGCGGATGGACGACTGGGCGATCGATGCAGGCGTCGTCGGCGTACGACGTGTGCTCGCCGCGCTGGACATGACCGACCCGGTCCCCGACGACGACCCGCCGGCCAGCGTCGAGAGCTGGCGCAGCGGCTGGGTCCGTGCGCGCGGCACCGGCATGGTGCACCTGGACGTCCGCCTCGGCCAGGAGGTCACCAAGGGTGAACGCATCGGCGGCCTCTTCGACTCCCTCGGCCGACGCGTCAGGCTGATCCACGCCGACCGCGACGGGATGGTCGTCGGCCGCACCGAGGCCCCTGTCGTCAACTCCGGCGACGCCGTGGTGCACATCGCCGAGGTGGGTGCGCCCGCCTAGTCCGCTCGTCGCCCTTGTCCTTCGGCTGGAGCCTGTGGTTCCGGTGGTGGGGCCCGGGTCGGGGGTGACCTGGTCCTTCGGGGTTGGCCCTCGTGGTTGCGGTGGGTGGGGCCGCGCGCGTAGCCGACCTGGTTCTTCGGGGTTAGTCCGGGTCGTCACCGTGGGTGGGGCCGCGCGCGTAGCCGACCTGCTCCCGCCGTCAAGGATCGCCT
>NZZG01000166.1 GCA_002698575.1 Pimelobacter sp. | reverse complement strand
CGTCGCGAGGGTCCACTGCTTGAAGTCGTTGCACTCCGGCCACTCACGCTTCGTCTCCGGGTCCAGGCGCTCCGCCTGGCTGGCCGGACATCCGCTGTAGACCAGGTTGTAGGCGGTGTAGCCGAACCGCTCCCCCACCAGGTTGGTGGCCGGGGTCCAGGCCCGGGCGTGGGAGTCGCCGATCACCACCAGCGAGCGCTCCGCGTCGGTGTCGCCCACCGGGCACAGCCGCGTCGTGCCGGTCCGGTAGTCGCACTCGCCCAGGGGAGCGGTGTCCTGTCGGATCCCTCGCAGTGGCGGCACCAGCGTCCCGGGCACCGGGCGGCCCTCGCGGGCGGCGAGCACGGAGGCCTGCACCAGGGCCCTGGCCGGGTCGTCGCTGATCCTCTCGGGTCCGCCCTCGTAGTCGGCGGAGGTGATCGCCGGGTTGTCGTCGTTGACCCCGAGGCGACGGTCCACCCAGCCGTTGCCCGCCACGAGAGCGAGCAGCAGGATCCCGACACTCGCCGGGTACAGCGCCACGGCTACCCGCGGGAGCCGCCACCACCGCCCGCGTCGGAAGGGCTGCTCCACCAGGTAGAACGTGAGCGCGGACAGCGCCACGACCGCTCCCAGGGCCGCCACCAGGTGGAGCGGTGACAGCGTCCGCTCACCCCAGTGGGCACCGGCGATCCGCAGCACGGGGAAGTGCCAGAGGTACAGGGAGAACGACCAGTCGCCGATGACGCGGGCCGGAGCCAGCGACAGCACCCTCGCCACCCCGGTCCGCTCGCCCCCCGGCAGACCACCGACGCCCAGCAGGATCGCGGCGCCGAGCACGGGCAGCACGGCCGCGTAGCCCGGGAACGCGGTCTGGGGGCTGTAGAGCAGCACGGCCCCGGCGATGGCGAGCAGACCCACCACCGCGGCGGCCTCCAGCAGCCAGCGAGGCAGTCGCCGGCGCACGGGCGTGGCGAGCAGCACCGCGAGCACGGCACCCAGCCCCAGCTCCCAGCCGCGCGTGAAGGTGGAGAAGTACGCCGTGGCCGGTGAGTCGTAGGTCGCCCAGATCGACCACGCGAGCGAGGCCACCGTGAGCAGCCCCAGGGAACCGAGCGCCAGTGAGCGCAGGGACATCTCTGCGCCCCCACCACCTCGCGCCCCCCTGCGCCGTACGACGAGGGCGAGGACGAGCAGCAGCAACGGCCAGACGACGTAGAACTGCTCCTCGACGGCCAACGACCAGTAGTGCTGAAGCGGCGAGACCGGCTGGTCGGTGGCGAAGTAGTCGGTCTCGACGACCGCGAAGCGCACGTTGGCGGCGAAGAACGAGGCCCAGAGGGCGTCGGTGAAGATCTCGGTGGTGCGCAGGACCGGCAGGAAGATCGCCGAGGCCGCCACCGTGCCGACGAGGACCACCGTGGCCGCCGGGATGATCCGCCTCGCCCGGCGGGCGTAGAAACCCAGCAGGGAGACCCGGCCCGTCGTCGCGACCTCGCGCACGAGCAGGCCCGTGATCAGGAATCCGGAGATGACGAAGAAGACGTCGACCCCGACGAAGCCACCGTCGAAGGCGTCGAACCGGGCGTGAGCGGCGATCACCAGCAGGACCGCGACCGCCCGCAGCCCCTGGACGTCACCTCGGAACCCGGATCCCGGCCGGGTCCCCGAGGTCGCCTGGGACACCTCACTCATCGCGACTCATCGCGCGCCGCCCTCCTCCGTCCGGACCGCATCGATGGTCGCACACGGAACGCACAGGATCGGGTAGCGAGCGGCGGGGCTCGGTCAGCAGCGTGGCGGACCGTCAGCCCTTGAGGGCGTACTCCTTGAGCATCGAGCGGCCGATGATCATCTTCTGGATGTCGGCGGTGCCCTCACCGATGAGCATGAACGCGGCCTCGCGGTAGAGGCGCTCGATCTCGTACTCCTTGGAGTAGCCGTAGCCACCGTGGATGCGGAACGACGCCTCGACGACCTCGTTGCAGTACTCGGCAGCGAGGTACTTGGCCATCCCGGCCTCGACGTCGTTGCGCTGACCCTTGTCCTTGAGCCGCGCGGCCTTGACCATCATCGCGTGCGCGGCCTCGACCTTGGTCGCCATCTCGGCCAGGCGGAACAGGATCGCCTGGTGCTCGGCGATCGGCTTGCCGAACGTCTCGCGCTGCTGCGAGTAGGCGATCCCGAGCTCGAAGGCGCGGTTGGCGATGCCGCAGGCACGCGCCGCGACGTTGACGCGGCCGACCTCGACGCCGTCCATCATCTGGTAGAAGCCCTTGCCGGCCTCACCGCCCAGGATCTGCTCGGCCGCGATCTGGTGGCCCTCGAAGACGGCCTCGGTCGTGTCGACGCCCTTGTAGCCCATCTTGTCGATCTTGCCCGGGATCGTCAGGCCGGGCGCGGTCTCGCCGAAGCCGGACTCCTTCTCCACCAGGAACGTCGTCATGTTCTTGTACACCGAGTCGGCGCCCTCGTCGGTCTTGACCAGCACCGCGATCAGGTTCGACGAGCCACCGTTGGTCAGCCACATCTTCTGACCGTCGATCACGTAGTCACCCGTGCCGTCGTCCTTGACCGCCTTGGTCTTGATCGCCGAGACGTCCGAGCCTAGGCCGGGCTCGGACATCGAGAAGGAACCGCGCACCTCACCGCTCGCCATCCGCGGCAGGTACTTCTTCTTCTGCTCCTCGGTGCCGTGCTGCATGATCATGTAGGCCACGATGAAGTGGGTGTTGATGACACCCGAGACGCTCATCCAGCCCCGCGCGATCTCCTCGACGCACAGCGCGTAGGTCAGCAGCGACTCACCGAGGCCGTCGTACTCCTCGGGGATCATCAACCCGAAGACGCCGAGCTCCTTGAGACCGTCGACGATCTCCTGCGGGTACTCATCGGCATGCTCCAGCTCGGTGGCCACCGGAAGGATCTTCTCCTCCGTGAAGGTGCGCACCGCCTTGAGGATCTGCTGCTGATCCTCGGTCAGTCCCTCGGTCTCGCACAGTCGGGTCATCTTCGAGCTCCTCTGGTGATGGGCGGGCGGGACGCGACGTCTGCTCGCGCGTCGACTAACTATGCCTACCCTGCGAGGTTACCGCCGAGTAGTAAACACCCTTTGGTCGGCCCAGGGACCGGTCCTGCGCGGCCGCGCCCCGGCGCAGCCCGCCCGCCCGCGGGTCTGAGACACTGCCGCCATGACGCGTCGCTGCTTCCTGCACGTCGGAAGCCCCAAGACGGGCACGTCGTACCTGCAGAGTGTCCTGTGGCAGTCGCGGACCCCGCTCGCCGCCCAGGGCATCACCCTGCCGTTGCGTCGTCCCGACCACTTCTTCCTCACCCTCCAGCTGCGCGGGCGGTACAACCCTCAGGTCGACCCGCCCCGGGCCGCCGGCGTCCTCGACCGGCTCGACGCCGCGCTGGCCCGCAGCGAGGGCGACGTGCTGATCACCCACGAGCTGCTCTCGGTGGTGCCGCAGCGCAAGATCGACGCCTTCCTCGATCGCCTGGCCGCCTTCGAGGTCCACGTCATCGTGACCACTCGCTCGCTGGACCGCCAGCTCCCCTCGGAGTGGCAGCAGTTCGTCAAGACCCGCCACACCGGCAGCTACGCGACGTTCCTCGACTGGGTGCGCGCAAACCCCGACCACCGGTTCTGGCGTGGCCAGGACTTCGCCGCCATCGCCGGCCGGTGGGGCGGCTCCCTGCCGCCGTCGCGGGTGCACGTCGTCACGGTGCCGCCCAGCGGAGCGGGACCAGACGAGCTGCTGCGTCGCTTCTGCTCGGTGCTCGACGTCGACGCGGCGGAGCTGGACGCCGACGTGGAGCGCGACAACGCCTCGATCGGCTACGAGCAGGCCGAGCTGTTGCGCCGGATCAACGAGACGCTGGGCAAGCGGCTGCGCGCCAACCGGGCGGCGTACGCGAAGACCGTGAAGTTCTGGTTCGCCGAGCAGGTGCTCGCCACCCAGTCCGGCCAGCGCCTCGTCCTGCCGGACTCCCACCGGGAGTGGTGCGAGGAGATCTCGCGCCAGCAGGTCGAGCGCATCGGGGCCGCGGGCTACGACGTCGTCGGCGACCTGTCCGACCTGCTGCCGGCGTGGTCGCAGCGACCCACCCCCGAGCTCGCCGCCGACGACGGACTCCTGCTCGAGGCCGCGCTGGAGGCGATGGCAGACATGCTGGTGCAGCGCAACGCCGACCTCACGCTGATCCGCAAGCTGCGGCAGGACCTGCGCCGCACCCGCAAGATCACCCGCTCCGCGGGGACCGTCGGGGCCCGGGCCCGAGCCGCCCTGCGGCGACTACGCCACTAGGGTCTGTCCCTAGCGGCGCAGGCGGGACAGGATCCTGCCGCGCAGACCAGGGGCCGAGGTCGGTGCCCCCGGCGCGGAGCCGGGCGTGCTGCGCAGCGCGCGCCGACGGTCCATCTCGTCGCCGATGACGACCGCCAGCGCCTTGGCGGCGACGGCGCTCACCTCCGCCTCCGACGGCTGGGTCGATGCGGCAGCAAAGCTCTCCTGCCCCGGCTGCAGGTCGGCCAGGTCGCCCACGACACCGAACCCCTCGGTGCGGATGTAGTCGATGTGGGACTGCGAGACCCGCTGGGTCCACTCCCGGCGTCGCTCGGGGATCCGGATCCGCTCGCCCTGCTGCCGGGCGAGGATCTGCGTCGACAGGTAGCGCTTGCCCACGTCGCCGTACACGTCGCGCTTGCGATGGGTCGGCGCCAGCTCCTCGTTGACGCGTCGCAGCACCTCGGCCCCGACGTGCTTGAGGCCCTCGTTCTTGCGCACGACGTCCCGGTCGAGCCGGGCGGGCTCGACCCCGATCACCTCGCAGAACCGCTCGAGCAGGAGGGCCGGGTCGCTCCCCTCCGGCGGGACCGTGACCACGTGGATCCGATCGACCGGCACGTGGCGGCTCCAGGCGCCCAGCAGCCGCGGCACGTCCTTCTGCCGCCACAGGTGGTGGCCGGGCTTGTTCTCCTGGCGTCGCAGCTTGTCGAGATAGTCGTCGAAGCGATAGCTGGCACCCGCCTTGAGCGACTCCTGCCAGGCCGAGGGGATCTGCCGGGCCAGGTCGCGCAGCGTCACCACCACGTGCACCTCCCGGTCACCGCACGCAGCGAGCAACCGCTCGATCTGCTCGTCCGTGGCCGGCGCGAGCGACTCCTCGCTGACCAGGGCCGTGGGGGCAGTGGTGCGGGCCAGCTCCGCGGCGAAGCGGTCGACCGATGCGGCGACCTCCGGGGGGTCGAAGTCGGGCCGGATCCGTCCTCGCACGTCGAGCATCAGCCAGAACATCCGCCGCTTGGTGGCCGGGACCACCGCGACTCCCTGGTCGGCGAGCTGGGCGACGGACTGGAAGACGATGCCCTGCAGGTAGGACGTGCCGGTCTTCTGCAGTCCTACGTGGAGGAAGATGCGTCCGGACATCCGCTCAGAGGCTCTGGTGGTAGCGCTCGAGGATCTCCAGCGCCTCGTCGGAGTCGCCGCGCACCAGCGGCACCAGGAGCTCGGTGACCAGGTCGGTCAGCTCGGCCACCCGCAGACTCGTCTGTCGGCACTCCTGGACCTCCTCCTCCAGCGCCGCGACCCGGCGCTTGAGGGTCAGCGGCGAGACCGAGAGCAGCTTCTCGCCCACCGTGCGGATGCGCCCGGGTACCTCGTCGTCCTCGATCAACGTGCTTCACCGCTCCCTGTGGTTCGACCTGCGCTGTGGTTCGACCTGCGCTCAGGCCATTCGGCGACGATACGACACAACGTCGACGCTCCGGCCGCAGGGCTGGCCGGGCGCTCCTCGCAGTAGACGATGCTGGCGCCGGACCTCGCCAGCTCCTCCTCCACCACCTCCCGCGGCAGCTCACCGACGTTGTTCTCCTCGTGGTAGCCGTCCTCTCCCTGCCTGCACATGAACATCAGGTACAGCCGACCCTGTCCGTCGTGCAGCATCCCCGACGCCGTGCGCAGCAGCGCGGCTCGTCCGGCGGCCGAGGTGGTGTCGGCGACGTGGCGGGCCAGGATCACCCGTGGACCCGGCAGCAGCGCGCCGCGGACGACGGCCACCGCGACGTGGCGGTTCTCCAGGAGGTTGAACGTCTGAAAGTCTGGTCCGGTGCCGGGCGCCCAGTCGCGGGCCTGGTGCCGGAAGTAGAAGCGGCTCTGCTCCAGGGCCAGGGTCGGGATGCCCTGCTCGGCGACGTAGGAGGCATCGCGCCCGCGGCCGCACCCGATGTCGATGAAGGAGCCCATGTCGGGTTCGCGACCCACGATCCAGCGCACGAGCTCGGTCGGCCTGCGGCGCCGGCCGAAAGGTCCGGAGAGGTAGAGCCGGTCCCAGGTCGAGCGTCCCACGCGGGTCCCGCGGAACCACCCGTTGAGCCGGCGCGAGGTGCTGGTCGGGGTCTCGAAGTGGAACGCGGGGTCGGGCGTGCGCCACGCCTCGCCGTACGTCGCGACCAGGAGCCGGTCGGGATCTGCCGGGACCGGGAACTCGCGACCCTCCAGGGTGGCGGTCGTCAACGGCCAGATCCACTCCCGCTCGAAGGGCGTGCGGATCTCTCCGAGCAGGTGGAGCTGCCCGTCACGCAGGAAGCCTCCGAACAGGTCCAGGCCGCGCACGGCCCCGTCGGGCTCGATGACGTCGACCTTGATGGCAGCCCCGGAGTAGCGCACCACCTTGTAGCCGCGCTGCTGCAGCGCGCGCTGGAGCGCGAAGCTCTCGATGACGACGTCAGCGGGGTCGGTGTGGGCCGAGACGTAGCCGAGGTCGGCGTCGCTGTCGTGCCCGATGAGCTTGCCGTCGCGGACCGCACCCAGCAGGGTCCCGTAGGTGAGGAAGGCCTCGATCCCCGACTCGGCCACCACCTCGATGACCTCGTGGATGGAGTCGAGCAGGGGTTGGACGGCGTCGTCGCTGCGGCCCTCGAAGGTCTCGACCCGGCGGAAGTACTTGTCCAGCGCGATCGGACGACCGCGCCCGTTGACGATGGCGATCGGCTCCTGCGACGTCCCGAAGCTCACCTGCTCCTGGAAGAGGACCGTGTCGTCGCCGTGCTCGACGACCGTGATCTCCGCCCGACCGTCGAGGAAGTCCTCGAGCGTCTCCGGCCACGGCACGACCTGGTCCAGTCCCTGGCGGCGTCCGTCGCGCTGCAACCAGAACGACCAGATCCGACGGCCGTCGAAGGAGACGTCGAGGATGGCCTCCTGGCGGGACCTGGCCCGCACCCCCTCGGCGTCGACGCGTACCCGGGACACAGACATCCGTGCACCCTATCCGTCCCGCGCACGTCCGGCAGGCGCCGGTCGTGCTCGTGACTCAGAGGTCGGCGACGCGTCGGGCGAGAGCCCCTGCCTCGCGCACCTCGGCCACCGCGGACGTCATGCTGAGCCGGGTGGCCCGCTCGATGAGGGACGAGGTCAGCCAGCGCTCCACGTCGTAGCGGGTGGTCCAGGTGCCGAAGGCGTCGCTGGTCAGCATCAGGCTCTTGGGCGGCTGCGCGGCCTCCCACTCCTGCGCACACACCTGGCGACAGCGGCGCAGCCACGTGGCGTCCTGACCCGAGGCCTTGAGCTGCTTGCGGAGCTTGCGCTCCACGTCGCTCAGCGGCTTGCGCACCAGAGAGATCCGTACGGCGACGCCGCGCTCGGCGGCCTTGCGCAGGGTGGAGCGCAGCGCGAACAGGTCCAGTCTGGTCGTCACCACCCGGACCGCTCCGCCGGGCTCGACGCGCTTGATCCCCCGCTTCATCGCCCGCAGCACCGAGAGCCGCTCCGCGNCGTCTCCGTCGGGGTTGCTGCGCACCAGCGTCGAGTCCGCCTCGAGGTCCTCGGTCCACGAGAAGTCCGCGACGACGGCGTCGTGGTCGGACTTCAGCTCCACCGGGTAGTGCCGGTCGACGACCAGCTCCTCGCTGCCCTGGTGGTAGACGTAGTCGATCGTCGATCCGTGGTGGTCGCCGGTCGGGAAGTAGCTGCCCAGTGTGTCGAAGGTGGGGGTGAGCCCGTGGGGCTCGAGCAGGTCACGCGGGTAGCGACCGCTCGTGTAGTGGACGTTGAAGTCGCCCCCCACGAGCACCGGCCCGGCTGCGCTCAGCGTGTCGGTCAGCGCCACCAGGCTCTTGATGGAGCGTCGCAGCAGGTCGGGCATNCCGTTGACCAGCGGTGCCACGTGCGCCGAGACCACCGACACCACACGTCCGTCGACGCCCTGGAGGGTCACCCAGTTGACGAAGCGACGACCCAGCTCCACCTGTCGCCCGGGTGGCTTCCCGCGCCAGTTGGAGATCCGGTGCACCCCCTGGTCGATGGGCGTCCACCGGTCCGTGCGCCAGGCCACGGGGGTCTCGGCCTTGAAGCGGTTGCTCGTGTCGCGCCAGAGCGCGTAGCCGTCGGGCGCCATCACCGCCTCGGAGCGGTAGTGCGTCTCGTTGTAGGTGACGAAGTCGGGCTGCAGCGCCAGGACCTTCGCCACGTCCTTCTGGAACTTCTCCACGCTGAGGCCGGTGTAGATGTTGGCTTGGACCAGCGTGATGTCACTCGGCACCGGCTCCTGGGGCGGCNCGTCGGGCTCGTCGGCAGCGGCCGGCGCGGTCCCGGCCGGGACCGCGAGCAGCGTTGCCGCCACGGCACCGGCGAGTGAGCGTCCGACCCATCCGGTCCCGCATCGTCGAGCGCGGCTGGGTAGGGCTCGACGAGACATGGGGAAGCTCCTAGATGCGCATGATTCCGGGGATGTGGCGTTGAGCCACAGGAATCACACCACCCCCATCAGTCACACGCAACACACTCAGGAGAACTACAGATCTGTAATTCTCCGAGCGGTCGTGGCGAGGGTGATCAGCCGAAGCTGGCCACGGCGCTGATGAAGAAGTGGTCGCTGATCCGGCTGGTCACCGGGGTCGTGTCGCGGCGGTAGTTGCTCCAGGAGACCCCGCTGCCCACGACCCAGTCGACCGGGATCGGGCCCGGCGGGGGGCGGCACCCGCCGCTGTAGCTCCCCCCGTTGGGGGCGGACATACCGGCCTGGGGCACGACGTTGCAGTAGAAGATCTCGCGGTCGTTCATGTCGCCGGTGACCAGCACCGGGAGCCCGGACTTCTTGAGGTTGTTGACCACCGAGACCAAGGCCGCCTGACCCTGGCGCCGCTCGACCAGGTAGCGGCCCCCGTGTGCGGACGGGTGGGTGTTGACGACGTAGAACTCGCGGCCGGTGGCCCGGTCGCGCAGACGCAGGATCGGTTGCGGGCGAGGCCGACCCATGAAGGGGATCGTGAAGCGATCGCCACTGACGAACTCGAAGCGCTTGGCGTCATAGAGGATCGAGTTGTCGGTCTCCGCCACGCCCCACTGGAACCCCGGGAACGCCGCCAGGCCCGTGCGCGACTGCACGGCGCGGAGCTGGTCGTCCTGCAGCTCCTGGGTGCCCACGATGTCGACCCCGTGGGCTGCGATCCGGTTGACCGCACCGCCCGAGCGGACCGAGGCGGGTGGGAAGTTCTTCCGGGTGCCACCCGGGCCGGTGTGCTGGCTGCCGAGCACGTTGAAGGAGCCGATGGTCACCGAGAACGGGGCGTTGGCGGCCGCCTCCTGCTTCTCGGCCCGCTTCTCGGCGAGCTCGGCCAGACGACCCAGCTCCTTGCTGCGCGCCTGGACGGTCGTCTCGAGCAGCTGCTCGACCTTGGCCTGCTTCTTCTCGCGCTTCCCGGCCGGGTCGGAGGCCGACTCGACCGCCGAGGTCGATCCGGCATCGTCCGCCCCGGCGTCCTCGGGCGTCTCCTCGACGGGCGCGGTGACGTCCTCGGGGACGTCGAGCACCGTCGGCGCCACGGCCGTGAGGTCGGCGACCAGGGTGTCGGTGTCGTGGCCCGAGATCTGCGCGACCGCCACCGAGCCGGCGCTCATCGCCAGCACGAGACCCCCCACGAGCGCAGCCAGGCGCTTGCGGGTCCCGGGGCGTTGCCCCCGGTGGGCGTTGTCAGGCATCGAGTCATCGTAACCCGACCCTGGGCGAGGTGCGAGGATCCTCACGCCCCGCGCAGCCGGGAGCGCCAGCGGGCCGCGGCCGATCGCAGGCGCGAGCCCCTCGAGGACGCTGCCGCTCGCCGTTCCTGACGCAGGGTGCGGACATCGCCCAGCAGCGTCGCCGCCAGGTCGAGAGCCACCTCGGCCACCTCCTGGTCGGTGACCGACGCCGGCGTACGACGGGGATCCAGCGCGGCAGAAACGCGCAGGTCCTCGAGCGAGCCGACGACGTCGAAGGGTTTGCCGGCCAGGTAGGCGATCGTCTCGTCGCCGCGCCGGCGGCAGTCCTCGATCTGGTCGGGCTCGGGCCAGAACCGCTCCCCTCCGCGAGGGACGAGTCGTTGGTCGGCGAGGAAGGAGCGGATGAAGACCCCCCGATCGAGCGCGCTGCGGAAGTCGTCGAGCCGGCTGTTGAGCCGCCGCAGGGTCTCGGCCTCGCTGACCCCCATCGAGGAGTTGGGGAACGAGCCCGACAGGTCGAGACCGGCGGTCTCGAAGCCGACCACCGACGCGAAACGCTCCCACACGTCGTCCTTCGGCGCCGTCGGGTCGAGGACCAGGACATGGATCCGCTCCGGCGAGACCGCCGTGCTCCAGCGCTGCAGCACCAGCCGGAGGTCGAGCGAACGCCAGTTCCAGATGGCCGTGGAGCTGCGCGACTCGTGCCGCCCGTACTCGACCATCGGGGTCGTGGCGCCGTTCTTGAGGCTCTCCTGCCAGCTGGCAGCGAAGAGTCCGAGGGGTTCTCGCGCGGTCACCACGAGGTGCACCTGGGCCGGGGCGAGGGCCTCCACCATGGCAGCCGCCTGCTTGCGCGAGGCCGCGGCGAAGAACTCGTGGCTGATCAGCCCCGTGCCCTCGGTGGAGGCCAGCTCGCCCAGCACCCGCTCCCAGGCGCCCCGGTGGTGCTCGGGCGCTCGCAGCTGGGCCGGGTCCTCCCGCACCGTGCGCGAGGCCCACAGGTGGTCGCGCCGCTCCACGCCGGGGACCACGACCCCGCGGCGACGCAGCTCGTCGCGGTTGGCCCAGATGATGGTCTGCAGGTAGGAGGTCGCCGTCTTGGGCAGCCCGATGTGGACCAGGACCCGCTCAACCACGTGCCCGCTCCGTGCTCTAGTCCTTGGCCCGCTTGCGGAACGGGTTGGTCCCGTCGGTCGAGACGGGCGTGCCGTCCTCGTAGACCGCACCCTTGCCGCTGCCGAAGACCAGCTGGTCGCCGGTGGTGGGCCTGGCCGAGGTGGTCGAGCGCGCGTTCGAGCCGGTGCTGGGGAAGTTGTTGTACCAGTAGTCGAAGTGCCCCTGGTACCGCAGCGCCCGCTTCTTGGTGTAGAAGACGCCGAGGTTCTCGTCGCTGCGTGCCGACGAGCTGGACCAGTTGGCCGAGCCGTTCAGCACGGCGTAGCCGGACCGGTTCCCCGCGTAGTTGCCGTTGATCGACATCGTCTTGAGGTGGAAGTAGTTGTCGAAGACGCCGTCGCCGTCGAAGTCCTGCACGAGGTGCTTCATCGGCACCGGGCCCCGGCCCGCGGGATTGCGCAGGAAACGGCCCACGTCGATCCCCATCACGGTGTAGCCGATCTTGATGTCGCAGCCCTGGTTCCACAGGTCGCGCACCTTGGTGGCCAGGCTCATCCCGCGCGCCTGGCGCAGCACGTCGGGCGCGATCCGGATCACGGTCCTGCCGGACGCGGTGCTGGCCGCGTTGCGGCACTTCACGTCGTTGAGCATCCGAGCGACCGGGTCGTAGGCCTTCTTGCCCTGCAGCGGGAACATGATCAGGTCGGAGTTCTTCAACGAGATCGCCTCGAAGGGCGCCTTCAGCCGCTTGTCGACGGAGGCCTCGGCGAAGATCCGCTCGGTGAACTGCCAGATCTTCTTGTTGTTCACGTAGGTGTACATGTCGTTCCACTGGTTGTTGGTCGCAGCCAGGGTGAGGTTGGCCGAGCCCTGCATCACCACGCGCTTGGCCGAGCCGACCTTCGAGAACATGAAGAACTTGCTGTGCGAGGCGCCCCCCGGGCCACGGCAGGACTGGCGGCAGGTACGAGCCCAGCTGCGGCGGCTCTTGGGCCACTTCTCGTTGCCGGCCTTCAGACCGTGGCGCAGGCGCCGGAACGTCTGGTTCGGCACTTCCTTGTTGTTCTGCTTGTCCATGATCAGCTTCACCCGGACCCCCCGCTTCTGCGCGCGCAGCAGTGCGTTGGCACCCTCGCTGGTCGCGAAGTTCCAGGTGAAGAACTTGATCGTCGAGCCCCGCTTGGTGGAGTTGACCGAACGCATGATCTTGCGGAAGATCGCGCGCCGCGCCGTCACGTCGCCGAGGGGGTTGTTGAACGTGGGCCCGTTCTTCGGCCGGAAGTTGTCGGGCGCGGCGTCGGCGGGGCCGGTGGCGCCCACCGGGACGAGGAACACCAGGCTCGTCACGAGCAGCAGGATGATTTTCTTGGGCAAGGCAGGTGTCCAATCACGAGGTCACGATCTGAGGCACACGATCGTTGCGAGCAGTCAGAGCGCAATCAGGGAACGGTCAGGGAGAAGGCTACGGGCGGGATCCAGGAACGAGCGATTTCAGGCGCGGCAGTCGACGACGAAGTCGATGTAGGCGGGGTCCTTGCGCAACGGGGTCGTCTCGGCCTGCTTGATCGTGCCGCCCAGAGCCGCCCAGAACTCGTCGCCGTAGCGCACGATCCGCTGGCCCGAGGAGCACTCCAGGACGTCGCGCTTGGCGTAGCCCTCGCCCTCCACGCAGCCGGCGTAGGTGCGGGGCAGCTTGGCCCCGGCCTCCCACACGTCGGCGCACGCCGGGGCGTCGGTCGGCACGTTGGTCCCGCCGGAGTCCGGCCCCGGCGACGTGGACGCCTCGGCGGACGGTGCGCTGCTCGGGCTCTCGTCGCTCGCCGCGACGACGCCGTCGTCCGAGCCGCAGGCCGCGAGGGCACAGCCCACCAGCAGCACCAGGCCTGGAAGACTCCAGCATCGATTCGCGGACATGGTCGCCACTATAGATGAGCACCCGGACCAGGCACGGGTGTTCACCTCACGGACTCCCGGCCTGTCGGGCATCGGCACCGGACGGGGATAGCCTGCGTCCGTGAGCTCCGCCCCGTCCCGCGTCTACGTCGCCCGGCTCGTCGGTCTGCCGATCTTCGACCCTCAGGGTGATCAGGTCGGCAAGGTCCGCGACCTCGTGGTGGCGATGCGTTCCGAGGCGACTCCGCCGCGGGTCCTCGGCCTCGTCTCGGAGGTCCCCGGCCGTCGGCGCATCTTCGTGCCGATGACGCGGGTCACCAACATCGACCGCGGGCAGGTCTACACGACCGGCCTGCTGAACATGCGCCGCTTCGAGCAGCGCTCCACCGAGACACTGGTGATCGGGGAGATGCTCGACCGCCGGGTGACCGTGCTGGTGGACGGCACGACCACCGGGGAGACGGTCGCCGGCACCGTGTACGACGTCGCCATGGAGCAGGGTCGCACCCGTGACTGGGTGCTGAGCAGGGTCGCGGTCCAGGAGCCGGCCAAGGCGTTGCGCCGCCGCGGCCAGACGCACGTGGCCGAGTGGCGCGACGTCCGCGGCCTGGCCCAGTCCGACGGCGAGGCCCAGGGCGCCACCCACCTGTTGCACGCGCTCAACGAGATGCGGCCCGCCGATGCGGCCACCATGCTGCACGACCTGCCCCTCGAGCGACGTACGGCGGTCGTGGCCGCCCTGGACGACGATCGGCTCGCCGACGTGCTGGAGGAGATGCCCGAGGAGGACCAGGTCGCGATCCTGGGGCACATGGACAGCGAGCGTGCCGCCGACGTCCTCGAGGAGATGTCGGCCGACGACGCCGCGGACCTGATCGCCGACCTGCCTCCCGAGACGGCCGAGATCCTGCTGGACCTGATGGAGCCGGAGGAGGCCGAGGACGTCCGCCGCCTGATGTCGTACGTCGAGGACACCGCCGGGGCGATGATGACCCCCGAGCCGGTGATCCTCGGGACCGACGCCACCGTGGCCGACGCGCTGGCCCACGTGCGCAACCCCGACCTGACACCGTCGTTGGCCGCCCTGGTCTACGTGTGCCGCCCACCGCTGGAGACGCCGACGGGACGACTGATCGGGGTGGCCCACATCCAGCGTCTGCTGCGCGAGCCTCCCTCGACGCTGGTCGCGGGGGCGCTCGACGAGTCGCTCGAGAGCCTGCGCCCGCAGGCGACCATCACCGAGGTGGCGTTGCACCTGGCGACCTACAACCTGGTGGCCGCGCCCGTGGTCGACGAGAACGGACACCTGCTCGGCGCCGTCACCGTCGACGACCTGCTCGACCACATGCTGCCACCGGGCTGGCGCGACCGCGCCCTGACGGAAGGCACGGGTCGTGGCTGAGCGAGGCGGGCGCCGCGAGCGGCTCGACACCCCGCGCGACACCCGGCGCCAGCTCGTGCGGCGGCCGAGCTACGACGCCGACACCTTCGGCGTCTTCGCCGAGCAGTTCGCCCGCTTCATGGGGACCGCGACCTTCCTGGCCTACATGACGCTGGTGGTCGTGGTGTGGATCGGCTGGAACGCCGTCGCCCCGGACGGTGCCGCCTTCGACGCCTACCCGTTCATCTTCCTGACCCTGATCCTCAGCCTGCAGGCCTCCTACGCCGCCCCCCTCATCCTGCTGGCGCAGAACCGTCAGGAGCACCGCGACAAGGTGATCGCCGAGCAGGACCGCCAGGCCAACGCCCGCGCCCACGCCGACATGGAGTTCCTCTCCCGCGAGGTCGCCTCGCTGCGGATGGCGCTCGGCGAGGTGGCGACCCGCGACTACCTGCGCTCGGAGCTGCGCGCGTTGCTCGCCGAGCTGGACGAGCGTGAGTCAGGTCGCTCGACCGAGTAGTCGCCGTACGGCGTCCCTCGGCGAGCGGCGCCGCCCGCCGTCGCGGGCCGGGGCCGCGCCCGGACCGCCCTGCGGGGACGTGCCGCGGAAGTAGGCGCTGCGGTCGGAGCCGCGGGCCTCGTCCAGCCCCCGCTGCAGCGTGCTCCTGGCGTCCGCGGACAGCGGCTGTGGCACGTGGGTGCCGGACGTGGGGTCGGCCTCCAGCACCACCCCGAGGTCGACGAGGGCCTCGGCGTCGTCCTGCGTGGTCTCCTCGAAGAGCGCGAGCAGCCGCTCGTGCCGAGCCTCGGGTGAGCCCTCACCCTCCAGGACCTCCCGGACGGCGTCCGCCACCGCGGAGCGTCCGGCACGCAGGCTGACCCGCGGACCCGACGTGGTCATCGCGCCCCACTTGCGGGCGAACTCCTCCCCCGAGTACGACTCGTAGTGGAAGAGCTCCAGCCGCTCGTCGGCGTGGGTCACCGCCTGCGTGCCCTCGGCCGTGATCGCCTTGTGCAGGCCCAGCCAGAGGTCGCGAGAGGGTCGCACCCCGACCTTGCCCTGCAGGTGTCCGTGGAACAGGGCCTGGTTGGTGGGCGCCGAGATCGCGCCCCGCTGGTGCAGCGCCTGGAGGTCCGCCTCGCCCAGCAGCCGCTTGAACAGCGTGGGCTCGCGCTCCCACACGGCCTTGCTGACCGCCTCCCGCGGCGCCAGTCGTACGGCGCCGACGTCCTCGGGAACGGCGGCCAGGGCACCGGGGTCGATCCGGACGACCTCGTCACCATCGACGTGGAAGACCCACCTCACCTCGGGCACGTCCGCCAGCAGGTGGCTCACGAGTCCCGCGTTGGTGCACTGACGCTCGTTCAGCCCGACCGGTCGGTGCTCGCCCCACCACCCACGACCTGCCCGCACGCACGTCACGTGGGGCTCGTGGTCGAGGAAGTCGGCCACCTCGTCCTGGCCCGGAGCCCGGGGCTGGTCGAGGAAGACCACGAGGTGGTCGATGCCTCCCCCCAGGTTGCCCCGCACGAATCGGTGGACGTGCTGCACGGTGTCCTTGATCGTGCTGGCTGCGATCAGCATGGCGCGAGGCTATCGCGGTCGGCACCCCCGCGACCGTGCCGGATGCCGACCCACACCCTAGACTTTGGCCCATCATGACTGCCCCGAACTCCGACCAGCTCCAGGCAGCCCTGGCGACCGTCAACGACCCCGAGATCAAGCGCCCCATCACCGAGCTCGGGATGGTCGACACGGTCGAGACCGACGACCAGGGCATCGTCCACGTGACCGTCCTGCTGACGGTCGCCGGCTGCCCTCTCAAGGACACCATCACCCGCGACGTCACCGCGGCCCTCGAGGCCGTCGAGGGCGTCCGTGGTGTCGACCTGACGTTGGGGGTGATGAGCGCCGAGCAGCGCTCCGGCCTCGGCGAGCAGCTGCGCGGCGGCCAGGCGCAGCGCGAGATCCCCTTCGCCCAGCCCGGCTCGCTGACCAAGGTGTTCGCGATCGCCAGCGGCAAGGGCGGGGTCGGCAAGTCCTCGGTGACCGTCAACCTCGCGCTGGCGATGTCCAAGCAGGGCCTCAAGGTCGGTGTCGTCGACGCCGACATCTACGGGCACTCGGTGCCGGCGATGCTCGGTGTCGCCGACGCCCGGCCCACGCAGGTCGACGACCTGATCATGCCGGTGCCGACGGCCAGCGGCGTCTCGGTGATCTCGATCGGGATGCTCAAGCCGCGCCGCGACCAGGTCGTCGCCTGGCGCGGCCCGATGCTCGACCGGGCCCTGGTCCAGATGCTCTCCGACGTGTTCTGGGGCGACCTGGACGTGCTCCTGCTCGACCTCCCGCCCGGCACCGGCGACGTCGCCATCTCGTTGGGCCAGCACCTGCCCAACGCCGAGGTCCTGGTGGTCACCACGCCGCAGGAGGCGGCCGCCGAGGTCGCCGAGCGCGCGGGCACGATGGCCTCGATGATGCACCAGCGGGTCGTCGGCGTGGTCGAGAACATGTCCTACCTCCCGTGCCCGCACTGCACCCCGGAGGGGACCGACCACCGGATCGAGATCTTCGGCTCCGGCGGCGGCGACCGGGTCGCCAGCACGCTCGGCGAGCGCTTCGGCTACGACGTGCCCGTCCTGGGTCGGATCCCGCTGGACCTGTCCCTGCGCGAGGGCGGCGACGTCGGCAAGCCGATCGTCGAGTCCGACCCCACGGCCCCGGCCGCTCTGGAGCTCACCTCGGTGGCCGAGACGCTGTCCGGTCGCGGGCGCGGACTCGCGGGCATGCAGCTGGGCCTGACGCCCACGAGCAAGTTCTAGGAGCGCGCCGTGTTCGGGGTCGGGCTGATGGAGCTGGCCGTCATCGCCTTGGTGGCGATGTTCATGTTCGGCCCCGACAAGCTCCCGGAGTTCGCCAAGCAGGCCGGAGCGGTCCTGCGCAAGGCCCGCTCGTTCGCCAACTCGGCGCGTGACGACCTGCGCGAGGAGCTCGGTCCGGAGTTCGCCGACCTCGAGCTGCGCGACCTCGACCCCCGCACCATCGTGCGCAAGCACATCATCGAGGCGATGGAGGACGCCGGCGACGAGGCCGAGCGGCCCAAGCGTCGGGGTGCCGCGCCGCTCGCCGACGGCGAGGTCCCGCCGTACGACCTGGATGCCACGTGAGTCGAGCCTGAGCCTCGGCCTCGCCGGATATCGGTCAGCTGCTCTGCACGGCGGCGATCGCGGGGAAGGCCACCAGACTCAGCCGGGCCGCGGCACCGTGACCCTCGCTGATCTCGACGAAGTCCTGACCGACCCGGGCGGGGACGCCGTCGTGACGACCGCCGTCGCGGCGGTGGACGACACACCGCTCCCCCGCGTCGCCGAGGCGACGCAGCGCCGACCCCAGCCCCAGCCGGGTCAGCGGGGACCAGGCGACCTCGGGCACCGAGCGCTGGTCGACGCCCTCGACCGCGGCGATCGCCTCGAGTGGCACGACCCACTCCCGGGCTCCGCTCGTCGTGCTGGCGGCGAGCAGGCACCAGGTGGCGCAGACCCGCTCCAGGTCACCCCGCAGCCTGCCGGCCCCGGGCACGTGGAGTGCGACCTCTCGTCCGACCGACGCCTGCAGACGTGAGGCGAGGGAGACCTGCTGGTACTCCGTACGACTGCGGTCGGCGACCTCGAGGTCCCGATCGGCCTCGAAGAGGGCGCCGGCCTGCTGCTCGAGGTCGTCCAGGAACCCGAAGAGCTCCTCCTCCCACGTCATGTCGTCGACCCTATGCGGCACCGGGTCCGATGATCAGAGCAGGATCCCGCGACTGGTGAAGGCGACCCCTCGCGCGAGGTTCTCCCGGAACAGCTCGTCGAGCCACGGGTTGTCCGCCAGACCCCACTGCAGCTGGGAGACCTGCCAGGCCGCGGCCCGCGCCAGGTGGATGCCGAACATGGCGAACGCGTCGTCGACCCGGCCACCGACCTCGTCGATCCGGGCCACGATGCCGCTGGTGAACCATCCCTTGATCTGGTCCTTGGCCAGCTCGAGCACCTCGTTGGTCGTGGTGAAGTCCGTGTGCTCCGCACTGCCGTCGACGGGCGCGACCCCGAGCTCACGGCAGGCCAGCACCACGGCGCCCGGCAGGTCGTGGGAGATGTGCGCGTTCATCCCGGCCATGGCGAACTGGATGGGATGGGTGCGGGGCTTGGCGCGGGCGGCGAAGAGCGGTGCCCAGGCCGTCGGCACGGGCTCACCGACCTGGTCGGCCGCATAGGCCTCGAAGAACAGGTTGGCGAAGTGGACGTCGAGGCGGGCGAGGAAGTCACCGGCGCCGAAGGTGCCTGCGTCCACCGCGGTGTCCACGAGATCGGTGACCTGGCGGTACATCCGGTTGAAGGTGGCGACGCCGTCCTCAGGTGGCAACGACGACTCGATCATCGTCATCCGCTCGAGGACGTCGTCGATCGACTGCGCCTGCGCCCACCCGGGCTGCCCACCAGCCATGGACGTCAATCTAGCGAACCAGGACCTGAGCCCTGTGCACAAACAGTTGACGATTAGTTCAGATGAGCGTTGAGTGAATCAAACAGACGCAAACGCATCGATTGAGAAGGTTCACTCGGACATGAACTTCTTCCTCCCCCGCTGCCTCCTCGTGTGGCTGACGGTCGGCTCCATCGCCGCCGCGGTCGCCCGCTGGGCCGCGGCCGACGTGACGGCCCTCCGGGACGCCGCAACCTTCGACGCCTACCTCACCGCGGGAGCGGGCGCGGTCCTCATCGGGTGCGCGGCGTGGGCCTGGGGCGTCACCACCGTGGTCGTCGCCTGTGCCGTGCGCGATCGCGACCGTTCCCGCCCCCGCGACCGCACGCAGCCCGGGGTGCCGGGCTGGGCGCGGCGCGTCGTGCTGGCGGCGTGCGGCATCGCTCTCGTGGGTGCCACCCAGGGCTCGCCGGCGCTTGCCACGCCCGGACAGATCGCCCCCGTGACCCAGCGCACCGAGGATCGCGGGCCCTCCGGCCTCGGTCTACCGCTGCCGGACCGGACGACCGGTCCGCTGCGTGAGGCGTCGCGGGACCGTGCGGCCATCGGCGAGGTCGCGGCGACGGTCGCCACCGGAGCGCTCCACGTCGTCCGGCCAGGCGAGTCCCTGTGGAGCATCGCGACCGACCTGCTCGCGCCCGGGACCGACGACCAGGACATCGGCGCTCTCGTGGCGCGGCTCTACCGCGCCAACCGAACGGTGATCGGGAACGACCCCGACCTGATCCAGCCCGGCCACAGACTTCGGACGCCACTCGGAGAGCGTCCGGCCCGATGAGAGGACCAGCCATGTCGAACCAGCCCCCCACCGTCGTGCCGATGCGGATCCCGGTGCCCGTCGCGGACACCCAGGGCGCCCTCGCCCTCGACCTGCAGCCGCGCACCGAGGTCCCCTCCGCGCCGGTTCCCACCGGTCGACACTCCCGCGACCTGGAGCCGTGGGCGGCCCGCTTCGCCCAGGCCGCGGTGGAGATCGTCGGCGGAGACCGCCCCGTCAGCCAGCTGGCGCGCTGGACCAGTCGCGAGGTCTACCTCGACCTCGAGCGTCGCGCCCTGCTCGTGGCTCGCGCGGGCAACCACCAACCGGGCATCGCACGTGTGCAGGCGGTGCGTCCGCGCGTGCACACCGTGCACACCTGCGTGGTCGGCCCGCACGTCACGGAGACGAGCATCCACGTGCGCTACGGCAACCGCTCGCGCGCGCTGGCCGCGAGATTCGAGCGCCGAGGGGCGGCCGGGTCGCTGCGGTGGGTGTGCACAGCGTTGGAGTTCGCGTGATGCTGCGGTCCCGTCGTGCGTCGTGGGTGTGGCGCTCGCGCTCCTCGGTTGGGCCCGGTCCTCGGCGTTGGTATGGCGCCCGCGCGCTTAGTCGACCGGGTCTCGCCGTCAAGGATCGCCTGCGGCGCCCGCTGCGCGGTGCCTTCGGCATCCATTGACTGCGAGCCTCTCC
>NZZG01000165.1 GCA_002698575.1 Pimelobacter sp. | reverse complement strand
TCGAGCAGCACGGCCGCGGTCCGGTCGGTCACGGCGGCCGACAGTGCCTCGGTGTCGCCGTACGGGACGAAGGTGACGTGGCCGGGCAGCGGCTCGAAGGGAGCCCGGTAGGCCTCTTTCGACGTGAGCGCCAACGCCCCCATCGTGCGCCCGTGGAAGCCGCCCTGGGCCACGACCACGTGGGTGCGCCCGGTGCGACGGGTCAGCTTGAACGCCGCCTCTACGGCCTCGGTCCCGGAGTTGGTGAAGAACACCTTGCCGTCGCCGTGCCCCAGCAGTCCGAGCAGCGTCTCGGCGAGCTCGATCTGCGGTTCGCTGGCGAAGAAGTTCGAGATGTGGCCCAGGGTGCCCAGCTGCTCGCTCACCGCAGCGACGAGGGCGGGATGGGCGTGGCCCAGCGCGTTGACGGCGATGCCGCCGAGCAGGTCGACGTACTCCGTGCCGTCGGCATCCCACACGTGGGCGCCCTCGCCACGCACGAGGGTCAGCTTGGGCGGGCCGAAGGTGTTCATCAGCGCCGCGGCGTACCGCTCGCCGTACCCGGCGGCGCCGGTCGGCTCACTCACCGGTGTCACGCGCCTTCCGGGTCTTGGTCTCGACCCCCGGCAGGACCTGGGTGCCGACGCCCTCCTTGGTGAAGAGCTCGAGCAGCACCGCGTGCGGCTCCCGGCCGTCCACGACGGTGGCCCGCGGCACGCCGTTCTCGACGGCCTGCAGGCAGGCCCCCATCTTGGGCACCATCCCGCTGGCGAGGTCGGGCAGGATCTGGGCCAGCGACTCCGGGCTGATCTCGCCGATCACGTCCTCGGAGTCGGGCCAGTCGAGGAAGAGCCCCTCGACGTCGGTCAGCACCAGGAGCTTCTCGGCCTTGAGGGCGACCGCCAGCGACGCCGCGGCGGAGTCGGCGTTGACGTTGTGGACCAGGCCGTCGGCGTCGGGCGCGACGCTGGACACCACGGGGATGCGGCCGGCCTCGATGATGTCGAGGACCGCCTCGGGGAAGACCTTGGTCACCTCGCCGACGAGGCCGAGGTCGACCTCCTCGCCGTCCACGATGGTGTTGGTCTGGGTGGCGGTGAACAGACCACCGTCCTCGCCGGACAATCCCACGGCGAGCGGGCCGTGCTCGTTGATGAGGCCCACGAGCTCGCGCTGGACCTTGCCGACCAGCACCATCCGCACGACGTCCATCGCCTCGGGCGTGGTGACGCGCAGCCCGCCCTTGAACTCCGACTCGATGCCGAGCTGGTCGAGCATCGCGGAGATCTGCGGCCCGCCGCCGTGCACGATGACGGGCTTGAAGCCGGCCATCCGCAGGAAGACGATGTCCTCGGCGAAGGCCTGCTTGAGCTCGTCGTCGATCATCGCGTTGCCGCCGTACTTCACCACCACGACCTTGCCGTGGTACTTCTTCAACCACGGCAGGGCGGCGGCCAGCGTGCGGGCCTTGGCCTTGTCCGGCTTGCTGGTGTCGAACTCGCCGGTGGCGAGCGAGCTGTCGTTGGTGGGCTTCGTGGGCTCAGTCATGAGGAATAGGCACTGTTCTCGTGGACGTAGGCGTGGGTCAGGTCGTTGGTCCAGACGGTGGCTCGCTCCGTGCCGGACTTGAGGTCGATCGTCACGGTCACCTCGCGCGGGGCGAGGTCGACCTGGGTGGGGTCCTCAGCGGGGGTCGACTCGCGACACACCCACACGCCGTTGATGGCGACGTCCAGGTCTGCGGGGTCGAAGGCCGCCTGCGTGGTGCCCATGGAGGCCAGCACCCGGCCCCAGTTGGGGTCCTTGCCGAAGACCGCGGCCTTGAAGAGGTTGCTGCGGGCCACGCTGCGCCCGACCTCCACCGCGTCGTCCTCCGAGGCGGCGTTGACGGTGGTGATCGCGATCTCGTGGTCAGCACCCTCGGCGTCGCGCAGCAGCTGCATGGCGAGGTCCGTGCAGAGCTGGGTCAACGCCTCGGTGAAGTCGGGCAGCGACGGCGTGATGCCCGAGGCACCGCTCGCCATCACCGTGACGGTGTCGTTGGTCGACATGCACCCGTCGGAGTCGAGCCGGTCGAAGCTGACGCGGGTCGCGGTGCGCAGCGCGCCGTCCAGCTCGGTCGCCGGCACGACCGCGTCGGTGGTGATGACCACCAGCATGGTGGCCAGCTGGGGGGCCAGCATGCCGGCGCCCTTGGCCATCCCGCCGATGCTCCAGCCGGCGCCCTCGACGACCGCCTGCTTGCTCACCGAGTCGGTGGTCATGATCGCGTGAGCGGCGTCGTCACCGCCGGAGTCGCTCAGCGTCGCGTGAGCAGCGTCGACCCCGGCGAGCAGGTCGTCGCGGGAGTTGGCCAGACCGATCAGGCCGGTCGAGCAGACGACGACGTCGACGGCCCCGATACCAACGCGCTCGGCGACGCGCTCGGCGACGCTGTGCGTGGTCTGGAAGCCGTCGGCGCCGGTGTAGCAGTTGGCGCCCCCGGAGTTGAGGACGACGGCTCGGACGATCCCGTCCTTGACCACCTCCTGGCTCCACAGGATCGGGTTGGCCTTGCACCGGTTGGCGGTGAACACGCTGGCGGAGTCGTGACGAGGGCCGTCGTTGACGACGAGGGCCACGTCCTTGGCCCCGGTGGACTTCAGGCCGGCCGGCACGCCGGAGGCGCGGAAGCCTGCTGGGTGAGTGATGGTCATGACGAGCTCTTTCGTGATGAGGGCTGCTTGCCCCCGGCGGCGGGGACGGCGTCGGTGACGTGGTGCCCCCGTCGTCGCCACGCCTCGGCGGCCCGAGCGGCTGACTGCTGAGGCACGAGGATCCAGTCCGTGTCGAACGTCGACTGGGTGAAGACGCTGATCTCCTCCTCCGCCAGCGGTGTCAGCAGTGCCACCAGGACACCGGTGAGCGCGAAGTCCAGCGGACCCTGGACCTCGAAGGCGACGAAGCCGCGCTCGTGCCGGGCCTTCTTGGGGACGCTGCGCGCCGCGCAGATCAGGGAGGTCTCGGTGGCGGTGACCGTCACCGAGAAGACCGACGACGACTCCGCCCACGCCGGGACCTCGGCGCCGACGCCCAGCCGCACGACCGCCAGCGTCTCGGGGTACTGGTAGAGCGTGAAGGTGGCCGGGACGCTCATGGGGCGATCCCCACGCTCGTCAGGCCGAGGCCCTCCTCGAGACCCAGGGCGAGGTTCATGCACTGCACCGCGGCCCCGCCGGTCCCCTTGGCGAGGTTGTCCACTGCCCCGACCGCCACCAGGCGACGGGCCTCGACGTCGACGGTGACCTGGACGTGCACGGAGTTGGACCCGAGCACCGACTGCGTCTGGGGCCAGGTGCCGGCCGGCAGGACGTGGACGAAGGGCTCGTCGGCGTAGGCCTTCACGTAGGCGGCGTGGGCGTCCTCGGCCGTCACGTCTCCGGCCAGCGGCGCGGAGCAGGTCGCCAGGATGCCGCGCGACATCGGGACCAGCATCGGCGTGAAGCTGACCGCGACCTCACCGTCGGTGACCCGGCGCAGGTTCTGGATGATCTCCGGGGTGTGGCGGTGCACTCCCCCGACGCCGTAGGCGCTCGCGTTGCCCATCACCTCGCTGCCGAGCAGGTGCGGCTTGGCGGCCTTGCCGGCACCGCTGGTGCCGGAGGCGGCGACGACGACGACGTCGGGCTCGACGAGGCCTGCGGCGAGGGCCGGGGCCGTCGTCAGGGTCGACACCGTGGGGTAGCAGCCGGGCACGGCGATCCGCTGCGCGCCGCGCAGCTGCTCGCGCTGCCTCGGCAGCTCGGGCAGGCCGTAGGGCCAGGTACCGGCGTGCTCGCCGCCGTAGAACCGCTCCCACAGGGCGGCGTCGGCGAGCCTGAAGTCCGCTCCGCAGTCGATGACGACGACGTCGTCGCCCAGCGCCGCCGCGATCTCGCCCGACTGCCCGTGCGGCAGACCGAGGAAGACCACGTCGTGACCCGACAGGGTCTCCGTGGTGGTCGCCTCGAGCACGCGGTCCGCGAGGGGCACCAGGTGCGGCTGCAGCGCCCCGAGGGGCTGGCCTGCGTTGGAGCCGCCCGTCAGGGCACCGATCTCCACCCCCGGGTGGCCGAGGAGGAGGCGGAGCACCTCGCCGCCGGCGTACCCGCTGGCGCCGGCAACTGCGATGCGGGGCAGGCCCGACTTCGTCGTCATGATGCATGACTATACATGTGAGTGCATGACCACTCACATCGGGCACCCGGACGTCAGGTCCGCGGGGCTCCGGATTCTCAGGTGACGACGTCGGCGCCGGGCCCTACCGTGCGAGACATGACCCGACTCGCGTTCCCCGCCTACCTCGACCATATCGGTTCCGAGTCCGCCCGGTTCCGCGCAGCGCTCGCCGACTGCGACCCGACGGCGCGGGTGCCCGCCTGCCCGGACTGGGACGCCGCCGACCTGCTGTGGCACCTGAGCAAGGTGCAGTGGTTCTGGAGCCGCATCATCGCCGGACGTCCGAGAGGACCCGAGGACCTCGAGCACCCCACCCGCCCCACGACGTACGGCGACCTGCTGACGAGCTTCGACGCCAGCTCGTCAGGACTCCTGGCCGCACTCGCGGACGCCGATCCCGCCGAGGTCGCGTGGTCCTGGGCTCCGGAGCAGACGGTCGGCTTCACGTTCCGGAGGCAGGCCCACGAGGCCCTGATCCACCGTCTCGACGCCGAGCAGGCGGCCGGAGTGACGTCGGCGCCCCTGGACTCGGCCCTCGCTGCCGACGGGGTCGAGGAGTGCTTGGCCGTGATGTACGGCGGCTGCCCGCCGTGGGGACGTTTCACTCCCGACGGCCGCCACGTGCGCGTCGACCTCGTCGACGTCGACCGGGCGATCTGGGTCGAGCTCGGGCGTTTCCACGGCAAGGACCCGGACACCGACGTCGTGCACGACGAGGACGACCTGTCCGTGGTCGCCGACCCCGGTGGCGAGCCGGCCGCGACCGTCAGCGGGACATCCGCGCAGGTCGACGCGTGGCTCTGGCACCGTTCGCCGGCCTCCGAGATCGACCTCGCCGGCGATCCCGGCGCGATCACGCACCTGCGGGGCATCCTCGGGCAGGGGATCAGCTGACCGGCGCCGGGTCCCTCACCCCGGGTCCCTCACCCCTGGTCCCTCCCCCCTGGTCCCTCACCCCTGGTCGTAGTCGAGTGCCTCGCCAGCCTCGTAGTCGAAGCAGGTGTCACCGGCGATGTCGCTCGGGATCCGGTAGGTCTCCAGCACCGCACACTCGTAGGAGTCCTGGGTGCCCAGGACCTGCTCCCAGGCACCGTCGACGGTCCCCCAGATCGCCCGGTAGCCACCGCACTCGTTGACCGACCCGATCGCCCAGCCGTCGGTGCTGACGAACTCGACGTTGGCCCCGACGTCGGGGCTGTCGCAGCCGGCGCCCGCGACGATCCTCTCGGCCTCGGGCCCGATGAAGTCGCGGAAGCCCACCGGTGCCTCGGACATCCTGCGAGCATCTGCGCGGGTGCGCACGAGGTAGCCGGCTGACTCTCCGCCCGCGTAGGCGATGATCTCCGCCTCGTCGTTCGGCGCCGGGGTCGGCTGGGACGCGGGCTCGGGCGCCGCGCTGTCGCTCGTCGTGGCCGCCGGGTCGCCAGCACAGCCGACCGGCGCGGCCAGGACGAGCGCTGCGACCGTGGCGCGCACGGACAGGGTCAGGATGCGTGGGAAGGGATGCATACCCCTTCGACGCGGTCGCGCCGACGTTTGTTGCGCCGCGACCCAGGGCCGGGCCTACCCACCCTCGCTCAGCGCTGGGCAGCTCCCAGGCGCTCGACGGCAGCGGCGACCGCCGCGTCGCGGGCCGCGCCGGTCTCCTCCTCGGTGAGCGTCCGGTCGGGGGCTCGGAAGCGCAGGGCGAAGGCGAGCGACTTGCGCCCGGCACCGACCTGTTCCCCGGTGTAGACGTCGAAGAGCCGGATCGACTCCAGGAGGTCCCCCGCCCCGTCGCGCAACGCGTCCTCCAGCTGCGCCACCGTGACGTCGGCATCGACCAGCAGGGCGACGTCCTCCTTGGCCTGCGGGAAGGTGGAGAACTGCGGTCCCGGGACGACCGCCCGGGCCGCGGCGATCAGCGCGTCCAGGTCGATCTCGACGGCGGCGCTGCGCGGCGGCAGCCCGAACGCCTGGCACACCTTGGGGTGCAGCTCGCCTGCGTGACCCAGCACCGCGCCGGTCTCGGCCACGGTGACCTGGGCGCACCGTCCGGGGTGCCACGGTGCCAGGGCCGCGTTCCGGACCTCGATCTCGACGGCCAGCTCGGCGGCCAGACGGCGTACGACGCCCAGCGCGNCCGACCAGNCGGCGTCGCGTCCGGTCCCCCACCAGCCCCCTCGCTCCCGCTCCCCGGCGAGCACCACGGCCAGGTGCAGTGGCTGGTGCGGGACCGCATCCATCAGCCGAGCCAGCTCGTCGTCGCTGGGCCGCCGGTCGACGCCGTAGATGGGGGCCCGCCCGCGATCGCCGGGGAAGGCGACGGACCCCGTCTCGAAGAGCGCGACGCCGGGGGCCCCGCGACCCAGGTTGCGCGCCGTCGTGCGCAGGAGGCCGGGCAGCAACGTGGTCGTGTAGAAGGGTTCCTCGCTCGACAGCGGGTTGGCCAGGCGTACCGCGCTCCGGCGTCGGTCGTCGGCCGGCAGTCCCAGCTGGTCGAGCGCGGCAGTGCCCACGAACGGGAAGCTGATCACCTCCACGCAGCCGGCCCCGGCGAGGGTGCGACCGATCCGCCGACGCAGGCGCTGGCCGCGGGTCAGCCCACGTCCCGCGCCCGGGGTGGGCAGCACGGAGGGGACCTGGTCGTAGCCGACGATGCGGGCGACCTCCTCGACCAGGTCGTAGGGATCGTCGAGGTCGGGGCGCCAGGTCGGCGCGATCGCGGTGAGGTCGTCCTTCTCGCGGGTCACGGTGCACCCCACCGCCTCCAGTGCCGCGACCGCGGCCTCTGCGCTGATCGGCATGCCGCTGATCCGCGCTGGGAGATCGACCGGTGCCGTGATCGCGACGGCCGACGGCACCGATCCGACGACCGTCACCCCGGGCTCGGCGACGCCGCCTCCGTAGGTCGTGAGCAGCTCGACGACGCGGTCGGCGGCGGCCTCGCAGACGACCGGATCGACGCCACGCTCGTTGCGCTTGCCGGCCTCCGAGGAGATCTTGTGTCGCTTGCCGGTGCGGAACATCGAGGTCGCGTCCCAGTGCGCCGACTCGACCAGGACCCGGGTCGTGGTCGCGGAGATCTCGGTGGGCTCGCCGCCCATCACGCCTCCGAGGCCGATGATGCCGGAGTCGTCGGTGACGACGAGGTCGCCGGTNTCGAGCGCTCGGTCCGTGCCGTCGAGGGTCGTCAGGCGCTCCCCCGCGGCTGCGCGTCGGACGCGGATCGGCCCCGTGAGCTTGTCGGCGTCGTAGCCGTGGATGGGTCGGCCGATCTCGAGCATCACGTAGTTGGTGACGTCGACCGCCAGGCTGATCGGGCGCATGCCGGCCTGGGTGAGGCGTCGGGCGATGAAGTCCGGCGTCGTGGCCGTCGGGTCGAAGCCGGAGACCAGCCGGGCCACGAAGAGCGGACAGCCCTCGGGGTCGTCGAGCACCACCGGGTAGCCGTCGGCGTTCGAGGCCGGCGTGCTCCTGTCGGCGGGATCGGTGAAGCGGGCCCCCTCGTAGGCCAGCGCGGCCTCGCGGGCCACCCCGCGCAGGCTGAGCGCGTACGCCCGGTCCGGGTTGATCTCGAACTCGATGACCTCGTCGTCGAGACCCAGCACGGCGAAGGCGTCGTCACCGGGCTCTCCTGCGTCGGAGGGCAGCACGATGATGCCGTCCGCCTCGCCGGAGAGGCCGAGCTCGGCGGCCGAGCAGATCATGCCGGCGGACACGTGGCCGTAGGTCTTGCGCGCGGAGATGGCGAAGTTGCCGGGCAGCACACCGCCGGGCAGCACACAGACGACGAGGTCGCCGACGGCGAAGTTGTGGGCGCCGCAGACGATGCCCTGGGGGTCGCCGGTGCCGTTGGCGTCGGCCACGTCGACGGTGCACCAGTTGATGGTCTTGCCGTTCTTCTGCGGCTCGGGCTCCATCGTGAGCACCCGCCCGACCACGAGGGGTCCGGTGATGGTCTCGCGGGGGCTCTCGATCGCCTCGAGCTTGAGGCCGAGCGCCGTCAGCCGTGCGGCGAGCGCCTCGGTGGTGACGTCGGCGGGCAGGTCGACGTACTCCCTGATCCAGGAGACGGGGGCTTTCACAGTGGTTCCTCAGATCTCGGTGCCGAAGGCGGTGGTGAAGCGGACGTCGCCCTCGAAGAGGTCGCGCAGGTCCTCGAGGCCGTGACGGAACATCAGGGTGCGGTCGATGCCCATGCCGAAGGCGAAGCCGGAGTAGCGATCGGAGTCGACGCCGCAGGCACGGAGCACCCGGGGGTTGACGACGCCACAGCCGCCCCACTCGATCCAGCCCTCGCCCCGGCACGTGCGGCAGGCGACCGGGCCGTCGCCCCCGTCCACCACCGTGGCGCCACGGCAGACGAAGCAGACCAGGTCGACCTCGGCGCTGGGCTCGGTGAAGGGGAAGTACGACGGCCGGAAGCGGGTCGTGATGCCCTCACCGAACATCGCGGTGGCGAAGTGGTCCAGGGTGCCCTTGAGGTGGGCCATCGAGATGCCCTCGTCGATGGCCAGGCCCTCGACCTGGTGGAAGACGGGGCTGTGCGTGGCGTCGTACTCGTCGGTCCGGAACACCCGTCCCGGGCAGACCACGTAGATCGGCGGGGTGCGGGTCAGCATCGTGCGCGCCTGCACCGGCGAGGTGTGGGTGCGCAGCACGATCCCGTTGTCCTGGGGGTCGGTCCAGAACGTGTCCTGCATGGTGCGCGCCGGATGGTCCGGGCCGAGGTTGAGGGCATCGAAGTTGAGCCACTCGGCCTCGATGACGGGTCCCTCGGCGACCTCCCAGCCCATCGCCACGAAGATGTCGGCGATCAGCTCGGAGCCGGTCGTGATCGGGTGCCGGGCGCCCGGGGGCACGCGGTCCGTGGGCAGCGTGACGTCGACGGTCTCCTCGACGAGCATCCGCTCCTCGTGCTCGGCCTCGAGCACCGACGTCCGCGCTGCCAGCGCCTGGTTGACCGCGCCGCGGGCCTTGCCGATCCGCTGGCCGGCCTCCTTGCGGGCCTGGGGCGGCAGTGCGCCGATCTCCCGGTTGGCCAGGGCGAGCGGCGACCGGTCACCGGTGTGGTCGATCCGCACCTGCTTGAGGGTCTCGAGGTCGGTGGCGTCGGCGATCGCGGCCAGGGCGTCGTCGCGCGCGCTCTCGACCTCCTCGGACTTCAAGGGGGTGACCTCCACGGGGTCGTAGTCGGTGTTGGGTCCGGACATGGGTGTGAGGGTAGTGAGACCCCGGGCTCCGGAGCGAACCGGTATCGGCCGGTCAGGGGGCCTGGGCGAGCTCGGTCGGCACGCCGGGCCAGGTGCAGGAGAGCACGGCGCCCCCGTCGACGGCGTCCTCGATGGTGACATCGCCCCCGTGGGCGCGCACCAGTCCGTGCACGATGTAGAGGCCCAGGCCCGAGCCTCCGCGCCCCCCGGTCCAGAACTTGGTGAAGACCCGGCGCCGCAGCTCCGGGGCGATCCCCTCGCCCTCGTCGCGGACGGTGACCCGGACTCCCGGCCGGGAGCCCTCCTCGGGGAAGTCGTCCTGGGCCTCCAGGCGCACCAGGACGACACCCTCGCCGTGGCGCACGGCGTTCTCGACGAGGTTGGTCACGACCTGGGTGAACTTGTCCGGGTCGGCGTGGATCCGGACCAGCCCGTCGACCGTCTCGAGCCTGACCGGACGCTTCGTGCCGGCGGCGACCGACGCGACGATCCGCTCCACCAGCACCTCGGCATCGGTCGGCCTCCGGTGCATCTGCAGCCGCCCGGTGTCGATCCGGGCGACGTCGAGCAGCTCGGCGATCAAGCGGCTCAACCGGTCGGCATCCGCGCTGACCGTGGTGAGCATCAGCTTCTTCTGCTCGTCGTTGAGCTTGTCCCAACGGTTCAGCAGCGCCTGGACGAAACCCTTCACGCCCGTCAGCGGCGAGCGCAGCTCGTGGGCGACGGTGGCCACCAGGTCCGAGCGCTCCCGGTCGAGGCGAGCGCGGCCCCGTCCGGAGCGGATGCTGATCGCGAGCCGGGTCACCTCGCCCCGAGGACGGTCACGGTGCAGCCGGGCGGTGACGAGCACCTCGGTCCCGTCGGGCAGCGACCAGGACTGCTCCGGCACCGCGGTGCGCGTCGCGATCCCGACGTACGGCGAGTTGCACGCCAGCCACGCCGCTCCGTCGGAGTTCTTCAGTCGCAGCACCTCGCCCACCGGCCGGCCGAGAGCCTCGGAGGCGCTGTCCCAGCCCAGCCAGGTCGCCGCGAGCCGGGAGACGACCACGACCGTGCCGCTGCCGTCGGCGACGACCACGCCGTCGGGCAGGGCGTCGACGACCTCCTGCGCGCTGGGTCCACTCACCCGGCCAGGCTACGGCGTGTGGTGCCGAGCGGACTCGTAGAGGCACAGGGCAGCGGCGGTCGAGAGGTTCAGGCTCTCGGCGCGACCGCGGATCGGGATCCGGACCCGGTGGTCGGCCAGCGCCGCCACCTCGGCCGGCAGCCCCCAGGCCTCGTTGCCGAACACCCACGCCGTGGGTGCGTCGAGCAGGTCGCCGGGGGCGTGCAGGTCGGTCTCTCCCGCGCCGTCGGCGGCCAGCACGGTCAGGCCGGCGGCGCGCGCCGCAGCGATGGCCGCGGCGACGTCGGTCTCGACCGCCACGGGCAGGTGGAAGGCGCTGCCGACGCTGGCCCGCAGGGTCTTCGGGTTGTAGAGATCCACCGAGCTGCCGGCGAGCACCACGGCGTCGGCGCCGGCGGCGTCCGCGGTGCGGATGACGGTGCCGGCATTGCCGGGGTCGCGGACGTCGGCGCAGATCGCCACCAGTCGCAGCTCCCCCCGGTCCCGGTCGCGGTCCAGGACGTGCTCCACCGGACGGTCCAGGAAACGGCACAGTGCCACGACGCCGGCCGGGTTGACCGCGTCGCTCAGCGACGCCAGCGCTCGCTCGTCGACGAGGGTCCACTGCGGAGCGGCCGCGACGAGGGCGGGGTGCTGCTCGGTGGCAGCGGGAGTGGCGAAGACCTCGACCACGCAGCCGGGCACCCCGAGGGCCCCCTCGACGGCCTTCGGGCCGTCGGCAAGGAACAGCCGCCGCTCGGACCTCTCCGAACGGCGGCTGAGCTTGCGTGCCTCCTTGACGCGGCCGTTGCCGACCGCGAGCGGAGTGCTCAGGCGTCGACCCGGGGAGCGTTGACGTCCTCGGGCAGGGCCGCCTTCGCGGTCTCGACGAGCGCGTTGAACGCGGCCACGTCGTTGACAGCCAGGTCGGCGAGGATCTTCCGGTCGACCTCGACGCCGGCCAGGTTGAGCCCCTGGATGAAGCGGTTGTAGGTCAGGCCCTGCGCGCGGGAGGCAGCGTTGATGCGCTGGATCCACAGGCTGCGGAAGTTGCCCTTGTTCTTCTTGCGGTCGTTGTAGTTGTAGACCAGGGAGTGGGTGACCTGCTCCTTGGCCTTGCGGTACAGCCGCGAGCGCTGGCCGCGGTAGCCGCTGGCGCGCTCCAGGGTGGTACGACGCTTCTTGTGGGCGTTCACTGCGCGCTTGACGCGTGCCATGGTGGATCTCCTTGTTGCTAGCTGGTCAGCGGCGGCCGGGCGCCACGCTCGACCGACGGATGGGGCGAGGGGTTGGTCAGAGACCCAACATCTTCTTGGCGCGCGGCACGTCGGCCTTGGCGACCTCGGTGGTGCCCGACATGCGGCGGGTCACCTTGGAGGACTTCTTCTCCAGGTTGTGACGCTTGCCCGCCTTCTCGCGCAGGATCTTGCCCGAGCCGGTCACGCGGAAGCGCTTTCCGGCGCCGCTGTGGCTCTTGTTCTTCGGCATCTTGGTGTCTCCTCGTTGGTGATGCTCGGTGCTGTGCTGGTGCAGGCTGGTGCAGGCTGGCGAAGCGCGGTTGCCGTACTGCCGGCCCGGGGGCCTAGGCCTCGATCTCGGGATCGAGGTTCTCGGAGCGTCCGCGCTCCTTCTTGGCCGCGACCGGTCCGGCGGCGTGCGCGGCGTCGCGCTCGGCCTTCTCGGCGTCGACGACCGCGGCGCGCTCGGCCTCCTTCTCGGCCTTCTGGACGAGGTAGTCGGCCTTGGCCTCCGCCTTCTTCTTGTGCGGGCCCAGGACCATGATCATGTTGCGGCCGTCCTGCTTGGGCGAGGACTCCACGAAGCCGAGCTCGGTGACGTCCTCGGCCAGACGCTGCAGCAGCCGGAAGCCCAGCTCGGGGCGGTGCTGTTCGCGACCGCGGAACATGATCGTGATCTTGACCTTGTCGCCGGCCTTGAGGAAGCGGACGACGTGGCCCTTCTTCGTCTCGTAGTCGTGCGCGTCGATCTTGGGACGAAGCTTCATCTCCTTGATGATCACGTTCGTCTGGTTGCGGCGCGCCTCACGGGCCTTCTGGGCGTTCTCGTACTTGAACTTCCCGTAGTCCATGAGCTTGCAGACCGGCGGGCGTGCCATCGGGGCGATCTCGACCAGGTCGAGGTCGGCCTCCTGGGCAAGGCGCAGCGCATCGGCGGTGGGAACGATGCCGACGGTCTCGCCGCTGGGGCCAACGAGGCGGACTTCCTGGACGCGGATCCGGTCGTTGATTCGAAGCTCGGTGCTGATGGGTCCTCCAGTGGAGTGGGCAGTGGGTCGAGGTGGTGTGGCAGGTGTCCAAGCGGAGGCCAGCCATGACCACCTACCACGCCTCGGGGACCACGTGCGTCCACGAGCCCAGGTCGGGCCATCAGACCGGACCCGACGACCTGATCGTGCTGCGGTCGATGCGGGTGGGAGATGATCGAGCCTGATCTCCGCTTGCAGGATCGGACGGGCGCAGGAGCGCCCACCGATCCGGTCAACCACAGATGCTAGCCGAAGAGTCCCGCCGCCTGAAATTCACGCTCACCCGTCACCGGTGGGCGACGGGTCGACCCAGGCGAGGCCGCCGTCGATCCGGGCCAGCCGGTAGCCGGCGCCCAGCGCGGTCAGGGAGTCGCCGTCCACGACGAGACGCGTCGGTCCGGCGACGTCGACGACCAGGGCCGAGGCCTGCTCCTGCACCGCGGCCTCGGCCGCCTGTCGGGCGGTGACGGGGACCGGTCGCGCCTCGGCGTCCCACGCGGCCAGCGAGTCGGTGGAGGTGAAGGCGAGCAGGCCACGCCGCCCGTCGGGCGTCTGCAGGAGCACCGCAGCCATGTCGCTGGACTTGTCGCTGGCCAGCCCCGTGCGCGGATCGACCTCGACCTCGCCGAGCACCGCCACGACGGGCACCAGGAGCCGGGCGTGCTGCAGCCGCGCCAGCGCCGCGACGTAGGCGCCCGCCGAGTCCGTGCCCGCCGAGTCCGTGCCCGCCGAGGAGGCGCCGTAGGCGGTCAGCGCCTGCACGAGCGCCGGGTCGGCGCGACCGTCGTCGTCGGGCACCGCGGGGCCGAGGAGCCGGCGCTGCGAAGGAGGCTCGTTCATCGCCGCCAGTGTGTCACCCTGGACGGATGGACGACGTCGCCTGGGGAGCCCTCACCCTCTCGCTGACGCTCCTGGGCGCGATCTACACCTGGTACGCCTACCGGCGCCGGGGCCTGGCCCCCGCGCTGCGGGGTGCCGCCCTCACGCTGCTGCCGGTGGCGGCCCTGCTGACCCGGACGCTGCAGATGTTCACCGAGATCGCCGACGCGATCACCGGCTGGGCGACGCGCCTGGTCTTCAGCCCGACCGTGTGGGTGGGCGTGGTCGTCGCCGGGATCTCCGTCCTGCTCCTCGGCGCCGCACGCGTCGTCGATCGTCGGGGCACGGGCTCCGGCAGGACCGCCCCGCGCACGCCGTCCGCGCCGGGCAGGTCCGCGGGGAAGCGGGTCGAGACCAGCGACCCGGCCGACGACGACATGGCGGACATCGAGGCCATCCTGCGCAAGCGCGGGATCTCCTGAGCGCGGCGCCCCGGGCGGCACCTCCGCCCCACGTCACCGCGCGGCGGGTGCTCGACCTGGTCCAGAGCCGCTCCGTCACTCTGGGAGCCGGACGCCTGGTCTGCCTCGACGGCCCGGCCGGGTCCGGCAAGACCACGCTGGCGGGCGCGCTGCGCGACCTGAGCCCCGGCTCGGGCCTGGTGCACCTCGACGAGCTGCTGGACGGCTGGGGTGGCCTGGTAGGGGTCGATCGGCGGCTGGACCCGCTGCTCCTCCCCCTGTCGCGCGGCGAGGCCGGACGCTACGAGCGCTACGACTGGATCGCCGGACGCTTCGTGGAGTGGGTCCCCGTCCCGCCGACGCCGTTGCTCATCCTCGAGGGTGTCGGGTCCGGGTCGCTGCGGCACGCAGCACTGTGCACGGCACTGATCTGGGTCGAGGTCGACGTCGACCTGCGCCTGCGCCGGGGCATGGCGCGCGACGGCGAGGCGATGCGAGCGCACTGGGAACGGTGGATGCGCGACGAGCGCGCGCACTTCGTGGACCACGACACCCGCGCCCGCGCCGACATGGTTGTGTGAGGCCATGAGCCAGCAGGTCCCACCCAGCGGTGAGCAGTTCGCCATCTCCGGCGGCGGGTACGACGCCGTGGTCACCGAGAGCGGTGCCGCCCTGCGTCTGCTCACCTGTGCCGGTCGCGACCTCGTCGACGGCTTCGCCGCCGACGAGATGTCCTCGGGCGGGCGTGGCCAGCTGCTGATGCCGTGGCCGAACCGGATCCGGGACGGCGCGTACTCCTTCGACGGGCGGGACCTCCAGCTCGCCCTGACCGAGCCGAGGCGCAGCAACGCCTCGCACGGCCTGGCCCGCTGGGCCGCCTGGACGCTGGAGGAGCGCACCGAGCACTCGGTCTCGCTGCAGTACCGGCTGATGGCGCAGACCGGATACCCGTGGCTCGTCGACCTGCACGTGCTCTACGACCTGTCGGCGGACGGGCTCACCGTCACCCAGACCGCCACCAACCTCTCCCCCTCGCCTGCCCCCTACGCCAGCGGGGCGCACCCCTACCTCACCGTCGGCGACGGACCGGTCGACTCCTGGGAGCTGCGGCTGCCCGCAGCCACGCGGTCGATCACCGACGAGCGGCTCATCCCGGTGCGCACCGAGAACGTCGCAGGCACGCCGTACGACTTCCGGGAGCCACGGGTGCTGGGCGACGTCGCGCTCAACCACGGCTTCACCGATCTCGAGCGGGACGAGACCGGTCGCGCCACCACGTCCCTGCGCGACCCGGCCACCGGTCGCGCGCTCGAGCTCTGGGTCGACCGGGGGCATCGGTGGTTGCTGCTCTACACCGCCGATGACGTGGCGACCACGGCCCGGCGGTCCCTGGCGATCGAGCCGATGACGGCCAACGCCGACGCCTTCCGCACCGGCGAGGACCTGCTCACCCTGGCGCCCGCGGGCCAGGACGGGGACGAGGCGTCAGTCTCGTGGGGTGTGCGCGCGGTCGAGGAGCACGCGTAGCTCCCGTACCGCCTGCTTGGCGCGCGCCCCGTCGGAGCCCTGGATCCCCATCGCCGGCACGGTCGTGCCGTCGGCGAGGTCGAGGCTGACCCACGGCGCGCCGGCGTCGAGACGCACCGCGACGACCTGGGCCCAGTCGTACTCGTGCTGGCGGTAGCCGTTGACGACCACCAGGCCCTCGGCGCGCGCCTGCACCCGGGAGCGGACCAGGGCGTAGAGGCACGCCACGCCCCCGCCGAACATGGCCACGACCGTCCCGCGCTGGAACGGGGTGACCGCATCGCGCGTCTCCTGGTCGAACCCGATCCAGAGCAGGGCGACGATGAAGACCAGCACCACGATCGCCACGACCCCGGCGATGCGCGGTCCGAGCGGGCGCCAGGTCCGCGGCAGGCCCGGGTCAGAGACGGCAGGCATGGATGTCGGTCAGCAGGATGCCCCGCGCACCGAGGTCGTAGAGCTGGTCCATGAGCCGCTGGGCGCCGCCGCGCGGCACCATGGCGCGCACGGCGTACCACCCGTCGCGCTGCAGCGGCGCGATGGTCGGGCTCTCGATGCCCGGGGTCAGGGCGACGGCTGCGTCGAGGTGTTCGGAGGAGACGTCGTAGTCCATCATCACGTAGCCGCGGGCGACCAGGACGCCCTCGATCCGACGGCGGAACACCTCGAAGCCGGCCGGCAGGTCGCCGCCGGCCCGGGTGATGAGCACCGCCTCGGAGTGCAGGATCGGCTCACCGAAGGTCTCCAGGCCGGCCTGCTTGAGGGTCGCCCCGGTCTCCACGACGTCGGCGATCACGTCGGCCACCCCGAGCTGGATGCTGGTCTCGACCGCGCCGTCGAGGCGGGTCACCGAGGCCTCGATGCCGCGCTCCTCCAGGTAGGCGCGCACGATCCCGACGTACGACGTGGCGATGCGGGTGCCGGCGAGGTCCTCGACCCCGGAGAAGGCCCCGCGGGGCCCGGCGAAGCGGAACGTGCTGCGCCCGAAGCCGAGCGTCAGCGCCTCCTCGGCCTTGGCGGCGGAGTCGCGCAGCAGGTCACGGCCGGTGATCCCGATGTCGAGGGTGCCCTCCCCGACGTACAGGGCGATGTCGCGCGGACGCAGGTAGAAGAACTCGACCCCGTTGTCGGCATCCATCAGGGTGAGCTGCTTGGAGTCGTCGCGCTGCCGGTAGCCGGACTCGCGCAGGATCTCGGAGGCCGACTGCGAGAGCGACCCCTTGTTGGGGATCGCGATGCGCAGCGGGCGAGGCTCCGCCGGAGATGTGGTCATGGCTGGGTCCTGCTCGTGGTCAGAGATGGGCGTAGACGTCGTCGAGCTCGATGCCGCTGGCGAGCATCAGCACCTGAGCGTGGTAGAGCAGCTGGCTGATCTCCTCGGCGGCGCGGTCCTTGCCCTCGTGCTCGGCGGCCATCCAGGACTCCGCGGCCTCCTCGACCAGCTTCTTGCCGATCGTGTGGACACCGGCGTCCAGCGCTGCGACCGTGCCGGAGCCGTCGGGTCGGGTGCGGGCCTTCTCGGACAGCTCGGCCCAGAGCCCCTCGAACGTCTTCACGGGTGGCAGCCTACGGCGTGCGCGGGTCCGTCATCGGGGCAGTCCCACCGTCGCCGCTACCGGGCCCCTCGTCGGGCCTGCGTGACGACCCTCGCCGCGTCGGCGAAGCTGTAGGACGCAGTCTCCCCGGTGAGGTCCGGGACCCCGAGCCGCACCACGACCGTCTCGCTGGCGGGGTCGACCAGGACCACCTGCCCACCGAATCCCTGCGCCGCGAAGACGTCCTCCGGCGCGCCGGGAGCCAGGCGACCGACGCGCACCACCTCGGGGCTGCCCGTCAGGTCGGTCTGGTCGAGCGGACCACGCAGCGGGCCCTCGCGGTTGAGCCACCAGAGCAGCCCGTAGGCGGCGTTGAGGCCCTGCGACGGGGCGCCGACCGCCTCGTCCACCCAGGCAGCGGGCAGGACGCGTTTGCCGTCCCACTCACCGCGTTGGGCGAAGAGGGTCCCGAACCGGGCCAGGTCCCGGCAGGTGGAGTTGAGGCCGAACGCCGTGCTGGTCGAGGCGCCGGCGGCGTCACCGGTCATCCGGGTGTCGTCCATGCCCAACGGCTCGAAGAGCCGGGTGCTCGCGTACTCCGCGGTCGTCTCGCCCGCGGCGGTGCTCAGCACCGCGTCGAGGGTCTGGATGGCGGCGTTGTTGTAGGCCCAGGTGGTCCCGGGCTCGAACTGCTGCTCCAGGCCCACGGCGTACGCCGTGCGGTCGCGGGCCCGGATCAGGCCGGTGTAGTCGGACTCGGTCGACCACTCACGACCACTGTCGTTGGCCAGCAGGTTGCGCACCGTCACCCCGGCCGAGGCCGTCCCCCGCCACTGCCGCACCTGCTTCGCCGCGGGCTGGTCGATGTCGAGCAGGCCCTCGGCCTGCGCCAGGCCGACCAGGGTGCTCGTGACGGACTTGGTGACCGAGTAGACCTCCTGCGCCGTCCGCTCGTCGGTGTCCTGCCAGTACCACTCGCCGACGATGCGCCCGCGCCGGGCGACCAGCAGGCAGGTGGACCCGGTCGTCGCGGCCTCGGCCGCGAGGGACTCCAGGACCGCGGCGGAGAAGCCCGCGCGACGAGGCGCCTGACGGCGCCAGACGAAGGACTCGCGAGCCGCGTCGGTGGCCTCGGTGGCCTGGGTGGCCCCGGTCGTCGGCTCGGCGGGATCGGGCCGCGCGGCCGGGTCCTCGCCGCCACCCGGCGCGCACCCGGAGAGCAGCAGGAGCGCGGTGAGCAGGCGGAGACGCGAGGACACGCGACGAGCCTACGGTCGAGGGTGAGGGGTCAGGCGCCGTAGACCGGCTCGGGCGTGGGGGCCTCGGCGAGCATCTCGCGCAGGCCGACGCCGACGTCGGCGGCCCTCCAGCGGGCCCCCGCGTCGCGCGAGGGTCCGTGCGCCCAGCCGTTCTCGACCGTCATGGTCGAGCCGTCGACCTCGATGACCCGTCCCGTCACGTCGGCCGCCTCCTCGGAGGCCAGCCACGCCACCACGGGTGAGTTGTCCTCCGGCACCGCCATCGCGGAGGTGTCGAAGGCTCCCTCGGTCATCCGGGTGCGGGCGACCGGCGCGATCGCGTTGACCGTCACGCCGTACCGCCCCATCTCCTGGGCGGCGACGAGCGTCAGGCCGGCGATGCCTGCCTTGGCCGCCGAGTACGTCGCCTGACCGACCGAGCCCTGCAGGCCGGCACCGGACGAGGTGTTGACGACCCGGGCGGCGCGTTGACGACCCTCCTTCGCCTCCGCGCGCCAGTAGGCACCCGCGTGGCGCAGCGGCGCGAAGTGTCCCTTGAGGTGGACCCGGATGACGGCGTCCCACTCCTCCTCGGAGGTGTTGACGAGCATCCGGTCGCGTACGAACCCGGCGTTGTTGACCAGGATGTCGAGCGCGCCGAAGGTGTCGATGGCCTGGCGCACCATCGCCTCGGCCTGCGCGAAGTCGGCGACGTCGGCACCGTTGGCGACCGCTTCTCCCCCGGCCTCGCGGATCAGCGCGACGACCTCGTCGGCGGGCGACTCCCCCGTGCCCTCCCCGGCGAGGGAGACGCCGAAGTCGTTGACGACGACCTTCGCGCCGTGCGAGGCGAGCTCGAGGGCGTGGGCGCGGCCGATGCCACGGCCGGCGCCGGTGATGATGGCGACGCGGCCTGCCAGGAGGTCGGACATGGGGTGCTCCTTCGGTGGGTGCTCAGATGTGCAGGAAGACGGGTGGCTCGCCGCCGCCGTCGCAGCCGACGCGCGCGCCGGAGACGTACGACGCCAGGTCGCTGGCGAGGAAGACCGCGACGTGGCCCACCTCGTCCGGACGGGCCATCCGGCCCAAAGGGATGGTGCGCTCGATCGCCGCAACCCGGTCGTCGCCGCCGTAGTGGTCGTCGGTGTTCTCGGTGCGGCACAGCCCGACGTCGACGGCGTTGACCCGCACCCGGGGTGCCCACTCCATCGCCAACGAACGCGTCAGCGAGTCGAGGCCCGCCTTGGCGGCGCCGTACGCGGCGATCGTCGGGGCGGGGCGATGGGCCGAGATCGACGAGATGTTGACGATCGAGCCGCCGGACTCCTGCTGCTGCATGACCGCGTTGGCGGCCTGCGCGACCAGCAGGGGGCTGAGCAGGTTGAGGCCCACGATCTTGTCGTGGAAGCGGGGCGAGGCACTCGCCGCGTCGCTCGCCGGCGCTCCCCCGGCGTTGTTGACCAGCACGTCGAGCCGGCCGTGGGTCTCGACGACGCCGGCGACCAGTGCGGCCACGGCCTCCGGATCCCGGACGTCGCACACGCGGTGCGTCGCACCCTCCGCGGTCGGCGACTCCGACCGGGAGCAGGTCACGACCGTCGCGCCGGCGGCGAGGAACGTGCGGGTGATGCCCAGCCCGATCCCCTTCGTGCCCCCGGTGACGAGGACGACGCGTCCGGACAGGTCGAGGGTGAGCGGCATGGCTGCTACCCTACCAAGCAAGTGCTTGGTTGGGTCCACCCGACCCGACCGCGACCGGAGGAGCCCCATGACGATCACCTCAGAGCTGCGCGACGACGGCATCCGGGTGGTGACGATGGAGCATCCGCCGGTCAACGCACTCACCGTCCAGGGCTGGTACGACGTCGCCGGCGCGCTCGACGAGGCCAGCGCCGACCTGGACACCCGTGTGGTGGTCCTGCGGGCCGAGGGTCGGGGCTTCAACGCCGGCGTCGACATCAAGGAGATGCAGAACACCAGCGGGTTCGACGCCCTCATCGGCGCCAACAAGGGGTGCTTCGCGGCGTTCAAGGCGGTCTACGAGTGCGCGGTGCCCGTGATCGCGGCCGTCAACGGCTTCTGCGTCGGCGGCGGGGTCGGCCTGGTCGGCAACGCCGACTGCATCGTGGCCAGCGACGACGCGTTCTTCGGGGTGCCCGAGGTCAAGCAGGGCGCGCTCGGCGCCGCGACCCACATGGCCCGCCTGGTGCCGCAGCACATGATGCGCACCCTCTACTTCACCTCCCGCACGATCAAGGCCGCCGACCTCGTGCAGTTCGGGTCGGTGCTCGAGGTCGTGCCCCGGGCCGAGCTGGACGAGGCAGCGATGCGCGTCGCGGCCGACATCGCGGCCCAGGACACGCGGGTGATCCGGGCCGCCAAGGAGTGCCTCAACGGCATCGACCCGATCGACGTCAACAAGAGCTACCGCTTCGAGCAGGGCTTCACGATGGAGCTCAATCTGATGGGCGTGGCAGACGAGCTGCGCGACACGTTCGTCAACCGGCACGGTGCCGGCACCGACAAGGCAGGGAAGAGCACATGACCACGGGACCCCGCGACAAGCGGATGAGCATCGACGACGTCGTCGCCGAGCTGCAGGACGGGATGACGATCGGGATCGGCGGCTGGGGTCCGCGACGCAAGCCGATGGCGCTGGTCCGCGCCATCGTGCGCTCGGACCTGAAGGACCTGACCATCGTCAGCTGGGGCGGCGCAGACGTGGGACTGCTGGTCCGAGCAGGCAAGGTGCGCAAGCTGGTCTACGCCTTCGTCTCCCTCGACTCCGTCCCCCTCGAGCCGAACTTCCAGAAGGCCCGCCAGGAGCGCACCATCCCCGAGGTCGTCGAGCTCGACGAGGGCATGTTCCAGACCGGACTGCGCGCGGCGGCCCAGCGTCTGCCGTTCCTGCCGATGCGTGCCGGCCTCGGCTCCGACGTCCTGGTCAACAACCCCGACATCACGACCGTCACCAGCCCCTACGACGAGGGCGTCGGGCACGAGGAGCTGGTCGCGGTCCCGGCGCTGCGGCTGGACGTCGCCCTGGTGCACCTCAACCGGGCCGACTGCCACGGCAACGCGACGTACCTCGGCCCGGACCCCTACTTCGACGACCTGTTCGCGATGGCCGCCGAGCGCACGTTCCTGTCGGTGGAGCAGGTCGTCGACACCGCCGGACTGACCGTCGACACCGCGGTCCAGCGAGTGCTGCTCAACCGGATGATGGTGAGCGGCGTCGTGGAGACCCCGCACGGGGCCCACTTCACGAGCTGCGTGCCCGACTACGAGCGCGACGAGAAGTTCCAGAAGGCCTACGCCGCCGCGGCGGCGGGCTCCGAGGAGGACTGGGCGGCGTTCGAGACCCGCTTCCTGGCCGGCGACGAGGCCGCCTACCAGGCAGCCGTGTCCGCGTTCACTGCTGAGCAGGAGGCCGACCGATGAGCACCACCGACTCCCCGACGACCTGCACGCGCGCCGACGTCTGCGCGGCCGCCATCGCCGATGCCTTCAAGGACGACGGCGAGATCTTCGCGAGCCCGATGGGGATGCTGCCGATGCTGGGCGTGCGCCTGGCCAAGCTGACCTCCAACCCCGACCTGGTCATCTCCGACGGGGAGTCGCTCTTCCTCGCCGGCGTCCCGCCGCTGTTCGCCAAGGGCGACGTCGTCGAGGGCTGGATCCCGTTCCGCAAGGTCTTCGACGTCATCGCCTACGGCAAGCGGCACGTGATGATGGGTGCCACCCAGGTCGACCGCCACGGCAACCAGAACATCTCGGCGATCGGCGACTTCGCGCAGCCGAAGCGACAGCTGCTCGGCTCCCGAGGAGCGCCCGGCAACACGGCCAACAACCGCACGTCCTACTGGGTGCCCAAGCACTCCCCGCGGGTCTTCGTCGACCAGGTCGACATCGTCACGGGTGTCGGACCCGCGCGGGCAGCCGCCGCCGGCCCCGCCGCGAGCCGCTTCAACGACATCCACCGGGTGGTCAGCAACCTCGGCGTCTTCGACGTCAACGGGCCCGACGACACGCTCCGGCTGCTCTCGGTCCACCCCGGCGTCACGACCGAGGAGGTGCAGGCCGCGACCGGCTTCGACCTCGGCGACCTCGGCGCCGTACCCCTCACGCGCGAGCCGACGACCGAGGAGCTGGTGATCATCCGGGAGGTCCTGGACCCCAGGAGCCTGCGCCACCGAGAGGTCCCCCAGGAGAAGAGCCAGTGATCGAGCAGCAGCTGAAGACGCCGTTCACCGAGCTCGTCGGGGTCAAGCACCCGATCGTGCAGACCGGCATGGGGTGGGTCTCGGGACCCCGCCTGGTCAGCGGCACGGCGAACGCGGGGGGGCTCGGCATCCTGGCGAGCGCCACCATGACCTTCGCGGAGCTCGAGGCGGCGATCATCGAGACCAAGCGCCGCACCGACAACCCGTTCGGCGTCAACATGCGCGCCGATGCGGCAGATGCGGGTGATCGCTGCGACCTGCTGATCAAGCACGGGGTGAAGGTCGCCTCCTTCGCCCTCGCCCCCAAGCCGGATCTCATCGCGAAGCTCAAGGACCACGGCATCGTCGTGATGCCCTCGATCGGTGCCGCCAAGCACGCCGTCAAGGTCGCCTCGTGGGGTGCCGACGCGGTGATGGTGCAGGGCGGCGAGGGCGGCGGCCACACCGGGCCCGTGCCCACCACGCTCCTGCTGCCCACGGTGCTCGACGCCGTCGACCTGCCGGTGATCGCGGCCGGGGGCTTCTTCGACGGCCGCGGGCTCGCCGCGGCACTGTCCTACGGCGCCGCCGGGGTCGGCATGGGCACACGCTTCCTGCTGACCCAGGACTCCGCGGTGCCGCAGGCGGTCAAGGACCTCTACCTCACCCACGGCCTGACCGACACCGTGGTGACCGCGAAGGTCGACGGCATGCCGCACCGGATGCTGCGCACGGACCTGGTGGAGTCCCTGGAGGGCACCAGCGCCGTCAAGCGGCTCGGCCCCACGATGCGCCGCACGCTGGAGTTCAAGAGGGACTCGGGGATGGGCTGGTTCGCCCTGGCCAAGGACGGCCGCGCGATGAGGAAGGCCCAGGGTCGTTCGCTGGGCCAGATGGCGCTGGCCGCCAACACCCCGGTGATGCTGAAGGCCGGCCTGGTCGAGGGCGACACCTCGGCCGGAGTGCTCGCCTCGGGCCAGGTGGTGGGTGTCATCGACGACCTGCCGACCTGCGAGGAGCTGATCGACCGGATGGTGCTGCGCGCGGTGGACGAGCTGCGGCGGGGATCGTCCTACGTCGTGTGAGGCCAACGCCTCGCCCGCACGAGGCCGGCCGCGTTCCTCGGCAGCAACGATCGGCGCCCCACCCGTAGGCTGAGGTCGTGACCCAGGAGCCCACACCCCGCCGCGCCCGGCACCTGATCGACCCCGACGCACCACGCAGGCGACCGAGCCGCGAGGACGTCGCCCGCTTGGAGCGGGTGCAACGGATCGTGATGTCCGCGCTGGTGGTGACCACCATCTTCCACCTCTCGGTCGGTCTGGTGATCGGTGCGTTCTTCATCGACGACAGCGAGCGGGTCGCGCAGGTGGGCCTGTGCCTCCTCGGTGGGGCGTTCGGCGCGATCGCGGTGATCTCGGCCTACCTCATCCACCGCAGGCCGATCACGCCCACGCGCGCTGCCACGGCGATCGCCGTCGGGGCGGTGCCCGCGGTCGTCGGCCTGTACGTCGTCTACCGCTGAGCCCCTGCCGTTCACCGACCGGTCGCTCGAGGGGTGTCGACTTGCCTTGTGTGCGATGACTCCCCCGGATCCCTGACGCCCCACACCCACCCCGAGCCGCCGCCCGGCCTGAGCCGGCGCGCCGTGGCCGCCGCGGGACCCGGTCTGCTGATCGCCAGTGCGCTGGGCGGCAGCACGGGTGCGATCGCACCCGGCGCCGCCTGGGGCAGCACCGGAAGGCCCAGGACCGGCGCCAGCCGTACGTCGCGCATCACCAAGGGCACCGTGCTGCTCCATGCCGACATGCACAACCACACGTTGCTCTCGGACGGCGACGGGAAGCCGGGGCGGGCGTTCGCGTCGATGCGCAGCGCCGGACTGGACGTGGCCGCCCTGACCGACCACGCCACCCTGTCCGACAACCTGCTGGGCGACGTCCTGGCCGGCATCCTGCCCGCGGAGTACAAGGGCGTGGCGGGCATCACGCAGGGCGACTGGGCCCGCACCGGGCGACTGGCCGACGCCGCCGACAAGGACGGCCGGTTCACCGCCATCCGCGGCTTCGAGTGGTCCGAGCCGCTGATCGGGCACGTCAACGTCTGGTTCACCGAGCACTACGTCGACGTCCTCCAGGCCGGCCTCATGGAGCCGCTCCTGACGTGGCTGCGCCGCGAGCCCGGCCTGGTGCTCGACGGCGGCCGTGGCGGGCTCGCCGGCTTCAACCACCCGGGCCGCGAGCCGGGGCGCTTCCAGGAGTTCACCTTCGACCCGAAGGCGCGCAAGCACGTCGTGTCGCTGGAGCTGTTCAACCGTGGCGACGACTACCTCTTCGAGGGATACGCCGACGGCCTCAGCTCTCCCCTGGTCGCCTGCCTGGCTGCCGGTTGGACCCCCGGGATCCTCGGTGTGACCGACGAGCACGGGACCGACTGGGGCTTCCCCGAGGGCAAGGGCCGCACCGGTATGTGGGTCAAGGAGCACAGCCGTGCCGGGGTCAAGGAGGCGATGCGCAAGCGCCGCTTCTTCGCCACCCGCACCTCCGGCCTCCGCGTCGACGCCACCGCCACCTCCCTGCGCAACCACGGCCGGACGGCGCGGATGGGTCGACCCCTGCGACACCGTCGCGGACCGGTCCACTTCCGCCTCGACCTCGCGCGTGACCGGTCGTGGATCGGCCGCGACCTCGAGGTGCAGGTGCTGCGCCCCGGGAACGACGTGCCCGAGGTCGCCGACGTGATCCCCTTCAAGGTCGGTCCCGTCGTCGACTTCACCGTGCCCATCCGCTACGGCGAGGGTGAGTGGATCTGCCTGCGGATCGCCGACCCGTCGGAGCCCAACGCATCGCCGGGCCCCGACGGCCACCCCTGCAACAACGCGGGGATCGCCTACACGAGTCCCTGGTACCTGAACCCCGAGGTGTGACCTCGCCCGGTTCTTCGGGGTGGGTCTGGTGGTCACCGGTGGTGGCGCCGCCCGCGCAAGCGCGGCCCCACCAGTCACATGAGTCCCAAGCGCTCAGGGATTGGGCAGAGACGACACGAAAACCGGCCCAGGGCCTGCAGTTTCCGCCCACTCGATGCGGCGATGTGGTCTGTGTGACGGGTGTGGCGCCCGCGCATGCGGCGGCGCGAGCTTGCTCGTGCCGTCAGCGCGCAGTTCAGTCGACCGGGAGAGGCTCGCAGTCAA